>JAABTX010000027.1 GCA_011389655.1 Thioalkalivibrio sp.
GGCAGCGTCGAGACCGCGGTGGCCGCGATGCGCGCGGGGGCCACGGACTTCCTGGTGAAGCCCTTCGGCGCCGGCGCGGTCGCGGACCGGGTCCGGCAGTTCGGCATCGACGGCGGCGGGCCGGACGGACCGGTGCTGGAGGATCCGCGCAGCCTGGAGCTGCTGGAACTCGCCACGCGCGTCGCGGGCTCCGAGGTCACCGTGATGCTGAACGGCGAGTCCGGCGTGGGCAAGGAGGTCTTCGCCCGCTACCTGCACACCCGCTCGCGGCGCTCGGCGGGCCCGTTCGTTGCGATCAACTGCGCGGCGATCCCCGAGAACATGCTGGAGGCGGTGCTGTTCGGCCACGAACGCGGCGCCTTTACCGGTGCCCACGAGGCCCGGCCCGGAAAGTTCGAGCTCGCCGAAGGCGGCACCCTGCTCCTCGACGAGATCTCGGAGATGGACCTCGCGCTGCAGGGCAAGCTGCTGCGGGTGCTGCAGGAGCGCGAGGTCGAACGTCTGGGCGGCAAGCGCCCGATCGCGCTGGATGTGCGCGTGCTCGCCACCTCGAACCGGGACCTCCGCGCCGAGGTGCAGGCAGGCCGCTTCCGCGAGGACCTCTACTACCGTCTCAGCGTCTTCCCGCTGACGATCCCGCCGCTGCGGGACCGTCCGGGCGACATCCTGCCGCTCGCGCGGCACTTCCTGGCCCGCCAGGGGCGCGGCATCGAGGCGCCCGAGCTGATGCCCTGCGCGGCCGCGCAGCTGATGAGCCATGCCTGGCCAGGCAACGTGCGCGAGCTCGACAACGTGCTGCAGCGGGCGCTGATCCTGCGCTCGGGCCGGGGCATCGACGCCGCCAGCATCCGGCTGGACACCGTGGCGCCGGGCGACGGGGAGGCCGCGGTGGCCGCGGCGCCCGAGATCCGGGTGCTCGGCGATGGCCTGCGCACCCGCGAGGAACAGCTGATCCTGGGCGCGCTGCACGCCGAGCGCGGCAGCCGCAAGGACGCGGCCGCGCGCCTGGGCATCAGCCCGCGCACGCTGCGCTACAAGCTGGCCCGGCTGCGCGAGGCAGGACTCGCGATTCCCTGAGTCTGTATTCTGAAAAACAATAGCCTGAAGAAAACAGCCAATGTGATGTCGAGGGATTAGAGATGAGCGATATGCAGATCAACCAGGTCCTGGCCCAGATGCGGGCCCTGGCGCAGAGCGCCGGCCTCGAGGGCGCGGCGCCCACCGAGGCCGGGCGCCCGGACTTCGCCAACCTGCTCAAGCAGAGCCTCGATCAGGTCAGCGAGACGCAGAGCGCCGCGAGCGACCTCCGCAAGGCCTTTGAGACCGGTGACCCCAATGTCAGCCTCGTGGAGGTCATGGTGGCGTCGCAGAAGTCGAGCGTTTCCTTCGAGGCGGTCAACCAGGTGCGCAACCGCCTGCTTTCCGCCTATCAGCAAGTCATGCGGATGCAGGTCTGAACGGGACCTTTCTGAACGGAGGACGGAAGCGCAACCATGGCCAGCTCACTCGCAGTCATCAACGACCAGTTCCGCGGGCTTGTGAGCCTGCCGCTTGAACGCCAGATCGGGCTGATCGTGGCGCTTGCGGCGGCCCTCACCCTGGTGGTGAGCCTCGTGCTCTGGCTCACGCGGCCGAATTACGTGGTGCTCTTCCCGAATCTGCCGGAGCAGGAGAGTGCCCAGGTGCTGGAGGCCCTCGAACAGAGCGGGGTCCCGTTCCGGCTCGATCCGGTCTCCGGCGCGGTGCAGGTTCCCGCCGCGCAGCTGCACGAGGCGCGGCTCAAGCTGGCGACCGAGGGCCTGCCGAAGGCCTCCGGGTTCGGCTTCGAGTTGCTGGAAAAGGACCAGGGGCTGGGCACCAGCCGCCTGATCGAGGATGCCCGCTACCACCGCGCGATCGAGGGGGAACTGGCACGGTCCATCGCCACGCTCAACAGCGTCGAGAGCGCGCGCGTGCATCTCGCCCTCCCGCGTCAGTCGGTCTTCGTGCGCGAGCGCAGCCAGCCGACGGCGTCGGTGCTGGTGAACCTCTATGCCGGCCGCTCGCTGGACGAGGGCCGGGCCGCCGGCATCGTGCACCTGGTTTCGTCCAGCATCCCCGACCTGAATCCCGAGAACGTGACGGTGGTGGACCAGCGCGGGCGTCTGCTGACCCAGCCCCACAGCCACATGGACGGGCTTGCCGGGAGCGGCCGGCAGCTGGACTTCACGCGCCGCCTGGAAGAGGGCTACGTGCGGCGGATCATGGACATCATCAGCCCGATCGTCGGGAGCGACGCGATCCGCGCGCAGGTGGCCGCCGAAGTGGACTTCTCGCGCGTCGAGCGCACCACCGAGGCCTATGACCCGGAGCGTTCGGCGGTGCGCAGCGAACAGATCTCCGAGGACGAGCGCCGCGACCGCGGGATGGCGGGCGTGCCCGGCGCCCTGTCCAACCAGCCGCCGGAGACCGGCGTGATCGGCGAGGCCGGTGAGGCCGGGGTCCAGCAGGATCAGCCGGGTTCGGTGAGCCGGCGCTCGGTGCGGAACTTCGAGCTCGACCGCACCGTGAGCCACATCCGGGAGGCGCCGGGCGGCGTGCAGCGGCTGTCGGTGGCCGTGGTGGTGGATCACCAGGAGCGTCCCAACGCGGAGGGCGTGCTCGAACGCGGCCCGCTGAGCGACGACGAAATGGCACGGATCACCACCCTGGTGCGCGAGGCGGTCGGCTTCGACGCCGAGCGCGGCGACAGCGTGAACGTGATCAATGCCTCCTTCCGGCCGGTGGAGACGCCCGAGCCGCTGCCCGAGGCCCCGCTGTGGCAGGAGCCCTGGGTCATGGACCTGACCAAGACCGTGCTCGCGGTGATCATGGTGGTGGTGCTGGCGTTGACGGTGGTGCGTCCGCTGCTGCGGTCGCTGGCGGAGCGCGGTGTCGCATCCCGACAGGAAGGAGAGGACCTGGCGCGCCTCGCGCTGACCGACGAGGGCGCGGGCGCGGTCGGCACCGCGGAGGCCCCCGGGGTCGGGCAGGAGGCGCACAAGGCGCTCGCCGGGCCCCAGGCGGCCCAACGCAGCTACGACAACAACCTCGAGGCGGCGCGCAACATCGTGCGCGAGGACCCCCGGCGCGTGGCGCAACTGATGAAGAACTGGATGGCGAGCGATGGCGGAGCAGTCTGATCACGGTTCACGCAGCGGCGGCGAGCGCGCCGCCGTCTTCCTGATGAGTCTCGGCGAGGAGGCGGCCGCCGAGGTGCTGCGGCACATGGGTCCGAAGGAGGTGCAGCGCCTCGGTACCGCGATGGCCAACCTGAGCAACGTGTCCCGGACCGAGGTGGGCGAGGTGCTCGACGAGTTCGTGCGGGCGGTCGGCAACGAGACCGCGCTGGGCGTCGGTTCGGAGGAGTACATCCGCAATGTGCTGAACTCGGCGCTGGGCGAGGAGAAGGCCGGCGGACTGATCAACCGCATCCTGCTCGGCCGCAACTCCAAGGGTCTGGAGGCGCTCAAGCGCATGGACCCGCGCGCCGTCGTCGGGGTGATCCGCAAGGAGCACCCGCAGATCGTGGCCATCGTGCTGTCCTATCTCGACCCCGACCACGCGGCCGAGGTGCTGGGTCTGCTGCCGCCGCAGCTGCAGTCGGACATCCTGATGCGGGTGGCCAGCCTCGACGACATCCAGCCCACCGCGCTGCAGCAGCTCGACGAGATCCTGGAGCAGCAGTTCGCCGGGGATCCGACCGCCCAGGCCTCGGCCGTTGGCGGCGTGAAGAGCGCGGCGGAGATCCTGAACTTCATGGATCCGTCCCAGGAGGCCGAGATCATCGAGCGCATCCGCGAGACGGACGAGGGCCTGTCGCAGCAGGTGGAGGATCTGATGTTCGTCTTCGACAACCTGCTCGAGGTGGACGACCGCAGCATCCAGACCCTGCTGCGCGAGATCACCAGCGACTCGCTGGTGCTGGCGCTGAAGGGGGCCGACGAGCCGGTCCGCGAGAAGATCTTCCGCAACATGTCGAAGCGCGCGGCGGAGATGCTGCGCGACGACCTCGACGCGCGCGGCCCGGTGCGGCTCAGCGAGGTCGAGTCGGCGCAGAAGGAGATCCTGACCGTGGCGCGGCGCATGTCCGAGAACGGCGAGATCATGCTCGGCGGCAAGGGAGGCGAGGAGTTTGTCTGAGCGGCTCCGGGCCGGTCCCGGGCGCGGCTCTGAACCCGCGCCGGATGGCCTTGCCCGGCCGGCATGCGGCGATCCGGTGAGGAAGGGATGAAGATGGAGCGACAGGTGATGGACGGCGATTCCGGCGACGCGGTGAGGCGCTGGCAGGCACCGGAGGTGGGCGACCCGGTCCGGCGGCCGCCGGCCAGGGACGAGCGCGCGCAGCCGTCCGGGGACGCGGCGGTCCCGGCGGCCGCCGCCGAGCCGGCCGAGGCCGCGGCGCCGCCGCCGATGACCATCGAAGAGATCGAGCGGATCCAGCAGGAGGCGCGCGAGGAGGGCTTCCGGGAGGGCGAGGCGGCGGGCCGGCGCGAGGGCTTCGCGGCCGTGCAGGCCGAGGCCGAGAACCTCGCGCGCGTGCTCGATTCCCTGGTGCCGTCCGTCGAGGGCCTGGACCGGCGCCTGGAGCAGGAACTGGTGACCCTCGCGGTCACCGTGGCCCGCCAGCTGGTGCGGCGCGAGCTGCGCACCGAGCCCGGCCAGATCGTCGCCGCGGTGCGCGAGGCCTTCGCGCTGCTGCCCAGTTCCGATCGTCGGGTGCGGCTGCACCTGCATCCCGAGGACGCGCGCATCGTGCGCGAGGCCCTGCACCTGTCCGAACTGGAGCAGCCCTGGAAGGTGTTCGAGGATCCGACCCTGTCCCGGGGCGGGGCCTGGCTGGAGACGGACACCTCCCGCGTGGATGCAACGGTGGAGAGCCGGCTCAATGCCGTGATCGCCGGGATGTGGGGCGGCGAACGCCGTGAGGACGGGCAGGCGCCGGAACGGCGCACCGACAGGCCGAAGGACACCGGCCCGGAGGCTGGGTTGTGACGCTCCCCGCCGCCCTGGATCCGGAGCGCCGCACCGCCGCGCTGGGCGAGTCGCTGGGCCGCTTCCGGCGGCGGGCGGAGCGCGCGACGCTGCTCACCGCCGAGGGCCGGCTGGTGCGCATGGTGGGGCTGACGCTGGAGGCGGAGGGCCTGCAGATTCCGGTCGGGGGGCGCTGCCGCGTGGTGGGCATGGGTGGTGCCGAGGTGGAGGCCGAGGTGGTCGGCTTCGCCGGGGAGCGGGTCTACCTGATGCCCGTGGGATCGATCAGCGGCATGACGCCCGGTGCCCGGGTGATCCCGACCCAGCACAACCGGGAGGTGCTGGTCGGAGAGGGTCTCCTCGGGCGCGTGCTGGACGGTACCGGGCGGCCGCTGGACGGACGCGGGCCGCTGGCCTGCGAGGAACGCGCGTCGCTGGACGGACGGCCGATCAACCCGCTGGCGCGCCACCCGATCCACGAACCCCTGGACGTCGGGGTGCGGGCGATCAACGGGCTGCTGACCGTCGGGCGGGGACAGCGCATGGGACTGTTCGCAGGCAGCGGCGTGGGCAAGAGCGTGCTGCTCGGGATGATGACGCGCTACACGGAGGCGGACATCACCGTGGTCGGGCTGATCGGCGAACGGGGCCGCGAGGTGAACGAGTTCGTCCAGAACATCCTCGGACCCGAGGGCATGGCCCGCGCGGTCGTGGTGGCGGTGCCCGCCGATCACTCGCCGCTGATGCGCCTGCACGGCGCGATGCTTGCGACCTCCATTGCCGAACACTTCCGCGACCGCGGGCGCAACGTACTGCTGCTGATGGACTCGCTGACCCGGTTCGCCCAGGCGCAGCGCGAGATCGCGCTGGCGATCGGCGAGCCGCCCGCGACCAAGGGCTACACGCCGTCGGTCTTTGCACGACTGCCCCAGCTGGTGGAGCGCGCGGGCAACGGGGAACGGAATCAGGGCTCGATCACCGCCTTCTACACGGTGCTGACCGAGGGCGACGACCACAACGACCCGATTGCCGACGCCGCCCGCGCGATCCTGGACGGCCACGTGGTCCTGTCGCGCCGCATCGCCGAGTCGGGGCGCTACCCCGCGGTGGACATCGAGGCCTCCATCAGCCGTCTGATGAACGAGATCGCCGACCCGGGCCAGATCCAGGCCGCGCGCCTGTTCAAGCAGGTCTACGCCACCTACCAGCACAACCGGGACCTGATCAGCGTCGGGGCGTACCAGCGGGGTTCCGATCCCCGCGTCGACGCCGCGATCGAATACTTCCCGCGGCTGGAGGCCTATCTGCAGCAGGACATGCGCGAGCCGGTCGCCTTCCGCGAGAGCGTCCGGCAGCTCGACGCCCTGACCGGCGGCGAGGAATCCGCATCCGCGACCGACGATGGCCAGGCAGTGCCGGCCAACCCGTGAACCACCAGCCTTGACCAGGGAGCCTTCAGAAGACGATGACACGCTCGAAACGCATGCAACCCGTCGCCCGGGTGGCCGAGAGCCGCCAGCAGGACGCCGCGCGAACCCTCGGCGAGCGTCAGCGGGCGCTGGAGGAACAGCTGCGCCGGCTGGAGCAGCTGACCGAGTACCGGGGCGACTATGCCAGCCGCTTCGAGGACGGCGCGGAGTGGATCGGCCTGAATGTCCGCGACTATCGACTGTTCCTGTCCCGGCTGAACGAGGCCATCGAGGAACAGGCGGCGCGGGTGGAGCGGGCGCGCGCCGAACTCGAGCAGAGCCGCGGCCACTGGACCGAGTGCCGGGTGCACCAGGACGCGGTGGGCAAGGCGATGGAGCGCTTCCAGGAGGAGGAACACCTGGAGGAGAAGCGCCGCGACCAGGCCGAGAGCGACGAGTTCGGTCAGCGCATCGGGTCCCGGCGACGCTGAGGCCGGCCGCGTGTGGCATGAAACTTGGATACCGCTGGTGGAAGACCCGGCGGTCCTGCCGGTGAACCCCGGCGCACGACCGGCGTGACGCGGTCCCTGTCCTGGAACAATCCGATGCAGACATCAGCACTCCCGACAAACCTGCCCTCCCAGCTGCTGCAGGCCCTGGATGACCTCGGCGTCGCGCCACAGGGGCGGGACGGGGCGCCCGGGGGCGATTTCTGGACCCGGCTGGCGGCGCAGCTGGAGCAGCTGGAGGCGGTCGCCGCGGCCCTGCCGGAGGACGTCTCGGTCGAGGATCTGACGCCCCTGCTGGCGGCGGAGCTCGGCGGCGATGGGCTGCCGGAAGACGGCAGCGCGTTGCCGCTTCCACCGGGTCTCGGGCTGGAGTCCGACCTGTTGCAGCCGGATTCGATCGCGGGGGGCGAGGGCACCCATCCCCTCGAGCTGCTGGCGGCGGCCCTGCACGCGGCCGCCGCCGGTCGCCCGGCCGCGGCCGGCGAAGGCACCGGCGACGACCTGGCCGCGCTTCGGGCCCGGCTCGGCGAGATGCTCGCCGGACTGCAGGGTGGGTCCGCGGCGCCGCCCGTGGACGCGCGGCCAGCTGCGGCGGCGCCATTCTCCCTCCTGCCGGGGGTCGTGACCGGCGGTCCGGGCACCGAGACGGCGGCGGGACCGCTGCCCGGATTCTCCGCGCTGTTCGCGGACGCGCGCCTGCCCGATGCCGCGCTTGCCGCGGGGCTGCCGGGTGCCGGCGCCGGCGACGCCGCCTCCATGCGCGGCCTGCTCGAGGCGCGGCTTGCGGATGCCGGACCGCAGGCGGCATCGACCGCGGGGATCACGACCGCCCCGGGCGATGCCGCCACCGGCAGTCAGCCCGGATCGGCCAGCGCCCCCGGCGCCCGGATCTTCCATGTGGATGTGCCGCTCCAGCAGCCCGGCTGGGACCGGGCACTCGGCAACGGGATCCGCTGGATGGTCAACCAGAACCTGCAGGCCGCGGAGCTGAAGCTCAGCCCGCCCCACCTCGGACCGCTGGAGGTCCGCCTGCAGGTGGACGGCGATCGCACGCACCTGAACATCATCGCGCCCCAGGCGACGACGCGCGAGGCGGTGGAGGCGGCGTTGCCGCGGCTGCGCGAGATGTTCGCCGAGAGCGGCCTGAACCTCGGCGACGTGAATGTCAGCGAGGACGGCAGGGAGCGGGGGGGCACCGACGGCAGCCGCGGGCACGGGGCGCAGTTGCCCGGCACAGCGGACGGCAGCGCCGGGGAAGCGGATGCCGGCGCAACCCGGTCCGGGCCCCCGGCTGTCCAGGGTCTGGTCGACTACTACGCCTGATTTCCCCCCTCCCCCGCAAGCGGGGGAGGGGGTCCATCGTCGGGGTGAGGGCCGGCGCATTGCGGTCTGGGGCCGAGGGCGTCGGACCGCTCTTGCGACCGGGGGTCCGTGGGTCGAGTGGCGTCCCGGTGCGGTCCCCCGCGGGTGTCGGCAGCAGGGATGCTGCCGTCAAGCCTACAGGGAGGTATTCACGGCGTCCCGCGGGGGGGCCGCAACGGGACGCTGCGACAGCGCCTGGCGGGCCCGCACGCCCAGCGTGGCCCGCACCGAGTCGCAAATCTTTCCTCCGGTGTCCGGAGGCCTGCCTTCGTGGCAGGAGGCGAGCCTCCTGCAGGGCAAGGCGGCCGCAAGCCGCCGCACTCCATAGGCTTGCGCTTGCATGCCCCGGGGCACTGCAGCGACTCCACGCCACGCGCCGGCATTCCGGCACCCGCCCCGGCCGGCGCCCGTCAAAACCTCGACGGACGGCTTGGATTGATCCGCCATCCATCTGAAAAACAATGCCAATCCTCCTATCCGAGTGACTGGCACGTCATTTGCTCCACCCCTTGCAGTGTAGAAGGGGTGGGAGCGACATGGCGGAAAAAGACGATCTGAACCTGGCCGAGGGCACGGAGGCGGCGCAACCGAAGGGCAGGGCGCTGAAGTGGGTGGTGGTGATCCTGGTGGTGGTTCTGCTGGGCGGCGGCACCGTCGGCGGTGTCCTCTATTTCGCCCTCGGCGGCGACCAGGAGCTGGCCGATCCGGCCGCCGCGGAGACCAAGCGGCCGCTGGTCTACAAGGCCCTCGAGCCGGAGCTGCTCGGCAACATCGAGGGACCGGGGCGCATCCGCTTCGTGCAGGTGGGCGTGGTGATGGCGCTGCGCGATCCGAAGGCGATGGAGGCGGTGGATCAGCACAGCCCGATGATCCGGAACGACCTGATCATGTTGCTCAGCGGCAAGAACTACGAGCAGCTCAACAGCGCGGAGGGCAAGGAGCAGACGCGCCAGGAGATGCTCGAGACGATCCGGGCCGTACTCGAGCGCAGCACCGGGGATCCCGGGGTCGAGTCGATCTACTTCACCTCCTTCGTGATGCAGTGAGGCCGCGATGGCACCCGAAGAACTGCTCTCCCAGGAAGAGATCGACGCCCTGCTAGAGGGCGTCGACAGCGGCGAGGTGGACACCGAGACGGACCTGCAGGCCCGCGACGGAATCGCGCGCCCCTACGACTTCACCAGCAAGGAGCGCATCGTCCGAGGACGGATGCCCACGCTGGAGATGATCAACGAGCGCTTCGCCCGCTTCCTGCGCATCAGCCTCTTCCGGCTGATGCGCCGAAACGCGGAGATCGCGCTGAACGGCGTGCATATGACCAAGTTCTCGGAGTACGTCCACTCCCTGGCCGCGCCGACCAGCCTGAATACCGTGAAGGTCCGCCCGCTGCACGGGACGGCCCTGTTCGTGCTGGACCCGCAGCTGGTCTCGATCCTGGTCGACAACTTCTTCGGCGGCGATGGCCGCTACAGCGCGAAGATCGAGGACCGGGAGTTCACCGCGACCGAGATCCGGGTGATCCGGGTGATGCTGGATCAGGTCTTCACCGACCTGAAGAAGGCGTGGACGCCGGTGATCGAGCTCGATTTCGAGTATGTCAGCTCGGAGGTGAATCCGGAGTACACCGGCATCGTGAGCCCGTCGGAGGTGGTGATGGTGATGAGCTTCCGGGTCGACCTCGATGGCGGCGGCGGCGACCTCCACGTGACCTTCCCCTATTTCATGATCGAACCGATTCGCGAGGTGCTCGACGCCGGCTTCCAGAGCGACCGTCCGGACCAGGACCAGCGCTGGGTCCGCGGCCTGCGCGACGAACTGGACACCGCCGAGGTCGAGGCCGTGGCGCTGCTGACGGAGGCCAGCCTGACGCTGGGGCAGGTGATGCGGCTGAAGGCGGGCGACATCATCCCGGTGGAACTCCCCCGGCAGCACCTGCTGCGCGCGGAGGGCATACCCGTCGCCCGCGGCCGCTTCGGGATCTCCGGCGGCAGGAACGCCATCCAGGTGACCGAGCGCATATCGCGCTCGAACTGACCATTCAGAGGATCACGAGTCATGAGCGACGACAAGAACCAGGACACCGGACAGGAACCGCCGGTCGACGCCTCCGCGTCCCGCAGGGGCCCCCAGGATGACGGCGCCGGTCACACCGGGGCGCGCGCTCCGGAACGCGAGTCCTTCGAGAAGGCGAGCTTCGAATCGCTGGCCGATGAGCCCCCGGTCTCGGGGAAGAGGGACGAAGCGAACCTGGAGGTGGTGCTGGATATCCCGGTGACCCTCTCCGCGGAGATCGGGCGAACCCGAATCGCGATCCGCAGCCTCCTGCAGCTCAACCAGGGATCGATCGTCGAACTGGACCGGCTGGCCGGGGAACCGCTGGACGTGTTCGTGAACGGCACACTGATCGCGCACGGCGAGGTCGTGGTGGTCAACGAGAAGTTCGGCATCCGGCTCACCGACGTGATCAGCCCCGCCGAGCGCGTGAAGAAGCTGAAGTGATGACGGTTCCCGGCAACAGACGGTGGCCCGGCGCCGCGCATCGGCGCCGCGGGGCCCGTGCCGCGGCCGCGGTGGTCGCGGTGCTGCTTCCGGGCACGCTGGCGGCCGAGGCCTCCGGGGGCGCATGGCCGGTCCCCGCCGGCGCCGGAATCGACGCCGCCTATCTGGCGCAGCTGCTGGTGGGGCTGATCGTGGTGATCGCGGCCATCCTGGTCCTGGCCTTCCTGATGCGCCGGGTCGGGGGGGTGCAGTCGCGCCTGGGCAGCGACTTCCGGGTGCTGGGAGGCATCTCCCTGGGCTCGCGCGAGCGCATGGTGCTGGTCCAGGTGGGCGAACGGCAGCTGCTGGTCGGCGTGGCCCCGGGCCGCGTGCAGGCCCTGCACGTGCTGGAGGAGCCGATCCGCGTCGAGGGCCGGGCTGCGCAGGAGGGCGCCGCGCGCTCGGACTCCCCCTTCGCCCGCCGCCTGCGCGCGGCGCTGAACCGGGAGCAGACGCCATGAGGCTCGGCAATTTCGTGCTGCCGGTGCTGCTCCTGCTGGGTGTCTCGATCCAGCCGGCCTGGGGGCAGTCGGGTCTGGAGGTGCTGAACGTGACCACCGGCGCCGAGGGCGAGCAGACCTACTCGGTCACGCTGCAGATCCTGATCCTGATGACCCTGCTCAGCCTGCTGCCGGCCGGTCTGATCATGCTGACCTCGTTCACCCGGATCATCATCGTGCTGGCCCTGCTGCGCCAGGGCCTCGGGACCCAGCAGACCCCCTCCAACCAGGTCCTGATCGGACTGGCGCTGTTCCTGACCCTGTTCGTGATGACGCCGGTCTTCGACCGGGTCCACTCGGCCGCGGTGGAACCCTACATGCAGGAGCAGCTGGGTCCGGAACAGGCGGTGGTCGAGGCGAGCGGTCCGATCCGCGAATTCATGCTGGCCCAGACCCGCGAGAACGACCTCGCGATGTTCGCCCGCATCAGCGGACGCGACGGTTTCGAGTCTCCGGACGACGTGCCCTTCACGCTGCTGATCGCGTCCTTCGTGACCAGTGAGCTGAAGACCGCCTTCCAGATCGGCTTCCTGATCCTGATCCCGTTTCTGATCATCGATCTCGTGGTGGCCGGCGTACTGATGTCGATGGGCATGGTGATGCTCTCGCCGCTGATCATCTCGCTGCCCTTCAAGGTGATGCTCTTCGTGCTGGTGGACGGGTGGGCGCTGATCATGGGCACCCTCGCCTCCAGTTTCTTCACATGAACCCCGCCGCGGCATTCGCGCCGGCGGCAGCCGTTGCCAGGAGGTGACCCGATCATGACCCCCGAGACCGTCGTCGAGATCGGACGCGAGGCACTGCTGGTGATGGTGCTGCTGAGCGCGCCGGTGCTGCTGACCGCGCTGGCGGTCGGGCTGGCGATCGGCATGATCCAGGCCGCCACCCAGATCCAGGAGATGACCCTGTCGTTCATCCCGAAGCTGCTGGGGATGTTCGTGGCGCTGGCGCTTGCCGGCAACTGGATGCTGGGCCTGGTCGTCGACTACACGCTGCGCCTGTACGAGGCGATCCCCGGAATGATCGGCTAGACGGGCACCCGGGAGACCGCGAGGATGCACTTCACCACCGCCGAGATCACCGCCTGGGTCGGGTCGCTCCTGTGGCCCTTCCTGCGGATTGGCGCGATGCTGATCGCCGCGCCGCTGTTCGGCGCGCGCATGGTGACGGTGCGGATCCGGCTCGCCTTCGCCCTGCTGCTCGCGCTGATCGTGGCGCCGCTGATCCCGTTGCCGCCGGCGGTGGAGCCCCTGAGTCTCGCCGGGCTGGTGATCAGCGTGCAGCAGATCCTGATCGGCCTGACCATCGGCTTCGTGCTGCAGATGGTCTTCAGCGCGATGACGCAGGCCGGCGAGACCATCGCGCTGTCCATGGGCCTCGGCTTCGCGTCGATGATGGACCCGCAGCAGGGCGTGCAGGTCCCCGTGGTCTCCAGCTATTTCGTGATCATGTCGACGCTGATCTTTCTCGCGCTGAACGGTCACGTGGCGCTGATCGAACTGACCCTGATGAGCTTCCACAGCATGCCCATCGCGGTCGACGGGATCGTGCGGGCGGATCTCTGGGCCCTGGTGAGCTGGGGCAGCACCATGTTCGTCTACGGGCTGCTGGTGGCCCTGCCTGCGGTGGCCGCCATGCTGCTGGTGAACCTTGCCATGGGCGTGGTCACGCGCGCGGCGCCGCAGCTGAACATCTTCGCGGTGGGTTTCCCGATGATGATCCTGCTCGGCTTCGTGCTGCTGTTGCTCACGCTGCCGGTACTGGTGCCGCAGTTCACCGAACTCCTCGCCGACGGCTTCACGCTGATCGGTCAGACCACCGGGCGCTAGGCGATGGCCGAGAACGACACCTCCCAGGAGAAGACCGAGCAACCGACCCCGAAGCGGTTGCGCGAGGCCCAGGAGAAGGGGCAGGTCGCGAACTCGCGCGAGCTGAACACCACCCTGGTGCTGCTCGCGGGTGCCGGGGGTCTGCTGCTGATGGGCGGACCCATCTTCGCGGGTCTGCAGGAGATCCTGCGGCGCAGCTGGACATTGGAACGCGAGCTGCTGTTCGATCCCGGCGCGCTGCACACGATGCTGCAGATGCGCATCACCGAGGGGCTCGTGATGCTCCTGCCGCTGTTCCTGGTGCTGATGATCGCCGCCGTGCTCGGCCCGGTCGCACTGGGCGGCGGCCGGTTCTCGGCCAAGGCGGCGGCGCCGAAGTGGAGCAAGCTGAACCCGGGCTCGGGCCTGAAGCGCATCTTCTCGCTGCAGGGGCTGATGGAGTTCGGCAAGACACTGGTCAAGTTCGTGCTGATCGCGGCAATCTCCGGCGCGCTGCTGTGGCAGCTCTCGGACTCGCTGATCGGACTCGGGCACCAGCCGCTGGAGCGCGGGCTGATGCACGCGGGCTACATGATCGGCTGGACCTTCCTGACCCTGTCCGCGACCCTGATCCTGGTCGCGCTGGTGGACGTGCCCTTCCAGCTCTGGAACCACCACAAGGAGCTGCGCATGACCAAGCAGCAGGTCAAGGACGAATTCAAGGAGACCGAGGGCAAGCCCGAGGTCAAGAGCCGGATCCGGCAGACCCAGCAGGAGATGGCGTCGCGGCGCATGATGGCCGAGGTGCCGAAGGCGGACGTGGTGGTCACCAACCCGACGCACTACGCGGTGGCGCTGCGCTACGACCAGGAGGGCATGCGGGCGCCGCGGGTCGTGGCCAAGGGCGCGGACCTGGTGGCGGCCGAGATCCGCGAACGGGCCCGTGCGGCGGGGGTGCCGCTGTTCTCGGCGCCGCCGCTGGCCCGGGCCCTGTACTTCAGCACCCGCGTGGACCAGGAGATTCCGGCGGGGCTGTACGTCGCGGTGGCCCACGTGCTGGCCTACGTCTACCAGCTGCGGACCGCCGGCCAGGCGGGCGCGCGCCAGCCCGAACCGCCGACCGACCTTCCCGTGCCCGACGAGCTGCAGCGGCGCGCGCGCCCGCCAGAGGACTGATCGATGAACGCCTTCGCGAACGCCCTTCGACACGTCGGCAAGGCCGGCATGGTCACGCCGCTGCTGCTGATGGCGCTGCTCACCATGCTGGTGATCCCGCTGCCGCCGCTGGCGCTCGACGTGCTGTTCACCTTCAACATCGCGCTGTCCCTGGTGGTGATCCTGGTCGCGGTGTACACCCCGCGTCCGCTCGAGTTCGCGGTCTTTCCCACCGTGCTGCTGGTGGCCACGCTGCTGCGCCTGGCGCTGAACGTCGCCTCCACGCGGGTGATCCTGCTGAACGGGCACACCGGGACCGAGGCGGCGGGCAACGTGATCCAGGCCTTCGGCGACTTCGTGGTGGGCGGCAATTACGCGGTCGGCCTGGTGGTGTTCCTGATCCTGGTGATCATCAACTTCGTGGTGGTGACCAAGGGCGCCGGGCGGGTGTCCGAGGTCAGTGCGCGCTTCACCCTGGACGCGATGCCCGGGAAGCAGATGGCCATCGACGCGGATCTGAACTCGGGCCTGATCTCGCAGGACGAGGCGCGCCGGCGCCGCGACGAGGTGGCGCAGGAGGCGGACTTCTACGGTTCGATGGACGGTGCGAGCAAGTTCGTGCGCGGCGACGCGATCGCCGGCATCCTGATCCTCG
The DNA here is from genome assembly GCA_011389655.1 of Thioalkalivibrio sp. Lineage (GTDB taxonomy): Bacteria > Pseudomonadota > Gammaproteobacteria > Ectothiorhodospirales > Ectothiorhodospiraceae > Thioalkalivibrio. The sequence continues at coordinate 14,929 of JAABTX010000027.1, forward strand.
CGATCAACGTGATCGGCGGTCTGGTGATCGGCACCATGCAGCACGCGATGGCCCTGGAGGACGCGGCGACGAACTACGTGCTGCTGACCATCGGCGACGGACTGGTGGCGCAGATCCCGTCGCTGCTGCTGTCCTCGGCCACCGCGATCATCGTCACCCGCGTCTCCGCCTCCCAGGACATGGGCCGGCAGGTCTTCCAGCAGATGTTCGAGACCCCGAAGGCGATGTATGTCGCCGCGGGCGTGGTCGGTTCCCTCGGCCTGGTGCCGGGGATGCCGAACATGGTCTTCGTCTCGCTCGCCGGCCTGATGGCCTCGAGCGCCTACCTCACCGCCCAGCGCCGGGCCGCGGAGGCGGCGGACCTGGAGCCGGTGGTGACCTCCGGCCCGCCCTCGAGCCCCGAGCTGCGCGACCTGTCGTGGGAGGACGTGCCCCCGGTCGACCTGGTCGGCCTGGAGGTCGGCTATCGGCTGATCCCGCTGGTGGACCGCAGCCAGGGCGGACAGCTGATGGGGCGCATCAAGGGCGTAAGACGCAAGCTCTCCCAGGAACTGGGCTTCCTGATCCAGCCGGTGCACATCCGCGACGACCTGGATCTCGGCCCGAACCACTACCGCGTCACGCTGACCGGCGTGACCGTCGGCGAGGGGGAGGTCTTCCCGGACCAGGAACTGGCGATCAATCCCGGACGCGTCTTCGGCGAGATCCAGGGAACGGCGACCAAGGATCCGACCTTCGGACTGGAGGCGGTCTGGATCGATCCCGCGCTGCGCGAGCAGGCGCAGGGCCTCGGTTACACGGTCGTCGACGCCGGTACGGTCGTGGCCACGCACCTGTCGCAGGTGCTCAAGGAACACGCGCAGAAGCTCCTGGGCCACGAGGAGGTCCAGCACATGCTGGACGCGCTGGCGCGGCAGTCGCCGAAGCTGGTGGAGAACCTGGTGCCGAAGACCATCGGTCTGGGCGTGGTGCTGCGCGTGATGCAGAACCTGCTGGAGGAGCAGGTCTCTATCCGGGACACCCGGACCATCGCCGAAACCTTGGCGGAACACGGCGCCAAGAGTCAGGATCCCGGCGTTCTGACCGCCGCCGTCCGGGTCTCGCTGTCGCCCGCGATCGTGCAGAACATCGCGGGGACCGCGTCGGAGCTGCCGCTGATCGCGCTCGACCCGTCACTGGAACAGATCTTGCAGAAATCCGCTCAGGCGGCCGGCGGCAGCGGCCCGGGCATCGAACCCGGACTCGCCGAGCGGCTCCAGAAGTCCATCGCCGAGGCCGCCCAGCGGCAGGAGATGGCGGGAGAGCCCACCGTGGTGGTGGTCTCTCCGGACATCCGGGTCTGGGTGTCGCGCTGGCTGAGATCGGCCGTGAGAGGGCTGCATGTGCTGGCCTACACGGAGATCCCGGACACCAGGCGGATCCGCGTGGTGGCCACGGTGGGACGGGAAGAACGCAAGTAGGGGGGCGACGATGAACGGAACCGAGATTGCGACTGGATGGCGGCAGGGCTGCCGCGGCACGGCAATGCGGTCCCGCTACGGTGCCGGCCGGTCGCGGCGGGCCGCGGTCGACGCAGCCGCCACTGAGTATCCGGAATCATGAAGATCCGGCGCTTTTTCGCACCGGACATGCGCCAGGCGATCCGGCTGGTGCGGGACGAGCAGGGACCCGAGGCGGTGATCCTCTCCAGCCGCCGGGTGGAGAGCGGGGTCGAACTCGTGACTGCGGTGGACTACGACGAGTCCGCCTTCAGCGCCGCCGAGCCGGCCGGCAGCCATCCGCTCGATTCGGTCTGCGAGCCGGATCCCGGGCGGCTGCCGGAACCCGACGCCGAGCCATCGCCGGAGGGCCCGGCGGACGTCTCGGCGGACGTCTCGGCGGCCGGGGACGTGGAGATGCTGGAGCCACTCAGGGTGCGCGAGGCGCCGCCTCCGGCGCCGCGGGCGACGCTGGAGCGCCCGGAGCGGGAACCGGCACGTAGCGAGAGCCCCACGCTGGCGGCGATGCAGCGCGAGATCGAACACCTGCGCTCGATGCTGGAGGGTCAGCTGGCCAGCCTCGGCTGGAACGACCTCCGCCGGCGCGAGCCCGGACGCGCCCGGATCATCCGCCGCCTGGAACGGCTGGGTATCGAGGAGGGGCTGGCCCGGGCGGTCGCCGCGGACGTCTCCGACACGGAAGCCGGAGACGCCGCCTGGCGCGAGGCGCTGGACCGCCTCGCGGGGCGGATCCGGGTCGCGCCCGAGACGTCGCTGGAGGGCGAGGGTATCATCGCGCTGGTCGGGCCGAATGGCGTGGGCAAGACCACCACCGTCGCGAAACTGGCGGCACGTGAGGTGCGGCGGCACGGGGCCGGGTCCGTGGCCCTGGTGACCACCGATGCCTACCGGATCGGGGCCCACCGCCAGCTGCAGACCTTCGGCCAGATACTGGACGTGCCGGTGTTCCTGGCACAGACGGGTCAGGAGCTCGGGGACGTGCTGATGGGGCTGGGGGACAAGCGTCGGGTGTTCGTCGATACTGCCGGCATGGGCCAGCGCGACCTGCGGATCGCCGAGGAGCTGGCCGGACTGGCGGCGCTGCCGAGTCTGCGCAGCCTGCTGGTGGTCGCGGCCACCACGCAGCAGCAGGTGCTGCGGGAGACCTTCCGCTCCTTCGACTGCCTGCGTCCGGCCGGTGCGGTGGTCACCCGGCTGGACGAGGCGGCAAGCCTCGGACCCCTGCTCTCGGCCCTGTGTGCCGCCGACCTGCCGCTGATGTACCTGAGCGGCGGGCAGCGGGTGCCCGAGGATCTGCAGCCGGCGAGGGCGGCGCGGCTGGTCGGCCGCGCGGTCGCACTGGCATCCGAAACCCCCGAGGAGCGCGTGCCGGGTGACCCGCGTGTCCTCCACAACCCGGATTCTGACAACCATGTATCAGCGTGAAGACCAGGCCGCCGGCCTGCGGCAGATGAGCGCCACGTCTCCGGTCCGGGTGATCGCCGTGGCCAGCGGGAAGGGCGGGGTCGGCAAGACCAACGTGTCGGTCAACCTGTCCGTGGCGATGGCGCAGGCGGGGCGGCGGGTGATGCTGATGGACGCCGATCTCGGACTCGCCAACGTGGACGTGCTGCTCGGGCTGCAGCCGCGGCGCAATCTCTCGCACGTGCTGGCCGGGGACGCCGATCTCGACGAGATCCTGGTGGACGGGCCGGCCGGGATTGCCATCGTCCCGGCCGCCTCCGGCGTCGCGCGCATGGCGGACCTGGATCCCGCCGAGCATGTGGGCCTGATCCGCGCCTTCAGCGAGATGACGCGGCCGCTGGACGTGCTGGTCGTGGACACCGCGGCGGGTCTCCACGACAGCGTGACCAGCTTCTGCCGGGCGGTTCAGGAGGTGCTGGTGGTCGTGTGTGACGAACCCGCCTCCATCACCGACGCCTATGCCCTGATCAAGGTCCTGAGCCGGGACCACGGCATCGCGCGCATCCGGGTGCTGGCGAACATGGTCCGGGGCCCGGAGGAAGGACGGGCGCTGTTCCGCAAGCTGACCGCGGTCTGCGACCGGTTCCTCGACGTGATCCTCGACCATGCGGGTTCGATCCCGCACGACGAATCCCTGCGCAAGTCGGTGCAGCGCCAGAAGGCGGTCGCCGAGGTCTATCCCGGCAGCCCCTCGGCCCGGGCATTCAAGGAACTGGCGCGCAAGGCCGACACATGGCCTGTACCGTCGGGCAGCAGTGGCAAGATCGAGTTCTTCGTGGAGCGGCTGGTGGGTTCCGGTTCCTTTGATCCGGACCAGTCGTCGGTCGCGGGCTGACCATGTACCCGACCGAGAACATGGATCGCAATGCCCTGGTGGATCGGCACGTCCCGCTGGTCAAGCGGATCGCCTACCACCTGATGGGACGGCTGCCGGCGGACGTGCAGGTCGACGACCTGATCCAGGCGGGGGTGGTTGGACTGCTCGAGGCGGCGCGTCACTACGACGCCGGCCAGGGCGCCAGCTTCGAGACCTATGCCGGCATCCGCATTCGCGGCGCGATGCTGGACGAGGTCAGGCGCTCCGACTGGACGCCGCGCTCGGTGCACCGCAACGCGCGGCGGGTGAGCGAGGCGGTGCGGCTGGTGGAAAACCGCGAGGGCCGCGAGGCGCAGCCGCACGAGGTGGCCGAGGAACTGGGTGTGGGGATCGAAGAATATCAGCGCATGGTCAGCGATTCGGTGTCGAGCCGGGTGCTGAGCTTCGAGGACATCTTCGAGCCGGAGTCGGAGGGCGAGAACCGCCTGCGCGGCAGTGAGCCGGATCCGCTGGAGCGCTTGCAGGACGCGGACTTCCGGGAGGGGCTGGCCCGCGAGGTGGACCGGTTGCCGGAGCGGGAGAAGCTGGTGATGTCGCTGTACTACGACGACGAACTGAATCTGCGCGAGATCGGCGAGGTCCTGGGCGTCACCGAGTCGCGCGTCTGCCAGCTGCACGGCCAGGCGCTGACGCGGCTGCGGGCGCGGATGAGCGAATGGACCGGGGTCGGACCGGGCCTGCCGCAACGCGCGGGCAGACGACCGCAGCGCGAGGGCAGGAGGTGATCCGTGCGTGACCGGGACTTCGCGTCGGGCCGCCCGCGCCGGCCGGATCGGCCGGATTGGCCGGATGGGCATCCGCAATGGACATCCTGAGCGCCATTGGCCTGCTGCTGGCGCTGGTCGCCATCATCGGGGGCAGCATCGCCAAGGGGAGCGGCGTCGGCGCGCTGTGGAACGGGGCCGCCTTCGTCATCGTCGTGGTCGGGACCTTCGGCGCGGCACTGCTCCAGGCCAAGCTCCCGGTGTTCCTGCACGCGATGCGCCTGTTGCCCTGGATCTTTACCGCCCCGCGGATCGACTCGGAAGAGGCCATTCAGAAGATCGTCAGCTGGAGCCAGATCGCCCGCAAGGAGGGCCTGCTGGGCCTCGAGGCGCAGGCGGAACAGGAACCGGACCCGTTCTCCAGCAAGGGGCTCCAGCTGCTGGTGGACGGCACCGAGCCGGACACGATCCGGAACATCCTCGACGTGGAGCTCGGAACGCGGGAGCACTTCGACCTGCAGGGGGCGAAGGTCTTCGAGAGCATGGGCATCTACGCGCCGACGCTCGGCATCATCGGGGCCGTGATGGGCCTGATGGCGGTGATGCAGAACCTGGCCGAACCCGACAAGCTGGGCCCCGGTATCGCGGCCGCCTTCGTCGCCACCATCTACGGGATCGCGTCCGCCAACCTGTTCTTCCTGCCCGTCTGCAACAAGCTGAAGGCGACGATCCAGGACCAGACGGCCTACCGCGAGATGATCATCGACGGGATCACGTCGATTGCGGAGGGCGAGAATCCGCGCAACATCGAGACCAAGCTGAGGGGCTACATCAGTTGACCCGTACCGGGCGCGCCACGTCATCGGGGACGCGCAGCGGCATGGGGCCAGCCTGAGGAATCATGGCCAGACGAAGAAAGAAGGGCGAGGATCATGTGAACCACGAGGCATGGGCGATCCCGTACGGTGACCTGATCACCCTGCTGCTCGCCTTCTTCGTGGTGATGTATGCGCTGTCGTCGGTGAACGAGGGCAAGTTCCGCGTGCTCGCCGAGTCCCTGCAGGCGGCGTTCCGCGGGGCACCCATGGCGCCCGAACCGATCCAGGTCGGACGGCCCGCGCGGGGCCTGGACCCGTCCGTGCTGGGTCAGCCCGGCGGACTCCCGACCCTGGGCCTGGCGGCCCCGCAAGCGCTGGCGGATCATTTCGGTGACTCCCCGGACGGGGACCTGGGGGCCGGCGATGACGACGCGCCGGCGCTTCTGGAGGCGGAGCGCGGACTGCGGGAGATGGCCGACCAGATCCAGCGGGCCATGACGCCCCTGATCGAGGAGGACCTGATCCGGATCCGGCGCGAGCGGTTCTGGGTCGAGGTCGAGATCAACACCAGCCTGCTGTTCGACAGCGGCAGCGCGCAGATCTTTCCGGAGGCCAGGCCGATCCTCGAGGAAGTGGGGGAAATCCTTCGGGATCTTCCGGTACGGGTGCACGTCGAGGGCTTCACCGACGACGTGCCGATCAGTACGCCGGCCTTTCCGTCCAACTGGGAGCTCTCCGCCGGCAGGGCCGCCAGCGTGCTGCGCCTGCTGGCCGACCACGGCCTCGATCCGGTGCGCATGGCGGCGATCGGCTTCGGTGAGCACCGTCCCATCGCCGACAACGGGACCCCGGAGGGCAGGCAGCAGAACCGGCGGGTGGTCATTGTCGTGCTGGCGGACGAGCGGCCGCGGGCACAAACGGCATCATCACCGAAGAGCCTGCACGACGATCTCGATCGCAGGCCCGGGCCGTCCGGCCCATCCGGGGGCGAGGCGACCAGCACAGACCCGGGGGCAGGAGCGCAACCATGACAGCGGAATTCGACCCGGTGCGCCCGGTGCACCCCGCGTGGCCCGGCCGGCGCGTGCCCGGGAAAGGGGACGAGCGCAAGCGCCGCCCCGACGCGGATCAGGAGGGGGAATCCGGCAACGGGGACGCCGGCGGCAGCGAGCCGGGCGATCGCGATGACCGCACCGACAACCCGCCAAGCCCTGACGGGACCGGCCGCCACGTGGACGACTACGCATGACCGCGACGACCGTCCTTGCGGTGGCTGCGGCACTGATCGTCGCGGCGGCCTTCGGCCTCGCCCTGTGGTCGGCGATGGAGGTGCGGCGCCTGCAGCGCCGGCAGATGATCCAGGAGACCGCGCTGCTGGCGCTGAAGGGAGCCCTCAGCGCGGTCTGCTCGGACGAACTCGCGGTCGATCAGCGCCAGGCAGAGCTCGAACGGCGCATGCGCCAGCTGACCGAGCAGCAGGAACAGATGCTGAGCCGTGATGCGGAACAGGGCCCCTACCGCCACGCGGTGCGCCTCGCCGCGCAGGGTGCAGGCTGCGAGGAGATCATGAAGAACTGCGGCGTGAGTCGCGGCGAGGCGGAGCTGCTGCGCTCGCTGCACGGGCCTCAGGATGGCACCCGGGACTGACGGGTCCGCCTCATCCCGGTTGCGGACCGCGCGCCCGGCCGATGGACACAGGCTGCGGCAGTGCCACGGCGGGCGGCGGATGATCATGCACCGGAACGCGCAGGCGCGGTCCCGGGAGCGCTATGCTGGACAGGAACCTGCGTCCCTGCCGGACCTTCGCGGACCGGCGCCGTCATCAGGAGCGAGCCTCGATGAGATACCTTCTGCATACCCTGGTGCTGTCCCTGATGCTGGGCCTCGCCGCTGTACAGGCGCAGCCGCGGGCCTCGATCGAGGTGATCGACCTGCAGCATCGCAGCGCCGACGAGATCATTCCGCTGATCGAGCCCCTGCTGGGTCCGGAGGATGCGCTGACCGGAACGGGGATGCGGCTGATCCTGCGCAGCGGTCCGGAGACCCTGGCGCAGGTGCGGCAGGTCCTGGAATCGGTGGACGCCGCGCCCGCGAATCTGCTGATCAGCGTGCGGCGCGGGGCGCTCGGCGGGGCGCTTGAGCAGGAGGCCCAGGTGCAGGGGCGCGTTGGCCGCGTGATCATCGGCGACGGCTCCGGAACCCGGATCATCAGCCGCCGGACCACGGAACGCGATGCGTCGGTCCAGACGCTGCGGGTGTTGGAGGGGCAGACCGCGCTGATCCGCGCAGGCGAGTCGGTGCCCCGCGTGCAGCAGGGGCCGGTGGTGCTGCCCGGGGGCGGGCTGGTCGGCCCCGAAATCGAGTATCGCGAACTCGAGCGCGGGTTCCTCGTGCGGCCGAGCATCGCGGGTGGCGACCGGGTTCGCCTCGAGATCCAGCAGGTGCACGAAAGGGACGCCCGTGGTGGCGGCGGGCGGACCGAGTTCCAGCAGGTGGACACCGTGCTGTCCGGCCGACTCGGTGAGTGGATTCCGATCGCCGCCGCCGGGGAGCGCCGGGATCTCTCCGGACAGCGCATCCTCGGGACCCGTCGCGAGCAGGGCGACGGCGAGCTCGACATCCATGTGCGCGTGGACCGCACCCCGTGAGCGCGCGCCCCGGGTGGGGCCGGCTGGTCTCGACACTGATCCTGGTGACGCTGGGGTCACCTGCACCGGTGCTCGCCGGCGATGTGGTACTGCTGGGCGTCTTCCCGGACCGGGCACTGGTCGCCATCGACGGGCAGCGGGTGGTGCTGGTCGCCGGCCAGGAGGGACGGGAGGACGTCCGGCTGTTGTCGACCAATACGCTCGAGCGGCGTGCCTGGCTCCGGATCGATGGCCAGCGCCGCGAGCTGACCGTCGCGGGGCGCGCCGGGGAACTCCCGGAAGATCCCGCACCGGCGGCCACCCGCATTCACCGGGACGGGTCCGGGGCCTTCTCCGTCTCCGGCAGCATCGGCGGCCACGCCGTGCGGTTCCGGGTGGATCCGGGCGCGGCGGTCACCCTGCTGAACGCGGCAGAGGCCGAGCGCGTGGGTGTGGCCCCGGGGCAGGGTCAGCTGATCACGTTGCGGACCGACCGCGGACGCGCCTTCGGCCAGCGCGTGATCCTGCCGTCTGTGCGCATCGGCGGTATCGCCCTGGATCGCGTGGAGGCCGTGATCCTGCAGGGTGACCGGCCGCGGTTGCCGGTTCTCGGGATGAGCTTCCTGGAGCGCGTGCAGGTGCGGGAAGAGCAGGGAACCCTGCTGTTGCGGGGTCCGGGACGCTGAGCGGGGACCGTCTGCCGTTGCGCGGGTGACGTGACCGGGTGCCGCGACGATCAGGCCGGGTCCATCGACTGCTGGACCGATCGGAAGGTCCGGATCCACGGCTCGTTGCGTCGCACCTGGACCGGCAGCTGCGAGGCTGCAGCTCGGGCGCTGGTGAGGTCCGGGTATTGCCCGGTCACCAGCGCGTACCAGTCCTGTTCGCCCCGGCGCGTGCGGAACCACGCGACCTCCGTCTCGATCGCCATCCTGCGGGCGAACCGTTGCAGCGCCTCCAGGTCGGCACCCGCGATGACCTGGATCGTGAACTGTTCCGGGGGGCGTTGCCGCACCCAGTCCGGGCCGAGCGGACCCGCGGCCGGCTCGGGCGGTGCGGGCTCTGCCGCCGCCTGCGTGGGCTCCGCGCGGCCCGGCACCGCGTCCTCCGCGATCTCGGGCGGGGCATCCCCCGCAGTCGGCTCCGGAGGTGACGGTTCCGCGTCCGGCCGCCCCGCCTCGGACCCCTCGACCCCGGACAGAGCGAGAGCCGGTTCGTCGCCGGGACCCGCACCCGCCTCCGCGGCCGGCGAGGCGCCCGTGCTGGCGGAAGGGTCCTCCAGCGGCTGGGCATCGGCAATGCCGGCTGCCGGTTCCGTCCCCGGCGCCACGGCGTCATCCGTCTCCGGCAATGGCGCCAGGTCCGCGCCTGCCTCGCCCGGCGGTACCGGTTCGGGCAGCGGGCGCTGCCAGGGCAGTCCCTCGGGCACGAAGGCCACGGTGGGGAGCGGGGTCTCCGGCACCGGCTGCCGGGTGGGTGTCACGGCTGCAGCGGGTGGCATCTCCCGGGACGCGGGTAGGTCCGGGGCCGGCAGTGGAGTTGGTTCAGGCACGGTCTGTACCGGGTCCCTCGCTTCTCCGGGTCGTTCTTCGTCGGGGTGCGCGCTCCGGTCGCCGGCCAGGAAGAAGAGGCTCGCGACCAGCGCGCCGATCAGCACGCCCATCGCGCCCGCGGCGGCCGGAGCGACCCAGTGCGGCCCGCCCGCAAGGGAGCCGGCGTAGGCATCCGTCCGCCGTGCCGGGGTTTCCGCGGATGGCTCGGAGGCCAGTTCCTGCAGATGGCGGTTCGCGACCGGATTGATTCTGCCGGGAAGGCCCGCGCTCTCCTGCTGTATGGTCTCGGCCACCGCTCCGGAGAGCAGGTCCGGATCCGGTGCCCCGGCGGCCTGAAGGCGATGCCTGAGGTACGCCTCCGTCTGCGATCCCGTCAGCGGGCGGAGGCGGATGACCGCATGGCGCTCGGCCGGCACGTCATCGCCGTAGGCGGCATTCACCAGGCCATTCAGCACCGGCTCGCCGGCGAGGACGATTCCCATGGTGTTGCCGCTGTGCCGGTTCACCTCGCGGCGCAGACGCAGCAGTGCGCCGAGCACCGCGGGCGTCAGCAGATGGGCGTCGTCGATGACGAGTACCGGCCGCTGTGTGCCCCGGGCGGTGGACAGCAGGATCCTGGCGAGCGAACTGCCCTCCGGTGCCGGATCGGCTGCCTCTTCCTCCGTCGCGCCCGGCGCCCGTTGCGCTGTCGCCGGGCCCCACTGCTGCCGGATCGCATGCGCGATGGCCTCGAAGCTGGCTCCGGTCCGGCCCTTGAATGCGCAGAAGGACAGGGCCGCCGCTCCGCGGGAAAGGAGCTGGATCAGCTGGGTGCTCTTCCCGACGCCGGCCTCTCCGACCAGCAGCAGCGGCTTGTTGTCGGTCTGCAGCCGCTGCAGCAGCACCCCCACCGGCATGTCGAGGGAGGGGTCGCAATAGACGAAGCCCTCGGTGGTCCTGTCGGCGAAGGGCTGGGTCCTGAGCCCGAGGCGGCGCAGCGTCGCCGCATCGAGTCCCGCCGTATCCGGAGCCGGTGTGGAGGGCTGGGTCATCTGTCAGGCAGCGTCGACGCCGATCCGGTCGCGCCCGCTGCCCTTGGCCTCGTACAGGGCCCGATCCGCGGCGCGCACCAGTTCCAGCGCGCTGCCGACCCGGCGCTCTCCGTCCATATGGCTGGCAAGGCCAATCGACACGGTGATCCCGAACCTGGCGCCGCCGGTTCCCTGGAATCGCTGTTCCAGCACGGCCTCGCGCAGGCGCTCGAAGACGCCGCGCGCCTGCTCGATGCCGGTGCCTGGCAGGATCGCGACGAACTCGTCCCCACCGTAGCGCATGATGAAGTCGCGCTTGCGCAGGTGCGACTCGAGCACATGGGCCGTGGTGGACAGGACCGCGTCGCCGGCCAGATGGCCGTGAGTATCGTTGACCATCTTGAAGTGATCCACGTCCATGAAGGCGATGGTCATCGGCCAGCCGTTCTCGCCGGCGAGCATGAACTCCGTCTCGAGCACCTCGTCGAAGCGCCGGCGATTCTCGAGTCCGGTCAACGCGTCGCGGTTCGCCGATTCCCGGAGATGCCGCGTGGTGTGTTCCATCTCCTGAAACTGCTGCTGCTGGACCTCCATCTGCTGGATCAGCTGCAGGTTGCGCGCGACCAGGATTTCCCGTGCCTGGTCGGTCACGCCGGCCGCCTGGCGCGCGGAGATGATATCCGTCTCATAGAGGGTCGCGACCTCCGGCAGGACCTGCGAGACCTGCGCAATCAGGTCCTGCAGGGCCTCGCCGTCGAGTCCGAGCAGGCCCGACCCGGCCTGCGCCAGACGGTCGGTGGCGGCCTCGCGATCCTCCGCGAGGAACAGGTCCGCGATCCTGCCGGCAACGGCCACGCACTTCACGAAGTCCCGGTGGTCGTCCGGGATGGGGGCGCCAACGGGGTCGTGTGCGGCGAATGCGATCGATGCCATGCGCTCCGGCAGCCTCCAGTGCCGCATCAGCCAGGTGCCGGCCTCCCCGTGATCGGATCCAAGCTGCTCCCGTTCCAGCTGGAGCAGGCCGTCGTGGTCCCGGGATTGTGCCAGCAGCGCGCGGTAATCCTCCGGCATCGCGGCATCCAGGGCCAGGACGCCGATATCCTGCAGCAGTGCCGCCAGGAAGGCCTCCTCCTGTTCGGGCAGATTGCGCAGTTCACTGATCAGGCGCGCGGCGGTCGCGGATATGAAGGCCCGCCGCCAGTAGCGGCTGATGCCCCGGTGCGAGTAGGCATCGCCGTTCAGCAGCTCGCCGAGCGAGAAACTCAGGGCGAGACTCATCGTCGCGTTCAGCCCGATCACGACCATCGCCTGGCGTAGATTGTCGCTGCGGCGCCGGCCGCCGTAGAGGGCGGAGTTGCTGGCGCGAAGCACCCGGCTCGCGAGGGCCGGGTCCTTCGCGAGCAGCCGGGCCAGTGCAGTCAGGTCGACGTTGGGATCGCGACCGAGTTCGACGATCCGGATCGCGATCGCCGGCGGCGTCGGCAGATTCGGGCAAAACTGCAAGGCATCGCGGATCCTGGGCTTCATTTGGACTCGTCCATTGCTTCGGCGCAACCGGCCTTCCGGCAAGTGATGGGGGACCAGTTTCCGAAAAACGAGCGGCGCACGCGGCCATTCTGTCCGGCTAAAATACTGGCGAAGGAATGACAGGGTCAACCAGTGTTTGCGGGTTGTTACTGATTTTACTTCGACACCATGGCCGCGGGCCGTGTAGCGCAGGCAAGTCGGGTGGCGGGGGCAACCGGCAGGGCGGAAGGGGGGCGGAGCCGCGCGTTCATTCACCCGAGAGGTGAAGAATGATCTGTCGCCGACCGGGCGCGCGCCGGTGTTCGAACAGGAAGATGCCCTGCCAGGTCCCCAGCGCCGGCCGCCCGTCGACCACGGGTATGCAGAGCTGTGTCTGGGTCAGGGCGCTGCGCAGGTGGGCCGGCATGTCATCGAGGCCCTCCGACTGGTGCCGGTAGGCGGTGGGCGATTCCGGCGCCAGCCGCTCGAAGAAATCCTCGAGGTCCGCGCTGACATCGGGGTCCGCGTTCTCCTGGATCAGCAGACTGGCGGAGGTGTGCTGCACGAAGAGGGTCAGCAGGCCGAGGTGGATTCCCGTCTGGCGCACCCAGTCGGACACCTCCCGGGTGCACTCGTGCAGGCCCTTGCCGGAGGCCCTGACCGTGAGCGTGTGCGTCGCCTGTCGCATGATGATGCCTCGTTGTGGATCCTTTCCGCCGGCGGGCGGTCCGACCCGCGACCCCCCGCTCCGTGAACGCAGGGTAATGGCAAGGCGCACCGCCTGTCAGGCCCGGCCCTCGCGGGGCACGCTTCGGGGGCATGCCTCCGGGGTGGGCTCTTGATATGATGCCCGACTGATCAAATTTCTGTATCGCCGCCGGAGAGACCATGCTGCAATCGATTCGTGACAAGGCGAGCGGCTGGCTCGCCTACGTCATCATTGGCCTGATCGCCATCCCCTTCGCGCTCTGGGGACTGGGCGAGTACTTTGGCGGTGCCGGCCCCCTGGTGGCGGCGGAGGTGAATGGGCAGGAGATACCGGTTCGCCTCGTGCATCAGGAGACCCGGGCCCAGCGCGACCAGATCGCGAACATGTTCGGCGGCGAGATCCCCGCCGACGTGTTCGACGAGCGTGCGATTCGCGAGGCGGCCCTCGAGGCGCTGATCGAGCGGGAACTGCTTCGCCAGGCCGCGGAGGATGCCGGCTTCCGCGCCTCCAGCCGCGGCGTGGTGCGGGAGATCCAGGCGATTCCCGCCTTCCGCGAGAACGGGAGCTTCAGCCCGGAACGCTATCGCACCGTGCTCGAGGCGCAGCGCATCGCGCCGGGGGACTTCGAGCGCGACCTCGCGCAGTCCATCGTGCTGGCGCAGATCCGGCAATCGGTGCAGGCCAGCGGGGATCCGCCGATGACTCGCGCCGAGGAGTTCGACCGTCTGCGCAACCAGGTGCGCGTCGCGAGCTGGGGTATCTTCGCCGCGGCGGAGTTCGACCGCCCGGAGGTCGTCGAGGACGAGGCCGTCGAGGCCTTCTACCGCGACAACCAGGAACGCTTCACCACGCCGGAGCGTCTGCGCATCGAATACCTGCGCCTGGACCCGGCGGCACTCGAGGTCGCGGTCGATATCACGGAGGAGGACGTGCGCGAGCACTATCAACTGAACGCGCAGCGCTACGAAGAGCCCGAACTGCGGCGGGTACGGCAGATCCTGATCGACGGCGACGGAGCGGATGCCGAGTCCCGGATCCGCGAGCTGCGCGACCGGATCGAGGCCGGGGAGGACTTCGCGGAGCTGGCCGCCGAGTACTCCGATGACAGCCTGTCGGCGGACCGCGGTGGCGACCTGGGCCGGATCGCGCGCGGGGACCTGGACCGGGTGCTCGAGACGGTGATCTTCTCCCTGCCCGAGGGACTGGTCAGCCAGCCGGTGCAGACCGGTCTGGGCTGGCACGTGGTCGAGGTCACGGAGATCGAGGAGTCGCGCCGGCAGCCCTTCGAGGAGGTGCGCGGGGAGGTCGAGCGCGACCTGCGCGACCGGCGTGCGGAACAGCGGCAGATCCAGGTGCTGGACGACCTGCTGTCACAGAGCTTCGAGAATCCGGATAGCCTGGGTCCCGCGTCGGCCGCGACCGGTCTCGAGATCCGGACCACGGACTGGTTCACCCGGGAATCGGGAGAGGGTGTGGCCGAGTACCGCGGGGTGCGCGAGGCCGCCTTCAGTCCGGCGGTACGGCGCGACGGGCGCAACAGCGAGGCCGTGGATCTTCCCGACGGCAGCACCGTCGTGCTGCGCCTGGAGGAACGGCAGGAGCCGTCCGTACGGCCACTCGAGGAGGTCGCCGGTGAGATCCGCGAGATCCTGCAGCAGGACGCGGCGGCCCAGGCGGCCCGTGAGCGGGGTGAGGAAGTCCTCGAGACCCTCGCCGATGACCGCCGCGTGACGGAACTCGCCGAAGAGGAGCCGGAGCGGTGGACCCTGTCCGCGGCGGTCAACCGCGCCACCGGCCCGGAGGACCCCGAGACCGAGCTGCCCGGCACGCTGTTGAACCGCCTGTTCCAGTTGCGTGCCCCGCGGGGGGACGAGGTCGTCACCGATGGCGTGCAACTGGCCGGCGGCGATTTCGCGGTGCTGGTGCTGGAGTCGGTCCGGATGCTGGAGGCCTCGGAGGCGGTCGAGGACCTGAACAGGGCCGCGGATGACCTGCAGGTGGCCTACTCGAGCGCCGAATTGCGGGCCTATCTGGCCTGGCTGGAATCGCAGGCGGATATCCGCCGCTTCCCGGAGAACCTGGAGTAGGGTGGGCCAGCCCCAGCGCGCCCACCACTCCGGCCTGGGATCGGAAGCGAACATCCGCCGCTTGCCGGAGAACCCGGGGTAGGGTGGGCCAAGCGCAGCGGGCCCACCACTGCGCCCGTGTCGGCATGGGGTGGGCACACGTGGTTTTGCCCACCCTACGGCGTTGCCTGCGCGCTCCGGAGTGCGGTGACAGTTACTCCAGTCCGGCCTCGCCCGGGCCGAGCCCGAGGATGTTGAAGCCGGAATCGACATAGGTGACCTCACCGGTGATGCCGGCCGCCAGGTCGGAGCACAGGAAGGCCCCCGTATTTCCGACCTGTTCGATGGTCACGTTGCGGCGCAGCGGGGCGTTCTTCTCCACGTGATCGAGGATGCGCCGGAAATCGCCGATGCCCGCGGCCGCGAGTGTCCGGATCGGTCCGGCCGACACGGCATTCACCCGGGTGGATTCCGGCCCGAGGGTGTAGGCGAGGTAGCGGACATTGGCCTCGAGGCTCGCCTTCGCCAGGCCCATCACGTTGTAGCTCGGCATCGCGCGCATCGCGCCGAGATAGCTGAGGGTGAGGATCGCCGCGTTGCGGTCCTTCATCATGCCGCGTCCCGCCTTCGCGAGCGCCGCGAGGCTGTAGGAGCTGACGTCGTGGGCGATGCGGAAACCGTCCCGGGTGACGTTGTCCAGGAAGTCGCCTTCCAGCTCCTCCTTCGGGGCGAAGGCGACCGAGTGCACGAGGATGTCGAGTCCGTCCCAGTAATTGTCCAGATGCTCGAAGACCTGCTCGATCTCCTGGTCGCTCTCGACATTGCAGGGCACCAGGATGTCGGAGTCGAAGGCGGCCACCAGCTTCTCGACCCGATCGCGCATGCGGTCGTTCTGGTAGGTGAAGGCGAGTTCTGCGCCCTCGCGGTGCATTGCCTCGGCGAGGCCATAGGCGATGGAACGGTTGCTGGCAACACCGACGATCAGCGCGCGCTTGCCCTTGAGAAAGCCCATGTATTCCTCCTGTTTTCGGTTTTGGCCCTGCTCCCCGCCGAGCGCATCCCGCGGGTCAGGGACCGTCCGGCAATGCTCCCGCGCGAAGACGACCCCTGTGTGCGCAGCCGCCTGCGATCATACCCATGTCCCTGCTCTGCCACCACCGGTCGGTGGCGCACGGGCGCGCCCTGGCCGGCCGTCGCCGTGCGGATGCGACACGCCGGGCAGGAGAGCCCGGCGTTGCCCGGTATCGAGTCCACGGAAGATCCCGCTGGCGGCCGCCGCTGCAGCGGGGAGGGGTCAGCCTTCGCTCGCCGCGACCCTTCTTGCGACGTACAGCGTCAGGGTGTCGCCCGCGCGGATGCCGTCGCCGTTCAGGCTGTTCCAGCGCCGGAGATCCTGGATCTCGACATCGAAGCGCCGCGAGATCGCGCCCAGCGAGTCCCCCGGGCGGATGCGGTATTCCATGCGCGTGGTATCCGGATCCACGGCCGCATGCGGCAGTTCGAGGACCTGGCCCGGCTGCAGCAGCGCGTCGTGCGGCAGGCCGTTGGTCTCCCGGAGACCGGCGACCCCGACCTCGTGCCGTCGCGCGATGGTCCAGAGGCTGTCGCCGCTCCGGACCGTGTACTCCAGCGGTTGGGTCGAGGGCGGCGGGGCCGCGTTCCGGCCCGGGATGGCCTGGCCGGTGACCGGCACCCGCAGGCGCTGCCCGGCCCGGATCAGATCGCCGTCGAGTCCGTTCATCCCCCGCAGCTCGGCGACACCGATTCCGTGCCTGCGCGCGATCCCGCCGAGATTGTCGCCGGCGCGTACCTCGTATTCCGCGTGGGGAACGAGACCGTGGTCCGGTCCGCGCTCGCGCAGGGCGGTCTCCAGCTCTCCGGCGGCAGAGGCGGGAAGCAGCAGATGCTGCGCCGCATAGGGATGGGTAACGGTCCGGTGGTACCCCGGGTTCAGCCGCGCGATCTCGGTGAATTCCACCCCCGCGAGTTCGGCAATGTACTCGAGGTCCGCCTGACGTCCCGGGTCTACCGGTCTCAGGTAGGGCTCGTTCGCGATCACCGGAATCCTGACGCCATGGCGTTCCGGTTCGTCGATCAGCGCGCGCAGCGCCAGCAGCCGGGGCACGTAGGACATCGCCTCGCTGGAGAGCTGCAGGCTCCAGTAGTCCGTCGGTTTTCCGGCCGCCGCGTTGGCGGCGATCGCGCGCGCGACGTTGCCCTGCCCGAAGTTGTAGGCGGCGAGCGCCAGATACCAGTCTCCGAAGCGGGCGTGAAGGCGTTCCAGATAGTCCAGCGCCGCGTGGGTGGACTGGTAGACGTCGCGCCGGCCGTCATACCAGTCGTCCTGGATCAGCCCGAAGTGCTCACCGGTGCCGGGAATGAACTGCCAGATGCCGGCCGCGCTACCGCTGGATGTGGCCTCGGGGGCGTAGCCGCTCTCCACGATCGGCAACAGCAGCAGTTCACCGGGTAGACCCCGCCGCTCAATCTCGGTCAGGATGAAATGGACAAAGGGTTCCGCCCTTGCGGAGGCGATGGTGATGATGTTCGGGTGCTGGCGGTAATGCCGTTTGTAGACTTCCACCCGCGGGTGATGCAGGTTCTCGGTCATTGCGAAGCCGAGCCTCGCCCGGCTCCAGATGTCCGGGGCATCCTCCGGCTTCGTCGCGGCCTGGCGCAGCGCGCGGCCCGCGTCCTGCGCGAGCTCCCGCCGCGATCCCGGGCGCAGGACCTCGACCGGCTCTGCCGATCCGGTCGGGTTCGCCACCTGGGCCACCGCCCTCGGCTTGTCGTGGAGGCTGCAGCCGGTACCCAGCAGGGCGCCGACAATCAATACGAGGGGCAGGGGAAGAAGTCGGATAATCATGGACCTGAAGCATAGTCCAGAGAGAGGTTTTCACCAAGCATCCAGGGCCGATTGCCTGCGGGACTGGTATCGCGGTCCGCACGGGCTGCGCACCCTCGAGGGCCTGCGCCAGCACGTGCAGGTCTTGTGTCGGCCGCGCTTCGGCGATGCCTGGCTGGAGGTCGGCCCCGTGAGCCTGCTGCACCCGGAGTGGACCGGCCCGGTCCACGCGCTGCACGCGGATCCGCGGAGCAGGACCCTGCCGGCGCAGGGAGACCTTTTGCCGCTGGCCGCAGCGACGTTTTCCTGCGTGCTGGTCGCGCATGCCGTCGGTGATGCGGGAGACGCCGGGGATGTCATTGCCGAGGCCGCCCGCGTGCTGGCCCCCGAGGGCCACCTGTTCCTCCTCGAGTGCAGTCACTGCGGTTCGCCCGGCAGACACCGCCTGCGTCCGGGACTGCGGCGGCGCAGCCGGCGCCTGCTGCGCCGGGCCGTACTGGAGGTGCACCGCCAGGTCGCACTGAGCCTGCTGCCCGCCGTCCTCCCGGACGGCTGGCACCGGCGGCTGGGCCCCCTCGATGCCGCGGTGTCGCCCTGGCTGCCCGTGCTGGGAAGCTGCGTGCTGACGGTGGGCAGGCGCCGGGACCTGATGCCGATCGCCCCTGCACCGAGCCGCCTGCGCTGGTCGCGCGACGCCGTGCGCGCGGGCGGGAGATCGCAATGGGCGTGAACGGCGGCAAGGTCTTTGTCTTCACCGACGGGGCCTGCCGTGGCAATCCGGGTCCCGGTGGCTGGGGCGCGGTGCTGCGCTTCGGTGAGGTTGAACGGGAACTCTACGGGGCCGAGCCCGAGACGACGAACAACCGGATGGAACTGACCGCAGCCATCCGTGCGCTGGAGGCCCTGAAGCGGCCCTGCCGGGTGGAGCTGCTGACCGACTCGCAATACGTGAAGCAGGGCATCACCGCTTGGCTGCCCGGTTGGAAGCGGCGCGGCTGGCGCTCCTCCAGCGGCGGACCGGTGAAGAACCGTGACCTCTGGGAGCAGCTCGATGCGCTGGCCCGCCAGCACCAGGTGGAATGGTTCTGGGTTCGCGGTCACACTGGGCACCCCGAGAACGAGCGGGCCGACCGCCTGGCCAACCGCGCGATCGACGAGATGCTGCGCGCGCGTCCCAAGGGCGGTGGGTAGACTTCATGGAGGCTATGGGCGACGCTCAAGGCAGGCTTCCACCACGGCACGGAGAACCCGAAGATGCGCCAGATCGTCCTCGACACCGAGACCACCGGCCTGGAGCCGGCGGATGGCCACCGGATCATCGAGATCGGCTGCGTGGAGATCGTGAACCGGAGGCTGACCGGCAACCGCCTGCACGAGTACCTGCAGCCCGATCGCGAGATCGACCCGCGGGCGATCGAGATCCACGGCATCAGCAATGAATTCCTGCTCGACAAGCCGCGCTTTGCGGACGTCGCCGAGCGCTTCCTCGAATTCATCGCGGGCGCCGAGCTGATCATTCACAACGCGCCCTTCGATGTCGGCTTCATCAATCACGAACTGACGCTCGCTGCGGCCAGGGTGCGGCGTGTGGAGGACGTCTGCGGGATTCTCGACACCCTCGTGCTCGCCCGCCGGATGCACCCTGGCACCCGCAACTCGCTGGATGCGCTGTGCAAGCGCTACCAGGTGGACGCCTCGACCCGCGTACTGCACGGCGCGGTGCTGGATGCCGGGCTGCTCGCCGATGTCTACCTGGCGATGACCGGCGGCCAGGTGGCGCTGGGTCTGGAGCAGGAGGGACCGGAGCTGGAAAACCCGGAGGTGCAGGAGAGGGCGCAACGGCGTGCCGGCGCTCTGCGCGTGATCGAACCCAGCCCGGAAGAGCGCGCGGCGCACGCGGAGATGGTTGCGCTGCTCGACCAGAGCGCGGGCGGGACCTGCCACTGGCGCCGCCTGGACCGCTGAGCCGGCCCCTGTGGGAGCGCCCTCCTGTGGGAGCGGCCTCCTGTGGGAGCGGCCTCCCGGCCGCGATGGCCCTGGGCACCCAGGGCAGCCACACATCGCGGCTGGAAGCCGCTCCCACAGCAGGTCAGCCCCCTCGCCGGTTCCAACGCCGGGGAATGTCGCCCGCGGGCCCCCGGCCCTTGTGGGAGCCGGCCCCTGTGGGAGCGGCCTCCCGGCCGCGATGGCCCTGGGCACCCAGGGCAGCCCCGCATCGCGGCTGGAAGCCGCTCCCACAGCAGGTCAGCGCTCCGG
>JAABTX010000256.1 GCA_011389655.1 Thioalkalivibrio sp.
AGTCGGTGCCATCCCCGGTGCCATCGGCGGCATTTGTGAACTTGAAACCATCCAGGGGGGCAAACTCCACCAGTGGGTCCTTGGGAACGCCTTTGACCTCGGCGGCGGTCGAGCTGTGCAGGACACCGCATACATAGCCTCCGCCGGCTTCGCCGAATGCGCCGAAGAATTTGCATGGCTCGAAAAGCCCGCCACCCAGGCCAATAATGTCGAGGTCATCGCTCGCCGCAGGCACGGAGGCAGTATTTGCAATGAATCCGCTGACCCGCGTGTAGTTTGTGCAGAAATCCCCAGTGTAATTCTTCGAGCTGGTGCAGTAGAACTGATCCGGGTTCCGCGCAAACACATGCCTGTAGTAGGTTCCGGTCGCGTCGTCGAGCTCCTCCAGATCAGCAAAGCGCTCCGAGCATTTCCCACCCGTCGTCGGCATCAACATGAAGTGATGACCGCCGGGCACGAGTCCTTGGATGGAGTCATCCTGCAGACATGTCCCGTCCGAGCAGACCGTTCCGATCACAGAATCCGGATTTTCGCCGGCGGCGACACCCGCGAGGCCAGACGGGACCTCGAGGACGCCCTCGGTGCCCGGGGACCTTCCGTCGTAGAAGCGCGTGGTTGCTCTGAGTTGGTCGCCGGGGTCGCCGTCGGCGAGGATGAGCGAGGGATTGCCGAGGCACACTTTCTCAGTCGACCGATCCGCGGGCAGGACCGTGATCGATCGACGCCACTGGTTGGCCACGACGCAACTGTACCTGATATAGCTGAATCCGCTTATGCCGCCGCCGCCGGGAATCTCTGGCGCCGCGGCGGGCGGATCCGTGTCAAAACCAGGATAATCCAGCTGGCAAAGACCATTACCCTCGATCGCCAGCGCTATTCCACAGCGCGCTTCAACGGTGCTGCCATCGTCACAGTTGCGCCCGGAAATGAAAATGTTGCCATTGACCGTTGCGAACTGGAGCGTTTCCTCATCCACCGGCGGGGCGAGGCAGAATTCCGATTCAGGATCGCAGACCATATATCCGGAGTATTCGGGATTCGACGGATCTGAATACTCGTAGGCCGTGAAGCCGGGTGGAAGATCCGGCATCGGGCCGGTATAAAGCTCGGGAAGCTCAGTGGGGAGGACAACCAGTTGGCCCTCTCCGTCCGGGTTGAACAGCGTATCAACGAGGTTCTTCGCGCCGGCTCGCCCATAGTCATTGCGCGCGATCCGCGACGTCAGCGTGACGAGGGCGCCGTCACCCCATGGTGCGCATGCGGTGCCGTCCCGCGACACGCCGACCTGCACGCGCTTCAAGACGGGATTACCATCCGCGTCGAGCTCGTCGGCGATCGTCCAGCAGCGCGTAAGCGAAATCGCATCCGATGCGAACATCCGAAAGAAATTCGGGACGGTCAGCGACTCTTCGTTACTCCCCGCATTGAGCTCTGCACTGTCGAAGCGGGCCGCACGCATCTGCTCTAGTTTCTGCTCTGCCAAGGTGGTGGCAATAGAGCGGAGCCGATTATCGGCGGCGCTTCCCAGCACTTGGCCGTGAAACGCGAGAGTCGCAAAAATCGCGAAGCTGAGGATGGCCAGCGCGATCACTGCCTCCAGCAGGGTGAATCCATGCTCCCCGCTGTGCCGGAGACCTGACAAAGATGTGAGTTTCTTCATGCCGGACATGTTTTCACCTGCTCCGTGGCCAATGCGGGACGCGTTGGCCAAGGGTTAAAAGAAGATCTCGCGCCACGACCTAGAATCGAAACTCGCCTGGACGCCGGCCAACTCGGTGGCGGTCTCCCCGGTCCACCCCGCGAGGGCCGGGCCGGCCGAGAGATCGTCGTTGAAGTAGACGGCGGCATTTCCCGATGCGAGGTCGATGTCATTCTCGCCGACCATGGCGCCGAAAATCTTGTTGGTGCCAACCGACCTGTCCACGTCCCCGATGACGTACACGACGCCCCAGAGGATGACATTACCCGCGAGCGTCAGGTCGCCGTCGACCACCAGCGTGATCGGCTTCTCAGGCGTGCCATACTGACCACCATTCAGCGTAATATCGGTTCCTGCCCAGATGAACGGGTTGACATTCACGTCGGTGATCGAGGACGAGGAGTCGATCGGGATGGCAGCCGACTGAAAGGTGGCTTTATCCGTGCCCATGATCTGCTCGAAGAACTGATCCCCGGTGATCGAAGCGGGACCCAGGCTCGAATCGATGTTCTGGTGCTGGCTCTCCAGCCGGGTTGACGGGGTACCCGTGGTTCCGCCCGAAATGCTCGTACCGGACGTGACGAGAATCTGCTCGAGGCCGGTGATCGGGACCGTCTGGTTCCCCGATCTTGCCAGTGCCTCGCAATCCGCGATGGTAGTGCAAGGTCCAACATCGGCCGTCCCGGAGAACGTTATGCTGCCCCGGGAAACGACCGCGCCGGGGATGGTCGGCGGTGGGACCGCGCTGGGATCCGCCGCGACCGGCGTGCCGATCCATTCACGTTCGAGGTCAATCGCAACCTCCAGGACCCTCACGGCTGAACCGTCTGCGGAGCGGCCGATAGAGCGGATCATCGAGCGCGTCTGCAGGCCGACCAGTGGCGAAGGACACTCTAGCGTGCCCTCGCCGAATAGCAACTGGAAGCTCGGTGAATCGGGATTACCGTCATCGACCAGCATTTCACCGCAAGAAGTCTCCAGGACCTCCAGCGTATTCGTGAGGATGTTCTGAAGCGCGAAGTCCAGGCCCGCCTGGGCCGCGTGGAAGGCCTGCCGGGATTTGATATCGCTGGTGGTCACCCGCCCCTCCACCATCGTCGTGTTGGTCATGGTGTAGGTGATCAGCGTCACCAGCAGCAGCACGACAACGACGACGAACAGCGTCGCCGCCCCACGCTGACGATGAAGAGCATGGGAATG
>JAABTX010000257.1 GCA_011389655.1 Thioalkalivibrio sp.
CCTCGGGCAGGAGCCGGTCGATCAGCCACTCGGGCGGCGGGCGCTTCGCCACGTCCGAAACGTGAACCGGCTCATACCGCCGGCGTCGGTCCGCTTCCGCCGCGGCCCATGGATCCGGCCCGGCGGCTTCGCCGGTGCAGTCCTCGAACTCCTCGGGCGCCGCAATCGCGCCGCGCCGTAGGTAGCCGGCGGTGATCGAGTCCTCCCGGTCGGAGCGGAAGCTGCGCCAGTTTGACTCAATATCGCCAAAACCGGCGTATTTGTCTGATTTACGACTCCACTCGTCCCACAGGGCCATGCCCTCGGGCGAACCGCCGGTCTCGTAGTGCAGCGCGGCCCCAACGCGGATCCACTCGTCTCGCGACGCGCTCGGGTCGAAACTACGCAACAGTGTCCGCAACTCCGGGAGCCCCGCAGACGCCGCGGGCGGCGCGCTCTCGGTCGCCCCGCTACCTTGCCCTGCCGTCTGCCGTTCCCAAACGGCCCGGAGCGCGTCCGGCAGCGGCGGCGGGTGCCTCCAGTCGCCCACCAGTTCGTCACCGTAGTCCCAGTGGTACGCCCGCCCGGTTTCGGGGTGGATGCTGGGCGGAAGCACGTCCTGGACGCTACGCCCATCTGCCGATGCGCAGCGAAACTCCAACAGCGTGTCGCGCCCTTCGGTAATGCGCACGGACGCGAGCGGGTCGCCCAGGGCATACAGCAACTTGCCGCTGCCCTGGCGCCCGCTGAGAATCCGTACCGCATCCGGGGCCGAATACAGGTCGGAGAGGGAAACTCCGCGCTCGGCCAACCACGCCTCGGCGCGCGGCCAGTCGTCAATGTCCAGCGCGCACGTCCCGCTGTAGCGGTGCAGCAGGCCGGCGCCGTGCAGGTACTCGACTTCACCGCGCTTGGTCAGCGCATTTTCCTGCGCGTTCCACGCGCGCCCTTTCGGACGTTTGGAGCCCGGCTGCAGGGGACACAGGGCCCAGCCGTTCTCGACGTACTGAGTAAAACTACTCATGTCCGTCGCCTTCGGGCGGCCATCAGCGCCTCCTGCACCGTCATCTTGCCACTGACCCGGTCCCGCGCCTCCTCGTCCAGCGTGTTCAGCGCCACGAGATCGTAGACGAACACCGGCCTGTCATGGCCGGCCTGTTTCTGGCGGGTCGGTCCGATCCGCTCGAGGATCTGTTGGCGCAGTTCGAGATCCCAGGTTTGGCTGTAGTAGACCAGGATGTTGCCCCCGTCCTGCAGGTTCAGACCGTGCCCGGCGCTGGCCGGGTGAGCGAGCATGACAGGTATCTTCCCGGCGTTCCAATCGCGAATGTCCTGCTCCGTCTCGAGTACGCGCGCGGAAGGGAAGGCTTTGAGGATTTTTTCCCGGTCAAATTTGAACCAGTACGACACCAGTACCGGAGCGCCGGCGGCCTCCGCCACCACGTCACGCAGCGCCTCCACTTTCGCGCTGTGCAGGTCGTGCCAGTGTTTGTCCTCGTCGTAAACGGCTCCGGACGCGATCTGCAGGCACTTGCTCGAGCGCACGCCGGCGTTGGCAGCCTCAATGCCGCCTTTGTCCAGCTCTATGAACAACTCGCGCTCCATGGCGGCGTAGTGCTTCCGGGCAGCGGGGGGTAGCTCCACCGGCACTTGGGCGTGCACCAGTTCGGGCAGTTCCAGCCAGTCCTCGACGCGGAGCGAGATTGTTACGTCAGCCAGGCGCTCCAGGATCTCCTCGTCGGCCGCCAGCTTCGGGGTGACGGTGTAGGTGTACGGGTTCTCATCAAACCAGCGATTGATGTACGCTGTGTAGCTCTTGCCCAAGCGATGTCCGCTGTCCACGAACCAGTTTTGACCCCACAAGTCTTTCAGCCCGTTCGGGGCCGGCGTGCCGGTCAGGTTCACCCAACGGCCGGTCAGCTTGGCGACCTTGGCGAGGGCGCGAGCGCGAACGCTGCCGCCGCGCAGACGGAACGATTTAAGTCGGGTGGACTCATCAGCGACGACGAACTTGAACGGCCAGTCCTTGCCGGTCTGTTCCACCAACCACGGCAAGTTCTCGTAGTTGATCGTGTAGATGTCGGCCTTGCGACGCAGTGCGGTGGCGCGCTCCTTCGGCGTACCGAGGATGGGGCTAACCTTCATGTTATGAAAGTCATCCCATTTCCTAACCTCGTCGGGCCAGGTCGTTTGGGCGACGCGCTTCGGTGCGATGATGAGCGCCGGGTGCAGCGTGCTCCCGGCCAGCCACAGCATATCGAGCGCGGCGAGCACGCTGGCCGTCTTGCCCATGCCCATCGGCAACCACAGGTTGCACCGCTGCTGCTCGATGATGAACTGCGACGCGATCGTCTGGTAAGGTCGGGGGCTGTATTTCATGGCCGCCCCTGGAACAGCCGGTCCACTTCGGCCTTGCTATCGAGTACGTAGACTGAAAAGCCGTTATTCCGCCGCTTCTCATGGTCGCGTGCCTGGGCCGCCGTCACTTTCTTGCCCGGCGCCTTGAGCTCCACGAAGAAGATCGTCCGGTTGGGGCCGGTCACGAGGCGGTCGGGCACGCTTCTCCGGCTCGGGCTGACAAACTTCTCAGCCGTGTAGCCACGCTCTTTCGCCACCTTGACCAGGTGAGCTTCCACGTCACGCTCCCTCATCAGTCCTCTACCAACTCGAAATGGACGAGGTCGTCGAACTCCTGATCGTAAATATCGCCGTTCATGTTCCAGTCGCCGCCCCAGCGTAAGGGGATGCCCATTTCTTTCGCCCCCGCCAGCACGATCCCGGCCAGCCGGTAGAAATTCCCGATTTCCTTGACACGATGCGCGCTGTTGATCGACCCCCAGCGGACAGGGTACGGGGCAATGTCGATAGCCGCCGACGGGCTGTGCTGGTGTTTCGACACCGCCACCTTGGTCGCACC
>JAABTX010000258.1 GCA_011389655.1 Thioalkalivibrio sp.
CGACAAGCTCCTGGACACGGTTCCGAACATCGGTCGGGCGATAGCCGATTTCGCTGGCGATCGCCTCCCAA
Organism: Thioalkalivibrio sp.; assembly: GCA_011389655.1. Taxonomy (GTDB): domain Bacteria; phylum Pseudomonadota; class Gammaproteobacteria; order Ectothiorhodospirales; family Ectothiorhodospiraceae; genus Thioalkalivibrio. The sequence goes on from JAABTX010000258.1 coordinate 72, forward strand.
TGCCGGCCCGCGATGCCATCGGCCGTACGATTCTTGCCCGCGATGTTCTGGGCGAAGGCCTTCACCACATGGGGCCAGGCCAGCACCGAGGAGACATCATAGAGGGGCGCCAGACGGGGCGGCTCGGCAAGCGGCAGGATCAGCGAATAGTTCTTCGCATGCGCGTCGGTGTTCGCGACGAGGATGTTGAAGATGACCTGATCGAGCAAGGCCAGCGCATCGCGCGCGCTGACATGCCACCCGGTCTCGAGAAGGGTTTTCAGATCGAGCCCGGGCAGCGTGCCGCGCTCGTATTTTCGGCCCGGGGGCAGGCCGTTGGCCTGCGCGAAATCCTCCTGGTGGAGGCGCACCAGCTGGCCCTGGCGACCGAGCCTTCGGTCATAGCGCAGGACAGCGATCGCGCTGCGACCCTCGGCTTGCAGGATGGTCGCCTGCGCGGCCTCCAGCCCCAAGGCCGCGGCCATCCGAAGGCACCAGACCTCATTCTCGGTGATGCCGGGCAGGTTGGGGTTGTCCGGCTTCACGATCAGGGTCGAGGGCGCGCCGTGCAGGGGGACGGCCAGGACATCGCCCGGTTCTGGCAGGCGCAGCACCGGCCTGCCATCAGGATCGAGCACCGCCAGCGCGGATTTCTTCTGGCCGCCGGCCAGCGATTGCCGCACGCCCTCCTCCCCCACGAGGAACGGTCGGCTGCCGAGATCCTCGAAATGGCGATCGAGCGCCGCGGCAGGGGTGTCGATGCCGTAGAGATCGGTGAGCGGGCGATAGGCCCAACGGCTGCGGTCGGAGGCCAGCCCGAAGGAAAGCGCGCCAGCCGTATCGCCGCCGATCCGTTCGAGCATGGCCAGCGCATCCGCCTGATCGAGGCCAAGGGAGCGGGTGAGGCTGCGGAGTTGTTCCTCTTCCGGCAAGAGGTTCGCGAGCCAGGGCGAGATGATTTCGGAAGTGTACGGGGCCGCGCGCAGAGGCATCGTGACCGACAGGGGAAACGCGCCCGTCGTCTGCCGCCAGCGGTCCGCGTAGCGCAGCGAGAGCGCGCCATCTGCGGCGACCTCGACATCGGCCACGTGCAGCGCATCGAACCAGACCGGCACGGATCGCGTCACAGGTAGTCCCCGAGATCGTAGCCTTCCGCGGGGACGTCGCCACCGGTGCTGGCGGCGTCTGCGGGATCCTCCAGCAAGGTCCTGATCGGCACCCGAAGCGCCGCCGCGATCTTCGCCAGCGTCGTCAGCCGGGCATCGCGCTTGCCCGTCTCGATCAGCGACAACGCGGGCGCGCTGATCCCGGTGAGGCGGGCAAGCTGCTCGAGCGTGAGGTCCTGATCCGCACGCAGCGCCCGGAGGCGTCGCCCGACATCGGCGAGCAGGTTCGGTTCGATCTCCATGGTCATCGCGATATGGCTTACCCTTTTCGATAAATATACCGGTGGATGTCCGGGATTTCAAGCCATCTTATCTTTATCGGTAAAATGGCGTCAGTCTTGCCAAAAACAGACGAGTTATTACCGCATTCGATAAGAAGGATGGTGCCAGTCAGGCCTCCCCACGGCCCAATGGCGCCTTAGTCGTCCCGCGCGGTGCGCGCCGCGCCTTCGCAAATCCGCGATCCGTTGCGATGAAGCGCTCGAGCATGGGGACCACCAGCTTCTTCGGTTCGATCGGCCCCTGCCCCGCCTCTTGGCCGAGGATTTCCCCATAGGCGATCAAGTCCCGATGGAGCTCAGCTGGCAGTTCCACGGTCAGCTTCACCGGCTTGTCGTCCGGGATCGGCCCGAGTTTCAGCTTGGTCATGTCAACCTCCTGACGGCGCGAAGACGAGATCGCGCGTGACGATCACGCGGACGGGGAAGCCCGGGCGGATGGTGAGGGTCGGCGGGACCTCAAGCTGGCGTTGGACGATGCGCTGGCCGGCCTCGTTGATCGTATCCAGGGCCCCGTCGCGGAGGGCACGGGCGAGGCGGTCCTCCTCGTCGAGGGAGAGTTCCGCGCCAACGGCGAGCAGGGTCGAAAGCCCCGCGGCGCGCAGGATGCTGCCCCAGTGATTGTCGACGCGGTCCTCGAGACCAGCATAGCCCGCGGCATCCGCCCCAGGCTGGCGTTCGAGCACGAGGGACCGTCCATCGGGGAAGTTCAGCCGGTTCCAGACCAGGAGCACGCGGCGCTGGCCGACGGTGATGCTGTCGTCATAGGCCCCGATCAGGCGGGTGCCCTGCGGGATCAGGAGCAGGCTTCCGGTGGGGCTGTCATAGACGTTCTGGGTGACCTGCGCGGTGATCTGGCCCGGCAGGTCGGATCGGATGCCGGTGATCAGCGCCGCCGGGATGACGGATCCGGCCTGCAGGAGCCAGGGTGACGTCGGGGGCTGGACGCGATCGGGCGCGACCGTTCGCCGGTCGGCCGGTGCGGTTAGGAAAGCCTGACGTGGATCGGACTCGGGAGTGGCGGCAATTCCTTCCCCCGGACCATTAGGCGGCATCTGGAACTGCGTGGAAGTTGGCGCTCCGGGCCGCGTCGGGAAGAAGAGATCACTCACGCGAGCGGCCTCCAGTTCTGCAAGCCGCTGCTGTTCCGCCGCGTCCATTGTCGGCGGCGCGAGGCTCGGCGCGGCGATGGGCTGGCCACGTTGCTGCGCGTCGAGGATGCCGCCGCCCAGGTCGCCCGGTAGGGGCGGTCCAAGGCGCGGGATCGCGTCATAGCTGCCCGGCAGGTCGCGGAGACCATCGGCGGGTTGGCGGCGATCGGTGGTGATCAACTCCTCCGGCGCATTGGTCCGGTCCGGACGTTGCAGCCCGTAGATCAGCGCGGCTCCAATGCCGAGGCC
>JAABTX010000259.1 GCA_011389655.1 Thioalkalivibrio sp.
CGCGTTGGAGACCCGACGGTGGCGCAATCTGTTTTGATACGGCGCATACCGGCAGCCGGAACCTATGCATCATGGAGCGAGATTAGATGATTAAGCGCTTGGCAAAAAGCGTGCTAAGGGTTTCAGCCAACCTTATTGGCCCGCATCACTGGCGGCGCGGGCCCTGCCTGCTGGTGCTGACTTATCACCGGGTGCTTCCGGAAGGGCATCCGGACCGGGCGAGCGAGCAGCCCGGCATGCTGGTGACGCCGGAGTTGCTGGCGATGCATTTCGAGACGCTGAAGCACTATTTCACGCCGGTGCACCTGGACGACTGGTTGCGCGCGGCCAAGGCCGGTGATCCGCCGCCGGGACGGTCGCTGGCGATCACGTTCGATGACGGCTGGCGGGACAACTACGAACATGCGTTTCCGGTTATTCGGGCGGCCGGGATGCCGGTCACTTTGTTCCTGGTGACGGACATGGTGGGCAGTCGCTACCAGTTTTGGCCGAACAGGCTGGCGCGCGTGCTGAAGGCCTGGCACCCGAAGCATGCGCAGCACCTGGACGAGGCCACCAAGCGACAGCTGGTGTCGCTCAGCGTGCCGCTGGACATCGTCGGGGCCGAAGCGACGCCAGAACTGATCGATGCGGTGATCGGGCGGTGCAAGGTGGCGAGCGATGCCCGGTTGCACGCGCTGCTGGACCAGGTGGAAGCGGTGTTGCCCGATGCGAGTAGTGCGGGCGGCGACGAGACCGCCCGGGACTTGCTGGACTGGGACGAGGTTCGGGAGATGGCGGATTCCGGGCTGGTGCGCTTCGGGTCGCATACGCGGCGGCACACGAGGCTGCGCGAGGACCTGAAGGAGACCCAGCTGGAAGACGAGATTGCCGGGTCGCGGCGGATCCTGAAGGAAAAGCTGGGAAGGCCCGCGCCGCTGTTTTGTTATCCGAACGGGGACTGTTCGCCGCGGGCTTACGCGGTGGTTAAAGACGCCTACGAGGGGGCGGTATCCATGCAGCGAGGGTGGCATGCACCGGGCGAGGATCCGTTCATGGTGAAGCGAATCGGGGTGCATGGGGATGTGAGCCAGTTCTCAACAGGCTTATTGGGGCGTGTTTCGGGCTGGAAAGGACTCTGATCAGCGCGAGATCACTTGCTGGAGCAGGTGGTCGTAAGCGTCCAGCATGGAATCCAGGCTAAAGTGTTTTTCCGCGCGTGCCCGGCCTGCCTCTCCCAGCTGTCCGCGGAGCAATGGGTCGGCTGCAAGCGTCGCGACCGCACTCGCCAATCCTTCAACATCGCCGACGTCTGCAAAGAACCCGGTTTCGCCGTCAATAAGGATCTCTTCCGGGCCGCCTGAGCGTGTTGCGACGACGGGCAAACCGCAGGCCATCGCCTCGACGCACGCAATTGAAAATCCCTCCGTCGACGAGGTTGACAAGAAGATGTCCAGTTCACCCAGATAGCCGCGGATATCAGACTGCATGCCGGCAAAATGCACGATTTTATCGAGGCCGAGTTTGTTCCGCAGCGCCAGCAGTTCTTCCATCAAAGTCCCGGAGCCGTCGCCCCCGATGACAAAACGGTAACGATCGGGCCTGGCCGCCAGGAGGGCAGCAGTGCGCAGGAAGACATCATACGCTTTCGGCTTGCGGATATTCCCCAAGGCGCCGACGAGCAGCGTCTCCGGCGAAACGCTGAGCCTCTTTCGCAATCCACAAGTCCCCCCTGGGGTGATTACCGCTGTGTCCACACCATTCGGAATCACCGCCCAGCAGTCCCGGGGTGCGGGCAGGTGGAGTGCGAGTTTATCACGCAACGGACCGGATACAGACACCAGGCGGCTGGCGCCAAGGGTTACGATCCGGGATTTCAGCCATGCAAGTCTTCCATTGGCGTCGATATCGCTTTGCCCGTGCAGGACGGAGATGACCGGCCGGCGCGTTAATTTCCCCCCAAGCGCGCCATATATCGCAGAGCCGTAAAGATGGGTCAGGATGACATCAACTCGATGCTTGCGCACTATGCCGGCCAGTTGCCCGAGATAGCTGAGATTTATAGATCCCTTGGAATCGAGGATGATGGGCTCAAGTCCCGCTTCGCGTAGCCGCTCAGCCAGCCAGGCATCGCGATTCACAACGGCTACCGATCGCCATCCCCGTGTTTCCATTCCGGCTGCCACGCGAAGGAACACGGTCTCCGCCCCTCCTGGTCCCCCTGTATCAATCAGGTGGAGCAAGCTGCCATTACTCGGTGGATTCATCGCCGCGCCTCGAAACGCTCGCTATGTTGATGCGGGAATGACCCCATGTCGGCGCGGCGCAAATCCTCAAAATGTGCCGGGGAATAGAAGCAGTTGCTGGATCGGCCCATGGAGGAAAAAAGCGTTTGGCGTGGTCACGCACGCCCGGCTCCAGGGTAAGATTTTCACGCGGGACGCTGATGCCTCCAAAAGCTCGTTTCTTGGCCAGCAGGCCTGCTATCTTGCTAGCAATGGACACAATAGTGGACGCCAGCCGGTCCCCCCTCTGTTCAGCATGAACCGTGATCCCCTGTCGGCCCGGCACACGGACGATAGACAGCGCGTTATGTTTGGCGCCAAAGAGGGCGAGAACGGGTTCAGGCATGGTCCACTTTATGGATTGCGGAGCGTTGGTATGTTATCAGAGAGGTTCATTACGCAAGCTAATATGGGTTTCATGTCTGATTCCCAGCCTTCAACGTGCTCAAGACACGTTTCGTCGACCGAGGGTGGCTCGTTCTTTTTTCGGGTTCGCGATGGCCTTCGGCGGCGCTGGCGACGGCTGGTGATCGAAATTGCCAGCCGGACGGGCCGTTATGATCGTTGGAAGGCGGTTGAGTGGGAGAGGGTCGAACGGCTGGTGTTTATCTGCAGTGGCAACATATGTC
>JAABTX010000260.1 GCA_011389655.1 Thioalkalivibrio sp.
TCGACGGGGTGCGTGTGACCAGCGCGCAGGACCGCCGCGGCGTCCGCCACGGAGCGTATCCCGACGTCGCAAGCGATGTCGTTGCCGGTCCCGGCCGGGACGATCGCCAGCGCGGGCCGCCGACCGGCGCGATCCATGAGGCCCGACATGACCTCGTCGACGGTGCCGTCGCCACCGACGGCCGCGATGATGTCGTGACCGGTCGCGCGAGCGGCGATCTCGCGGGCGTGCCCGGGCCGCTCGGTGATGATCATCTCGCCGGCAGCGCACTCGGCGGGACACAGCGCCTGGAACTCCGCCCAGGTCCGGGTACCGCCGCCGCCCTGGCCGGTCGGATTGATGATGTAGAGGACGCTGGCCATGCTGGACTCTCGCTCAGGTCCTCACCCGCGGCCGACCCCGGATCGCCCGGAAGCTGACCATCTTCTGGTTCTGCTCGTCCCACAGATTCATGGCCACCGACCTCAGGCTACGCCCGATGGTCAGTGGTTTGACGGCCTGCAGCGCCGGGATCGAATCCTGGCAGGCCTGGAGATGGTAGTTGGGGATGCGCGGCCGGAGGTGGTGGATGTGATGCAGGCCGATGCTACCGGTGATCCACTGGAGCACCCTGGGTAGCTTGTAGTAGGAACTTCCTTTGAGCGCGGCCTGCAACGGATCGCGGTTGTCGTGACGGGTCCAGTAGGTGTCCTCGTACTGGTGCTGCACGTAGAACAGCCAGACCCCCGCCGTCCAGGCGATGAGGATCACCGGGAGCTGCACCAGAAGGTAGGTCTGCCAGCCCACGGTCAGGGCCGCCGCGGTGAAGACGGCGACCAGCGCGAGGTTGGTGATCCACACGCTCATGGCGGCCTGGCGACCGGCGCCCCGGTGGGGGATCCGGTACGAGATCAGCGACAGCCACAACGGGACCACCAGCAGCAGGAACAACGGGTTGCGCACCAGACGGTAACCCAGCCGTTTGATCCGCGGCGCCGCCAGGTACTCGTCCACGGTCATGGTCCAGACATCGCCGGTACCCCGGTTGTCCAGGTCGCCGGCCGTGGCGTGGTGAGCGAGGTGGCTGCGGCGCCAGTCGTCGAACGGCGTGAAGGTGAGGATGCCCGTGACGTAGCCCACGATGCGGTTGGTACGCTGCGAGGGCAGGAAGGACCCATGGCAGCAGTCGTGGCAGAAGATGAAGATGCGCATGCCCAGGCCGGCCGTCGGCAGCGCCAGGGCGAGTGTCACGAGGTAGGGCCAGCCGCGGACCACACTGAAGACCATCAGGGACATCAGCGCGAGGTACGGGACGATGGTATTGATCAGCTGCCACACGGCCTTGCGCGTATCCGAACGGCTGAAGGCGGCGACGGCACGGATCCAGTTCGGCCGACCGCCGGGCGTTTCCGTGACGGAGGTTTCCGTGAGCATGATTCCTCGCGGGTACATCGGGCCCGCTCGTTCGAGGGAAGGGTAGACGCGAGTCGCCAACTCCTCTATCACATTATACGCATAAGTCCGGCGCGTTGCTGGGCGAGCGCGGGGTTCAACTGTCGATGGACGAGGTCTTGATGGCCGGTCGTTCGCCGGCGTGATCAGGTGCGGCCAGACGACGAAGTGCCGCTCCTGGTCGCTGGGTCCGGACGCTGATCTGACACCGAGGTCGCGTCCTACCGCTGCCACAGTCCGAACTGAAGATCACCGAGGATATAGATCGCCCACGTTCCCGTGTCTCAGAGCGGCCAGACGATGAGCAGCATCGGCACTGAAACCGCTGTCACGACGATCTCCAGCGGCAGCCCCAGCCTCCAGTAGTCACCGAAGCGGAACCCCCCGGGACCCAGGATCAGGGTGTTGTTCTGGTGCCCGATCGGGGTCAGAAATGCGGACGACGCGCCGATGGCCACCGCCATCAGGAACGGGTCGGCACTGGCGCCCAGCGTGGAAGCGGTACCGATGGCGATCGGGCACATCACGGCCGCGGTGGCGGCGTTGTTCATCAGGTCGGAGAGGAACATCGTGACCACGAGAATCAGCGCCAGCCCGGCGACGGCATGCCCTCGTGCCACGCTCTCGATCAGGAAGCGCGCGATGAGATCCGCGGTACCGGTCGTTTCCATCGCACCGGCAACCGGAATCAGGGCCGCCAGCAACACGATGACCGGCCAGTCGATCGACTCGTAGACCTGGCGCGGCGGCACGGTGCGCAGCGCCATCGACGCGAGCACGCCCATCGCGAAGGAGATGGCGGCCGGCAGCAGCCCGAAGGTGGCGACGCCGATCGCGACGATCATGATCAGGCTCGCCTCGAGGATCTTGCGTTTGTCCGGAATATGGAATTCCCGCGGGGCGAGCGGCACGCAGGCGTTGTCGGCCGCGAACTGGGCGATCGACTCCGGCGGCCCCTGCATCAGCAGGAGATCGCCGGAGCGGATCGCGATCGAACGGAGCCGCTTGATCGAACGATGGCCTCTCCTGGAGAGGGCGAGCAGGTTGATCCCGTAGCGTGTCCGCAGCAGGATGTCGCTGGCCGAACGTCCGGACAACGGGGAGCCGGGCAGCACGGCAAGCTCCATCAACGTGATCTCGCCCGATTTCTCCGGGGCTTCGCCTTCGGATTCCTCTTCCTCGGTGTCCGGGCCACGCGGTGCAGCCTGGTCACCGGGAGCGTCGTCTCCCTGCGGGGCGGAGGATTCGGGCTCGGCGGACTCATCGGGTTCGATCGATTCCTCGAGCTTCAAGCCCAGGATGGACAGGACATCGGTCAACGACTCCGCTTCGGTCTCGATCATCAGGATGTCATCCGCGTCGACCCTGCGGCCGGGGTTGGCGGCGATGAGCCGAACCTCCTTCTGCACCAGGCCGACGATCTGCGTGCCGGCGTCGCTGAGCTCGGCCTCGATCTCGCGC
>JAABTX010000261.1 GCA_011389655.1 Thioalkalivibrio sp.
CGAGCGTCCTGCTCCCCATCCTCTTCTGGCTCTTGAGCTGGAATCTTCTCGATCGGCACGCCGACGGGATCGCCCAGACCCTGGGGGGCAACTAGCATGCTCTTGAAGATCCTGCGCAAGACCCTCGCGCCCTTTGGCATGCTCCTGGTCATCGTCGTGACGCTGCTCATGGCCCGGAAACGATTCCCGTTCATGAAAGAAATCCCGCCCACGGTCTTCTGGCTGATCCTCATCGGGATCATCGCCATCTGGCTGGGCGTCGTCCTGGTGCGGTGGATCATGGAGCGGCGCCAGGCCGCGGCCATCGAGGACGGAATCCTGGAACAGGCCCGCGCCGGTGCGGACCAGGCCTCGCCAGCGCGCCGGGCGGACATCGAGGAACTGAACCGGAATCTGGTCGAGGCCCTGGCCATGCTCAAGAAGGGGCCCCAGGGCCAGAAAGCGCTCTACACGCTGCCCTGGTACATGATCATCGGTCCACCGGCAATCGGGAAGACCACGGTCATCAAGAACTCGAACCTCAGCTTCCCCGGCATGACCACCGCCAAGCTCATGCGCGGCACCGGGGGCACGCGGAACTGCGACTGGTGGTTCTCGGCCGACGCCATCCTCCTCGACACCGCCGGCCGCTACGCCGACGGAGCGGACCGCAGCGAGACCGAGGGCGAGTGGTTCGCCTTCCTCGACATGCTCAAGACCCACCGCAAGAAACGCCCCATCGACGGCCTCATCCTCGCGTTCAGCGTGGAAGATCTGTACGAGAAGGACGAGATGGCGCTCATCGGCAGCGCGCGCGAACTGCGGCAGCGGATGGATGAGATCCTCGACCGGCTCGGCTGGACCTTTCCCGTCTACATCCTCTTCACCAAGTGCGACCTGATCTCCGGCTTCTCGGGCTTCTTCTCGTCGCTCTCGCCCGTCGACCGTTACCAGGTCTGGGGGGCGGTCCACGAGCCCAGACCGGAAGGCGACCAGGAGGCCGCGGAACGCTTTTCCGGGGAGTTCGACGCGCTGCTGGAGAACCTGCGGACCATGCGCCCGCGGCGGATGGCCGACGTCTCCAGGAGCGAGGACTGGGGCCGGGTCTTCATGTTCCCCGAGGAGTTCGCGAACCTGAAGGACAAGCTGGTCCTGATGATCGAGACCCTCTTCGAGGCCAATCCCTACCGCAAGGACGTCCCCATCTACCGCGGGACCTTCTTCTCCAGCGGCAAGCAGCTGGGCAAGCCCTTCGACCTGGTCGCGCGCAAGATCCAGTCGATGCTCGGCGCGACCTCGGGTGTCGATGACGTGGAGGAACAGGAAGAGACGGACGATGCCTTCTTCGTGCGCGATCTCTTCGCCAAGGTGCTGAAATCGGACCGCGGCCTGGTGCGACTGACCGGTGCGGCGGCGCGCCGGCGGTCGCGCTTGACCCTCGGGATCTCGGCGGCGGCGCTCCTGCTGAGCGCCCTGGCCTGTGTCTGGATCGGCGTATCCTGGGGCAAGTTGCAGCGACGCATGGACCAGACCCGGGACATCGCGCTGGAGGTCCAGCAGCAGGAGGCCATCGGGACTCCGTCGGAGGAGTTGCGGAAGCTCGAGGTCCTGCGTGAGCGGATCGACGGCTCGTGGCATTCGGCCCCGCTGCTGGTCAAGGACAGCGTCCACCAGGCGGCGCGGGAGGTCTACCACGACGCGATCACCGAGCGTTTCCTGCGGAGCGTCGAGAGGCAGGTGGCCAGGCTGCTCGAAGCACCGAGCGAGCTGAACGGCAGCCAGGTGCGTCGGGCGCTGCGGACGGAGCTCATGCTGCTGATGCCCGACCAGAAGGAACGGATCGGCTGGGGCGCGCCGGAGCTGGCCGAGGCGCTGATCCAGTACGGGCTGGACGATGTGTCCGGCGATCCGGACGCCCAGGCGCTGCTCGAGGCCACCGTGGCGGTGTTCCTCGAGCTCGGGCAACCCATCGGCAACCTCGATCGCGAACGGGCACTCGAGCGCGGCGCACGCCGGCTTGCGCAGACCCACGCTCCCCACGAGTTCTACCGCGGGATCGTGGCCGAAGCGAGCCTGGTCGAGGACGACCTGTCCCTGGACGACCTGAACCCGGGGCAGTCGGTGCTGGTCTCCGACGGCGAGGTCAAGGCCGCCTATACGTGGTCCGGCTGGACCGAGACCGTCAAGCCGGCCATCGAGTCGGTGCACGAGACGATCGCCGCCGACAACGACCTCATCGAGCTCGCCGGCGGCCAGGCCACGAGTCGAGTTCCGAGCCAGAAGGAGCTATTCGATCTCTACCGGAACGACTATCCGGAGGAGTGGGTCGATTTCGTGGAGTCGGTGCGGCTGAAGAAATTCGCGGACGCCAGGGATCTGGAGGAGGACCTCAAGGATCTGCGGCGTGATCGTTCCTCGCCGCTCTACGACCTCGTGCGCCAGATGACCGCCGCCTCCAGCCTGGCGCCCAGGCCGGCCCCGGAGGGTGTCCCACTCGAGGAGACCGTCGAGGAGATCCAGCGGGATATGATGGCCCTGCACGCCCTGGTCGGAGAGGAAGGCGAGGCCTCCGAGATCTACGCGGAGTACGTCGAGACGATCCAGGAGATCTACGGTCAGCTGGCCGATTACGTCGCCGATCCGACCGTCGCTCCGGACTGGTCGGCCTTCCGCGACGCGAGGCTCTGGGTCGACGATTTCGAGAACGACTACCGTCGCAGTTCGCTGGCCTCCGCGCTCAAGAAGCTGCTCAGTCGCCCCATCGACGTGACCGAGCAGATCATGAGGCAGGGCGTGGCCAGCGCTCGCAACCGCAGCCTGCGCGCCGAGTGGTCGGCTATCTACGAGCAGTTCGACGACAAGCTGCGCCCCTACTATCCCTTCGCCAGTG
>JAABTX010000262.1 GCA_011389655.1 Thioalkalivibrio sp.
GCGCTCATGCGCGGATTGAGCGAGGAAAATGGGTCCTGAAAGATCGCCTGCACACGTCGGCGGAAGGGGGCGAGCTGGGCCTGGCTCATCGCGGTCAGGTCTTCTCCGTCGAACCGGATGGTGCCCGCGCTCGGTCGAACCAGTTGCAGGACGGCCCGCGCCACAGTCGTCTTTCCGCAGCCCGATTCACCCACCAGGCCGTAGGCTTCGCCGCGCGGAATGGCGAAATCGACTCCGCTGACCGCATGCACGGCGCCCGTCACACGCCGCATCAGCCCCGAACGTAGCGGAAAGTGCACATGAAGGCCGTCTACCTCCAGAAGAGGGGGTGGGGTCATTGTGCGGCCTCAACCGTCAGGGAAACAGGGTGCCAGCAGGCCACGGCGGTCTCCTTGAGCGGCGCGAGTGGCGGAACCTCCTGCGCGCATTTTTCCGTCGCCCGCGAGCAGCGGGGATGAAACCTGCAGCCATGCACGATCTCCATTGGATCGGGGGGTTGACCCTCGATCGGTGTCAGCGCGCGGTCGCGCGGCAAGTCGAGACGCGGGACGGAGTTCAGCAGGCCGACCGTATAGGGATGGGCCGGCGCCGCGAACGCGGCGCGCGCTTCGCCTTCTTCTACGACCCGCCCCCCGTACATGACCGATACTCGGTCGGCATGACGTGCAACTATGCCGAGGTTGTGGGTGATGAGGACCAGCCCGACGTCATGGTCCTTGCACAAACGGGACAGCAGCGTGAGGATCTGCGCCTGGATCGTGACGTCGAGCGCTGTTGTCGGTTCGTCCGCCAAGATCAGCTTTGGATTGCAGGACATTGCGATGGCGATCATGACGCGCTGTCGCATTCCGCCGGAGAACTGGTGCGGATATTCCTTCAGCCGACGCTCGGGCTCGGCGATGCCGACCTCGGCCAGCAAGTCGATCGCCCTTGCTCGAGCTTGAGCGCGACTGAGTCCCAGCTTGAGGCGCATTCCTTCGATCAGCTGGCGACCGACAGTAAGAACCGGGTTGAGCGATGTCATCGGCTCCTGGAAGATCATCGCGATATCGCCTCCGCGCAGCTCTCGCAGCTGGCGCGCGGAGAGATCTGGGAGTTCGCGTCCATCGAAGGTTATTTTGCCGCTGCTGATGGACAGCTCGGACGGCAATAGACCCATGATCGCAAGCGAGGTCAGCGACTTGCCCGATCCTGACTCACCAACCACCGCCAAGGTACCACCAGCCGGTACTTCGAGGCTGACATCGCGAACCAGCCCGTAGCGCTGTCCGTCTCGGATCAGGTCGACAGCAAGATGTTCGACTTTCAGCAAAGTCACTGTGCTCTTACCCTCCACTCGCCTCTTGCAGAACCACACCCTGATGGGCAATTATCAATATTGATCATCCAAGGGCGAATTCACGTTGTCAACACCACCAATCCCATCGTCGATGATGCCGAGCAAACCTGCCGGAATAATAGGCGGCCTGAAAGCCGTTCAGGCCCGCGACACGCTGCGTCGGGCGATCCTCTTTCGGGTCTATGAGCCGGGCGCGCATCTCGTCGAACAGGCGCTGGCACATGAGCTCGGATGCAGCCAGGGCACGATTCGCGAGGCGCTTTTACTGCTTGCCGAGCAGGGGCTGGTGGAACGGCGTGGCTATCGCGGAACCGTCGTGACCGAGACCACGCTGCGTGCCGCCGCCGAAATGGTACGGGTCCGCCTTTCGATCGAGCGGACCGTGGCGGCCATTCTGGCTAAAGAGGGCGTGGGGGTCGGACAATCGGCACTGGACGGCATCATCTCGGACATGGATGCGGCACATAACGAAGGTGATCTGGATCGGTGCAGCGTGCTCGACCGTGCCTTTCACGTGGAATTGGCGCGAGCTGCCGGGATGGAGCTTCTATGTCCGGTGATCCATCGCTGCGCGCTGCACATGCACCGGTTCACGCTTGGCGGTCTCGAAGTGCCACGTGACTTCTTTCAGGAAGCCGGGGTCGGGGCCGAACACACTGCACTGCTCGAGACATTGCTGGGAGCCGATCCGATCACGGCGGAGCAGGCGATGTCGGATCACCTCGCGCGAGTCCTGCAACGCTGGGCCCCCTCGCTTTACCAAGCCGCGGGTCCACACGCCTTTCGACCTCGCAACATCGATGGAGCACATGTATGACCTACTCAATCGTGGCACGCGATCCCGCTGATGGCACGCTCGCCATCGCAGTCGCCAGTCGCTTCTTTGCCGTGGGCGGAGCGGTGCCGTATATCCGCCGGAACGTGGCCGTCGCCACGCAGGCATTCGTCAATCCGATGTGGGGCGTCGAGGGTGTCGCCCGCTTGCAGGCCGGGACTTGCGCAGCAGACGTTATCTCCGAATTGATTGCCCTGGATGAGGGCGCGGCACAGCGTCAATGTCACCTGATTGACCTGCATGGAGAGACTGCCGTGCATACCGGCGAGGCTTGCATCGGGTGGGCGGGTCATGTCAGCGCGCCCGGCGTTTCGGTGGCCGGCAATATGCTGGCTGGCCCTGGCGTCGTCGAAGCCAGCCTCGATGCCTATCTTTCGGGCGCAGATCTGCCGATGCCTGACCGAATGCTTGCTGCCTTGCGCGCCGGCGAGGCGGCAGGCGGCGACAAGCGTGGTCGACAGGCGGCGGCATTGCGCATGCACAGAGGTCAGCACTACCCGACACTCGACTTGCGTGTGGATGATCATGCCGATCCCCTAGGTGAACTTGATCGCCTGCTCGCGGTTGCGCGCGAACGTTTCGTATATTTCGCGGATTGTATGGGAACGCTGGAGAATTTTGCCGGAACGACCGACCGGACAGCCCTCGATCAGAGTCTCGCCGAGCTCGAACGAGCGCGTGAGGCCGAGGG
>JAABTX010000263.1 GCA_011389655.1 Thioalkalivibrio sp.
CAGTCCTACCTCAAGCGCGGGCTGGATGCATGCCGCTGGGTGATCGCGCTCGCCGAGGAATCGGGCCGCTGCATACCGGTCCGCCTCGTCAAGGGCGCCTACTGGGACGCGGAGATCAAGCGGGCCCAGGAGAACGGCCTGGAGAGCTATCCTGTGTTCACGCGCAAGGTGAACAGCGACGTGTCCTTCCTGGCCTGCGCGCGCGTGCTGCTCGAGGCGCAGGGCCGGGTGTACCCGCAGTTCGCGACCCATAACGCGCACAGCGTCGCGAGCATCATTCACTACGCCGGTGACAATCGCCAGTTCGAGTTCCAGCGCCTCCATGGCATGGGTGAAGAGCTCTACGCGGAGGTCATAGGGGCAGACCACCAAAACCTGCCCTGCCGGGTCTACGCCCCCGTCGGCAACCATGAAGACCTGTTGCCCTACCTGGTGCGCCGGCTCTTGGAGAACGGCTCGAACACCTCCTTCGTCAACCGGATCGTGGACGAGGCTGCGCCCGTCGACGAGATCGTCGCCGACCCGGTGGCGCTGGTGGATGCGCTGGAGATGGTGCCGCATCCGCGCATCCCGGCGCCGCCCGAGCTGTTTGGCGCGGCGCGGCGGAATTCACGCGGCTTCAACCTGGCGGATCCGGGTGAGCTCGGCCGCCTCGCCGAATCGATGGAGGCTGCGCTCGCCCAACCGCGCCGTGCGGTGCCTGTCATCGGTGGGCGCGAGCGTGCCGGCGCACCGCAGGAAGTGCGCGCGCCCGCCGATCGGCGCGTGGTGCTGGGCGAAGCGCAGTGGGCCTCCGCCGAGCTGGCCATGGAAGCGCTGGAGATCGCGTCGGGTGGACAGCAGCGGTGGAACGAGGCGGGCGGCGAGACACGCGCGCGCATGCTCGAGCGCACCGCGGACCTTTACGAGCAGAACGCCGCCGAGCTCCTGGGACTGTGCATGCGCGAGGGCGGACGCTCGCTGGCGGACGCCGTCTCAGAATTGCGCGAGGCGGTGGACTTCCTGCGCTATTACGCCGCCCAGGCGCGGCGGGAGTTTGCCGAGCCGCGGCTGCTGCCGGGACCCACGGGCGAGGACAACGAGCTGTCCTGGCATGGCCGGGGCGTGTTCTTGTGTATCAGCCCGTGGAACTTCCCGCTGGCGATCTACACGGGGCAGATTGCCGCCGCGCTCGTGACCGGCAACACCGTGCTCGCCAAGCCGGCGGAGCAGACCTCTCTGACGGCGGCCGCGGCCCTGCGGCTTTTCCACGAGGCGGGCGTGCCGGGCGAGGTGCTGCACCTGTTGCCCGGCAGCGGCCCCGAGCTGGGCGCGGCGCTGTTGCCGGACGCGCGCGTCGCCGGGGTGGCCTTCACCGGCTCCACCGAGGTGGCGCGGCTGATCAATCGCGCCCTGGCCGCGCGCGACAGCGCCATCCCCACGCTGATCGCGGAGACCGGCGGCCAGAATGCGCTGCTGGTGGACAGCTCGGCGCTGCCCGAGCAGGTGGTCCTCGACAGCGTCAAGTCGGCATTCAACAGCGCCGGCCAGCGCTGCTCCGCCCTGCGCGTGCTGTTCCTGCAGCAGGAGATCGCCGACCGTACCCTGCGATTGCTCAAGGGCTACATGGCCGAGCTGAGCATTGGTGATCCCGCGCTGCTGTCCACCGACATCGGCCCGGTCATCGACGAGGAGGCCCTGCAGACGCTGGAGGCGCACGTCGCGCGCATGGACCAGGAAGGCCGGGTGCTCGCGCGCTGCGAGCTGCCCGAGGAGACCGCGCACGGGACTTTTTGCGCTCCCACCGTGGTTGAAATCGACGGCATCGGTCAGCTGGAACGCGAAGTCTTCGGGCCCGTCCTGCACGTGGTCCGGTATGCATCGCGCGACGTCGATCGCGTGATGCAGGAGATCAATGCGACCGGGTATGCGCTCACCTTCGGCGTGCACAGCCGCATCGATGCCCGCGCGCGGGAGCTGTTCTCAAAATCCCGGGCCGGCAATGTCTACGTCAATCGGAACATCGTCGGCGCCGTGGTGGGCGTGCAACCTTTCGGCGGCTGCGGACTCTCCGGTACCGGGCCGAAGGCTGGCGGACCCTCCTACCTGCACCGCTTCATGACCGAGCGCAGCCTGAGCGTCAACACTTCCGCGGTCGGCGGCAATGCCGGGCTACTGTCGCTGTCCGACACCGAGGACGGCTAGGCGCGTGGCCATCAGCATCTTCGACCTGGTGAAGATCGGCGTGGGTCCCTCGAGCTCCCACACCATGGGGCCGATGCTGGCGGCGCGCGAGTTTCTGCTTGATGCGCAGCAGGCGGGACTGCTGGATCGCGTCGAGAAACTGGGCGCTCAACTCTACGGCTCGCTCGCGCTCACCGGTCGCGGGCACTGCACCGACCGGGCCATCCTGCTGGGCTTCGAGGGCGAGGTGCCCAGGACCATCGAGCCGGCGACCGTGGAAGCGCGCCTGGACCGCATCCGCGGCAGCGGCCGGCTGAAGTTGCTGGGCGAGCGCGAGATCGCCTTCGACGAGTCCATGGAACTTCTTTTCCACGAGGAGCAGATGCTGCCGCGTCACCCTAACGGGATGCGCTTCACGGCCCTGGACAGCGCCGGTGAAGAGCTGCTGAGCGAGACTTTCTATTCCATCGGTGGCGGTTTCATCGCGCGCGGCGACGACCCGGAAGCGACGCCCTCGGATGACGCAGAGCCGCTTCGTTTTCCTTTCGACACCGCGGCCGAGCTGCTCGAACAGTGCCAGCGGCATGGCCTGCGCATCCACGAGCTGGTGCTGGCCAACGAGGAACAGTGGCGTTCTCCGGACGAGACACGCGCGGCGCTGCTGGAACTCTGGGAGGTGATGAAGGACTGTGTGCGCAAC
>JAABTX010000264.1 GCA_011389655.1 Thioalkalivibrio sp.
AAGCACGGTGGTTTCAACCAGGAACTGGCCGACGATCTGGCTTCGCTTCGCGCCGATCGCCCGGCGCACGCCGATCTCCCTCGTTCGTTCGGTGACGGAGGCGAGCATGATATTCATGATGCCGATCCCGCCGACCAGGAGCGAGATGCCGGCGATGGCCCCGAGAACGATGTTGAAGCGCCGCTTGGTCGCTTCCGCCTGACGCAGCAGGGCCAGGGGCACGCTCATCTTATAATCCTCCTGATCGTGAAAACGCTCCAGCATGCTGCGAATGGTATCCGCCGTCGGCTCGACGTTCACCTCGTGGTCCACTTCGACGACGATCTGGTGCAGCTCGACCAGCTCGCTGATGCGGCTGCCACTGCTCATCTCGATGATCATTTCGCCGAAGCGGTTGCGACAGGTGCTCAAGGGGATGTAAGCGTCCGTCGGCTGGTCCGGCGTCTGCACCCCGCCGGTGGCGGACTCGGTCTCGATGATGCCGATGACCTCGAAGACGTGTCCCTCGATGCGGACGGTTTCGCCGATGGTATTTTTCGTCGCCAGGAGACGCCGGGCGCCGTGTTCGGTCAAGACACAGACAGGGCGGACTTCCGCCACGTCGCGCCGGTCGAACACGCGGCCCGCCACAATGCGACGTTCGACCAGATCGAACCAGGCGGTAGTGGTGCCGACCACCCGTAGTTCCATGGCGAGGTCGCGGACCCGCGCGGTCTTGGTCAAATGCCGGGCCGGCGCTGTGCGCCGGATGGTCGGAAAGGTTTCCTGCAAACGCTTGTTATCATCGTAAAGCAACCCGTAAATACTCACCCGCTGGTTTTGCGAGGGCCTCGAATCAGCCTGTGCCTTGACGGAAGTCAGGATAATATTCCGGCTGCCGAGTTTGCGGATCTGCTCGATCGCCTCCTTGCTGGCCCCTTCGCCGACCGCCAGCATGGCGATGACACTGGCGACGCCGAAGACCACGCCTAGGATGGTCAGCCCGCTGCGCAGGCGGTGTAGCCAGAGCGTTTTGATTCCCAGTTGAACGTTTCGTATCAGGCGCAGGTGCTTCATTGCGGGTCAGGATTCTTCGATCCGATCAATGCGTCCGTCGCGCATGTGCATTTGGTGGCTGGCGTGGGCGGCAATTTCGTCCTCGTGGGTGACCATGATGACGGTCACGCCGGACTGGTGCAGTTGCCCGAGGAGCGTCATGATTTGTTCGCCGGTTGCCGAGTCGAGGTTACCGGTCGGTTCGTCGGCCAGCAGGATGGCCGGATCGTTGGCCAGGGCCCGGGCGACTGCGACGCGTTGCTGCTGTCCTCCGGAAAGCTCCGTCGGGCGGTGGTCGAGCCGGTCGCCCAGGCCCACCCGGTCGGCCAGTTCGGCCGCGCGGTCGCGGCTCTTCTCGCTCTCCCAGCCTTGGTAAAAGAGGGGGAGTTCGATATTCTCCTGCACCGTCATTTGGGCGATCAGATTAAAACTCTGAAAAATAAATCCGATCCGCTTCAGGCGGATCTCGCTGAGCGCATCGTCGCTCAGCCGGCTGACGTCCTTGTCCTCGAGTTCGTAAACGCCCTTGCTGGGACGGTCCAGACAGCCCAGCAAATTCAGCATGGTGCTCTTGCCCGAACCGGAAGAACCCATAATCGCCCAGAATTCACCTCTGCGGAACTCGGCGCTGATCCCCGCCAGCGCATGCACGCGATTGTCGCCCAT
Source organism: Thioalkalivibrio sp. (assembly GCA_011389655.1). Taxonomy (GTDB): domain Bacteria; phylum Pseudomonadota; class Gammaproteobacteria; order Ectothiorhodospirales; family Ectothiorhodospiraceae; genus Thioalkalivibrio. The sequence goes on from JAABTX010000264.1 coordinate 1,702, forward strand.
TTTGTAAATCTTCCAGAGGTCCCGCATGCGGATGATGCATTCGCGTTCCCTGCCGCGAGCCGCCGCTTCCGCTCTCCTGACCGGATCCTGGTTCATGAATCGCCAGCCGCCCCGTTATCCTCCGCTCCCGCCGTGGCAGGCAAGTTTTCCGTAGCCCCCCGTTCGGCTTGAGTCAGGGGTGGATTCAGTAAGACCTCCGCGCCTGCGGACAAGCCGTCAACGATCCGAATCTTACGATTATTGTCCATGCCTACGGTGACAGGCTGCGGGACAGGCCGCCCGCCCGGACCGGGGGTAAATACCGTGGTCCGTCCGTCCACCCGCAACACCGATTGCAGAGGGACGGTCAGCGCCTGCTCGAAATGAGCGACGAGAACCTCGGCCTGGCAGGTCATGCCCGAACGCAGCAAAGGCGAGGTTTCCTGGATGGCGATCTCGGTGACATACTGCTTGAGATCGGGGTTTCGCCAACCGCCGTCCTCCGGCATGACGGCGATATCCGTAACCCGACCGGTAAAGATTTCTCCGGGGAGGGCATCCACCGTGATCGTGGCCTCTTGACCAGTCTCCAACTTGTTCAGCATCGATTCGTGCACCTTGATCTGCGCGCTCATCGTATTGGCGGTCGGCAGATAGATCAATTCCTGGCGCTCCCGCACGCTCAGACCTTCATCAAGGACTTCGGACTCCCAACGATTTCCCTGGGGGGCGTAAACCACCATCCCGCTGGTGGGGGCGGTGATCCTGCAATTTTCGATCCGCGTGCGCAAACTCTTGGTCGAGACCTGTTCGCGCTGGACCTCGGCCCGCCGCGCGGAGAAGCGGGCTTCCGCCTCGGCAATGTTGGCCCGCGCCTTGCGCTCGGCACGCTCCAGTGCCATGCGGGCCTGTTCCACATCGCTTTCGAGTTGGGCGATCTCCCGATCGTAGGTGTAGGTCTCCAGGAGTTCCTTTTCCTGGTTGGCCAGTTCGAGATCCATTTGCGCGCGCTGCTTGGCCAATTCATCGCTCTCCAGTTCGGTCTCGGAAATATAACGCTTCTCAAAAAGTTCTTCCGACCCGTTCAAGCGGTCCTCCGCCTGTTGCAGTTCGGCCTTTGCCAGTGTGATCTTGGAATTCGCCTTTTTGAGACTCATCGCGTATTCGCCCTTCCGGTATTT
>JAABTX010000265.1 GCA_011389655.1 Thioalkalivibrio sp.
CTGAACGAGATCCGACCCCGCGGTGATCGGAATCCCTTCGAGCTGGTGGGCTTCGTGCCCGGCGAGGGCGAGACCACGCAGGTCGATGCGCAGCGGGTGGTGAAGCCGGAGCTGCCCCTGGCGCAGTACGCGCAGATCAACCTGGTGGACGACGTCGTGATCGCTCTGGACGATGCCCGCGGCGGGTTCCCGTTCGACGAATTGATCGCCTGCAAGATGACCGGCATCGACGTGATGGAGATCCCGGATTTCTTCGAACGGGAAGCCGGTGTGCTGAAGCTCGACAACCTTCGTCCCAGCAAGATGATCTTCTCGCGCGGGTTCCGTCAGAGCTTCTACCGCGATGTCGCCAAGCGGCAACTGGACATCATCACCACGCTGGCCCTCCTCTTCGTGGCCTGGCCGTTCATGCTGCTCACCGCGCTCGGGATCCTGATCGAGAGCCGCGGCCGCGGGTCGATCCTGTTCCGGCAGACGCGCGTCGGCCAGTTCGGGCGACACTTCACGCTGCTGAAATTCCGCAGCATGGTGATGGACGCCGAGAGCGACGGGGTCGCGCGCTGGGCGCAGGAGGAGGACCCGCGCATCACCGGCTTCGGGCGCTTCATGCGCAAGGTGCGCCTGGACGAGCTGCCGCAGCTGTTCAACGTGCTGCGCGGCGACATGAGCTTCGTCGGACCCCGACCGGAGCGTCCGATCTTCGTCCGTCAGCTCACGGAACACCTCCCGCACTATCAGCACCGGCACTGGGTGAAGCCCGGCCTGACCGGTTGGGCCCAGATCAACTACCCCTACGGCGCATCGCAGAAGGACGCGCTGGAGAAGCTGCAGTACGACCTCTACTACGTGAAGAACCAGAGCATGTCCCTCGACCTGCTCACCATCGCCCAGACCGTCGAAGTCGTGCTCCTCGGCCGCGGGTCCCGCTGAGGCTTCCGGCGGAGTGCAGCCCCCCAGGCCCCGCTACCCCGAAAACCCGCAAACGTCGACCCTCGGACGAGGCATGTCTTATCATCGGGGCAGGCCAGCGAGGAGTGAATCATGGCGCAAGTGGCACCAAGGCAGCGCTTGTCGGAACAGGAGTATCTCGAGGGCGAGCGGACCACCGAGGTGCGGCACGAGTTCGTCGGCGGTGAGACCTACGCGATGGTCGGGGCCAGCGATCGCCATGGGCTGATGGCCCTGAATCTGGCCACCGCACTACATCCCCACGTACGGGGCACCGACTGCCAGCTGTTCATGGCCGACATGAAGCTGCGCGTCGAGGTGGCAGGCGAGGTTGCCTTCTACTACCCGGACCTGCTTCTGTCCTGCGATCCGCAGGATCGCGAGACCTACTTCCGCCAACGCCCCTGCCTGATCGTTGAGGTGCTCTCCGAGGCCACCGCGCGCATCGACCGGCGCGAAAAGCTCTATGCCTACACGCAGATCCCCAGCCTGCAGGAATACCTGCTGCTCGCGCAGGATCGCATCGAGGCCGAACTCCATCGGCGGGAGGGCGAGACCTGGACGACACTGCGCTTTACCGAGGGCGCCGTCCCCTGCACCTGCCTGAATCTCGACATTCCGCTCGCCACCATTTACGAGGACGTGCCGCTGCGCGACGCGGGATCGAGGGCATAAAAGGGGGGACGAGGGCATAAAGGGGGACAGATTTATAAATCTGTCCCCCTTTATGCCGCCGCCTTACTTCTTGCGGTCGAACATCGCGGCGAGGACGGCGCGCGCAGCCTGGTCATCGCGGGGGCGCGTAGCGCGGTTGTCCGCGGCATCCGCTTCCCAGGGGTTCTGTGGCGGTGGCCCTTTTGCGGTTCCCGCCGATCCCATCACCCCGAACCGGGCCTTGTCGCGCAATACTTCCTCGATGACCGTGGACGTGATGAACTCGGCTCCCTGCGAGAAGCCGTAAACGAGTGCGGTGTCGCAGAGGATATTGATCTTGCGGGGGGTGCCCCCCGTCGTCTCGGCGATGCGCGCGATCGCGTCGTCTTCGAACAGGGGTTCGTCCCGGCCGGCGACCTGCAGCCGGTGCCGGATGTAGGCGCCCACCTCGTCCGCGGCAAGCGGCTCGATGTGGAAGTCGGCCGAAACCCGCTGCGCGAACTGCTCGAGCTCCGGCCGGGACAGGAGATGCTTCAGCTGCGGCTGCCCCACCAGCACCATCTGCAGCAGCTGATCCCGGTCGGCGTTGATGTTGGAGAGCATGCGCAGCTCCTCCAGGGTGCTGATGCCGAGGTTCTGCGCCTCGTCGATGATCAGCACCGTGCGCCGGCCCTGGGCGTATTCGTCGATCAGGAAGCGCTGCAGCTGGTCGAACAGCGCCACCGTGTCATCGGAGTCATAGGGCTGATCGAAGGCCAGCAGCACCCACTTCAGCAGCTGGCCAATGTCCTGGCGCGTATTCGAGATCAGCCCCACGGTCACGTCCTGCTCGATGCTGTCGAGCAGGTGCCGGATCAGTGTCGTCTTGCCGCAACCCACCTCGCCGGTGATCACCGTGAACCCGGCCCCGTGCACCACGCCGTACTCCAGCACGGTGTAGGCAAGCGTGTGCCGCTCCCCGAAATACAGGTAGCCGGGATCCGGCAGGATCGCGAAGGGTTTTTCCCTGAGGTTGTAGAAGGCTTCGTACATGGCACCTGGCACGGGTAGCGGCAGCGGCAAGCGCTGCCTGTGTACGATCATGCTAACAAGAAAGCGTTCTCGCGAGGGATAGCGGCAGAAACAATCGCTGCTTAAGGACTAGCGCCCGGGGATCGAAGGCCTGTCTCTCGGCCGGCGCTGAATCGGCCAGAGCGCTGCCCTCCTACCAGGGCCCCACGCCGTACGCCCAAGGGGAGGCAGGATCGGACCAAGCCAA
>JAABTX010000028.1 GCA_011389655.1 Thioalkalivibrio sp.
GCTGAACATCCCGCTGATCCGCGCCTGCAGATCTCGTTCTGCGGGCTGCCGTTCAACACTCCGCTGGTGCTGCTGTCGGGGTGTGTCGGATTCGGGGAGGAATATACGCGGGTTGCGGGATTTTCCAACCGCGACGCCGGCGCGATCTGCCTGAAGGGCACGACCGGCGACGCGCGCCTGGGGAACCCGCCGCACCGGGTCTACGAGACGCCGGACGGCATGCTTAACGCGATCGGCCTGCAGAATCCGGGCGTGGGGCACGTGGTGGACGCGATCCTGCCGACCCTGGACTTCTCCGAGACGCGGTTCATCGCGAATGTCTCCGGCTCCACGATCGAGGAGTACATTGCGGTCACCCGCCGCTTCGACGACTCGCCGATCGATGCGATCGAGATCAACATCTCCTGCCCCAACGTGAAGGAGGGCGGCGTCGCCTTCGGCAACGACCCGGACATGTCGGCGCGGGTGGTGGAGGCCTGCCGGTCGGTGACCTCGAAGCCGATCATCACCAAGCTGTCGCCGAACCAGACCGATATCGCCGAGAACGCGCGCCGGTGCATCGAGGCCGGCACCGACGGCTTTGCGGTGATCAACACCCTGATGGGGATGGCGGTGGACGTGGAGCGGCGCGAGGCGGTGATCGGCAACAACCAGGGCGGGCTCTCCGGCCCGGCGATCAAGCCGATCGCGCTGCTGAAGGTGCACCAGGTGCACCAGGTCGCGGGTCCGCACGGGATCCCGATCATCGGGCAGGGCGGCGTGCTGAATGCGCGCGATGCGCTGGAGTTCCTGATTGCCGGCGCCAGCGCGGTGGGTGTGGGCACGGGCCTGTTCTACGATCCGCTGTGCCTGCCCAAGATCCTGGACGGCATGAGCGGCTACCTCGACCGCCACGGGATCGCCCGCATCAGCGACCTCACCGGCACCCTGCGCCTGCACGGCCACATCTCCACCTGCGATCTTCCGCCTGTCTCGGATTAGCGCGAGCGTCCCGCACCCCCTCCCCGCAAGCGGGGGGAGGGGGCCTTCATCGCTCGGGGCGGCGCGGATCGCGACGATCGTCAGTGTACGTCCGGCTGGTTGGTGCCGGGCTGATCGAGGCCCAGTTCCTGGATCTTGCGGGTGAGGGTGTTGCGGCCCCACCCGAGCAGCGCGGCGGCCTGCTGCCGGTGGCCGTCGGTCATCCTCAGCGCCTCCAGGATCAGGGTCCGCTCGAATTGCGGCTGCACCACGGACAGCAGATCGCGGGAGCCCCCGCGCCAATGAGCCCGCGCCCGCTCGGCGAGGTCGCTGGTCCAGTCGCGGCCCGGCCGGGCCGGACCCTCCTGCGCCGAGGCGGACTGCGCAGGCTGACTCCGCAGTTCCGGGGGCAGGTCCTCGAGATGCACCTCACGGCCCGAGGCCATCACGGTCAGCCACCGGCAGGTGTTCTCCAGCTGCCGCACATTGCCCGGCCAGCGCATCGTCTGGAGCTCGGCCATCACCTCCGGGCGCATCACCTTGGCATCGACGCCCAGGTCGCGCGCGGCCTCCTGCATGAAGTGACGGGTCAGCAGCGGGATGTCCTCCGGTCGGTCGCGCAGCGCCGGCACCTGGATGCGGATCACGTTCAGGCGGTGGAACAGGTCCTCGCGGAACAGCCCGGCCGCAACGCGGTCCTCGAGGTTCTGGTGCGTGGCGGCGATGATGCGCACGTCCACGCGGATCGGCGTATGGCCGCCGACCCGGTAAAAGGTGCCGTCCGAGAGCACCCGCAGCAGGCGCGTCTGGAGGTCGAAGGGCATGTCGCCGATCTCGTCCAGGAAGAGGGTGCCGCCGTCGGCCTGCTCGAACCGGCCCTTGCGGCCCTGGCTGGCGCCGGTGAAGGCGCCCCGCTCGTGTCCGAAGAGCTCGCTCTCCAGCAGATCCTTCGGGATCGCGGCCGTGTTCAGTGCGATCAGCGGCTGGCTGGACCGCGGGCTGTGCTGGTGCAATGCGCGGGCGACCAGCTCCTTGCCGGTGCCGGACTCGCCGTTCACCAGCACGGTGATGTTGGAGCGCGAGAGCCGCCCGATCGCGCGGAACAGCTCCTGCATCGCCGGTGCCTCGCCGATCAGGGCCGTGGCCGCGGCGCGGTCGGCAACGCTGCCCGACGACAGGCTCTCCCGCCGGGCCTGGAGCGCGCGCTGCACGAGCCCGACCGCCTCCTCGAGATCGAAGGGTTTGGGGAGGTACTCGAAGGCACCGGTCTGGTAGGCGGAGACCGCGCTTTCGAGGTCCGAGAACGCGGTCATGATGATTACCGGCGGCGGATCCGGCTGTTCGCGCAGCCGGGCGAGGAAGTCCAGCCCGTTCAGGCCCGGCATGCGCACGTCCGCGAGTATCGTGTCGGGATTGTCGCCTGCCTCCAGCGCGCTCCAGGCCGAGTCGGCCGATTCGAAGCCGCGGACCTCCAGCCCGGCGCGGTCCAGGGCCCGCTCCAGGACCCAGCGAATCGAATCGTCGTCGTCGATGACCCATATGTTGGCGTTCATGGCGCGCCCTCCAGCGGCAGCAGCACGTCGAAATCGGTGCGGCCCGGGCGGGAGTGGCACTCGATCAGGCCGTGGTTGAGCTGCATCAGGCTCTGTGCGATCGGAAGACCGAGGCCGGTGCCCGATGCCCGGCCGGTCACCATGGGAAAGAAGATGCGCTCGCGGATCTCCTCCGGGATCCCCGGCCCGTTGTCGCGCACCCGCAGGAGGGCGACCAGGCGGTGACGCTGTCCGGAGATGGTGTACTGACGCAGGATCCGTGACATCAGCCAGATCTCGCCGTGGTCACCGAGGGCCTGGATCGCGTTCTGCACCACGTTGAGCAGGGCCTGCACCAGCATGTCGCGATCGACCAGCAGGTCCGGGATGCTGGGGTCATAGTCGGCGTTGATCTTCAGGCCCAGCGGCAGCTGCACGCTGACCAGTCCGCGGACGTGCTCCATCACCTCGTGAGCGTTCACCCGCTCGCGCCGCGGCATGTTGCTGGGCCCGAGCATGCGATCCACCAGGCTGCGCAGCCGGTCGGCCTCGCGGATGATGATCCGTGTGTATTCGTGGAGCGAGGGATCGTCCAGTTCGCTCGCCAGCAGCTGCGCGGCACCCCGCAGGCCACCCAGCGGGTTCTTGATCTCGTGGGCCAGGCCGCGGGTCACCGCGCGGGTGATGGCCTGCTGCTGGCGCAGCTGATCCTCGCGCGTGATGCGCTGGTGGCGATCGATGGCCGTGAGCTCCACCAGCAGCCGCCCGCCCGAATCCTCCTCCTGCAGCGGCGAGATCATCAGGTCGGCCAGGAATTCGGGTGCGCGCAGCGGCCGCAGCCTGCGTCCCCGCAGCGAGACGGGCTGCCCCTCGTCGAGCACCCGCTCGAGCTGGTTCGCGAGATTGCGGTCCAGGGGCAGCCAGTGTCCCAGCGACCCCCCGACCACCCGATCGCGGCTCAGACCGAGCAGCATCTCCGCGGCACTGTTGACCGCGAGCAGACGAAGCTGCCCGTCGGTCACCAGTACCGCGGTGGAGAGTTCATCCAGCCACTGGCAGGGGACCGGGCTCGTCGGGGCCGGCAGGGAATTGACGGTCATCGACGGGCCGAAAGCAGGAATTGCGCCAGCGTGCCGGCCGCTGGCGACTCGGCCCCATGGTACGGCCCCATTCGCACGTCATACTGGTTGATCGCCAACCGGATGATCGGGGATGCTCCGCCGTTGCAGAACGCCCTGCCGATTCCGCCACAACGCCGTGGGACGATCATTCGCGCGCGGCGCGCACTCCTCCAGGGGCCAGGGCGCGCAGGCGCGGGCGCCGCGCGCGAACAGGACTGCCAAACGGGCGTGAGGCTCATGTCGGGCAAAGCATAGCACCAAACTGGTGCGGATATTGCCCATGCGCACCAAATTGGTGCTCAGCATTGCGGAATCTGCGTCCGCATGCCCGGGATGGTCGTCTCAGTCGTCCGCCGCTTCTTCGCCAGGCCCGGTCTCCGCATCCGGTGCCATCGGCTGCCCCGGGACGGACTCGGCTTCGTCGGCCTGTGGGGCATCGCCCGCCGACGGGCGAATCTCGACCGGCTCCGCGCCACGCTCTGCGGGCGGGCTGTCCCCGAAGTGAACAGTGCCTTCCGCGTCCACCCAGCGATAGATCCCTGTGGCGTTGGCGGCAGCGAGCGTGGCCAGGGCCAGCAGCAGTATCGCCGTGGCTGCCGCGGAAGGTCGAATCTTTGAGCGTTTTCCGGTCACCATTGGAACAGGATCCACTGTGGAGGAACGAAATCCGGCCCGAGCCCGCGCCGGCGGGTGTCCAGCATGCCATCGCCGGTGGTATCGACGAGATAGTAGGGGCGCCCCATCCGCGGCACCACCTCCACCAGAAACAGGCGTCCTGCCACCCGGTATTCGCGGATGAGGCCATCCGGCCGCTCGATCAGCGTGATGTCGGCCTCCTCGAGCATCTGCAGCTGGCGCGCCCGCTCGTCCATTACCGGCGGCGGCGCATCCTCGTCGATCTCGGGGGGTGGCGGCGCATCGGGCCAGTCCCGGGGCTGGGCGCCGGCTGCGGCCATCAGCGCGAACAGGGCAGTGCCCACGATCCAGCGCCGGCACTGGCAGCGGGCGCGCAGGGCCGGGGTCGGCCCCCGTGCAAACCGTTGCGTGGAGCCGGTGCTGCGGTGCCCGAGGGCAGTGGCCTCCGCGGTCATGCCGGGCTGTCCTGTCTTGTCCGCATGCGGCGCTAGAGCTCCATCAGGCGTTGCTTTTCCTCGGCCGACGGTTCGAAGCTGCGCGTTTCGTAATACTCGAAGATCGCGTCAACGGCCGCCTCCGGGGTGTCCACCAGCGAGTATAGCTGCAGATCCTTGCGCGAGATCGTGCGGCGCTCAACCAGCGTGTTCTCGAACCAGTCCAGCAGGCCGCGCCAGTAGCTGCTGCCCACCAGCACGATCGGGATGCGCCGGGACTTTCCGGTCTGCACCAGCGTCAGGATCTCGGCGAGCTCGTCCAGGGTGCCAAAGCCGCCCGGCAGCACCACGTAGGCCGACGCGTATTTCACGAACATCACCTTGCGTGCGAAGAAGTGCCGGAAGCCGAGCCCGATGTCCTGGTAGTCGTTCGCAAGCTGCTCGTGGGGCAGCTGGATGTTCAGCCCGATGCTCGGCGACTTGCCCGAGAAGGCGCCCTTGTTAGCCGCCTCCATGATGCCGGGCCCGCCGCCGCTGACCACCGCGAAGCCGGCATTCGACAGCTGCCGGGCCAGTTCCTCGGCGAGCTCGTAGTCGGGGTGGCCGGGCGGAATCCGTGCGGAGCCGAACACGCTGACCGACGGCTTGATGCGCGCCAGCCGCTCGAAGCCCTCGACGAACTCGGCCATGATCTGGAAGATCTTCCAGCTCTCGCGGGTCAGCTCGGAGTCGTCGATCGGTGCGAGCCCGGGGTGGTCACCCCGCTCGCGCCAGTCCTTTCGGGGGTCGTGGTCCTGGCTCATCGCCGCAACCTGAGCACGCGCCCGGCGCGCTCGGCATCCCCCCGCTGTGGCCCGAAACACAGGGATCGCGGAGTGGGAGTGATCAGGGAGCGATGCGACCGTCCATCGCCTCTCCGGGTGTCTGGTGTTGCCATGCCCCTTAGCGTAACCCTGCCGGGCCATCGCGAACAGCCCCGCGGAGGCGGCACGGATTCGCGGCCCCTGCGGCCGCGCAGTACACTGGCCGGCCATCCCAACCGCAACTGCCCGCATGAGCGATGAAGCCCCACTGGTGCTGGTGGATGGTTCGTCCTACCTGTATCGCGCCTTTCATGCGCTGCCGCCGCTGACGGCGGCCGACGGCCAGCCCACCGGTGCCCTCTACGGGGTCGTGAACATGCTGCGCAAGCTGCGCGCGGACTACGCGCCGCGGCGCATGGCCGTGGTCTTCGACGCCCCCGGCAGGACCTTTCGCGACGACCTGTACGAGGCCTACAAGGCCAACCGCCCGCCGATGCCGGAGGAGCTGTCCGTGCAGGTCGAGCCCCTGCACGAGCTGATCCGGGCCATGGGGCTGCCGCTGCTGTGCATCCCCGGCGTGGAGGCCGACGACGTGATCGCGACACTGGCCGAGCAGGCGCGGGAGCGGCGGGAGCCGGTGGTGATCTCCACCGGCGACAAGGACCTCGCGCAACTGGTCGACGACGGTGTGACACTGGTCAACACAATGACCGGCACCGTGCTCGATCCGGAAGGGGTCCGCCAGAAGTTCGGGGTGGGACCGGAGCAGATCGTGGATTACCTGAGCCTGGTCGGTGACAGCGTCGACAACGTGCCCGGCGTGGACAAGGTCGGTCCGAAGACCGCCGCGAAGTGGATCGGCCAGTACGGTAGCCTGGACGCGGTGCTGGCGAATGCCGAGGCGATCGGCGGCAGGGTCGGTGAGAATCTCCGCGCGGCAAGCGAGCAGCTGCCGCTGTCGCGCGAGCTGGTCACCGTGCGGCGTGACGTGGACCTCGGGATCGACGAGCACGAGCTGACCCTGGCCGAGCCCGATACCGAGCGCCTGCGCGAACTCCTCACCCGCTTCGGGTTCCGACGCTGGCTCGACGAACTCGAGCCCGCCGGCGCCGAGAATCAGGGCGTCGGGGGCGCGGTCGGCGGCGTGCCCGGCGCCGAATACCACGTCGTGCGCAGCGCGGAGGCCCTGGATGCGCTGCTGGAACGGCTGGAGGCGGCCGAACTGGTGGCCTTCGACACCGAGACCACCAGCCTCGAATACATGCAGGCCCGGCTGGTCGGCCTGTCCTTCGCCGTCGAGCCCGGGAACGGCTGGTACCTGCCGCTGGCCCACCGGGGCGAGGATGCGGAACCACAGCTGGACATGGAGCGGACCCTGGAGCGCCTGCGCCCCTGGCTGGAGTCCGCCCGGCACGCGAAGCTGGGCCACCACCTCAAGTACGACCGCAACGTGCTTGCCAACCACGGCATCCGGCTCGAGGGCATCCGGGAGGACACGATGCTCGAGTCCTACGTGCTGGACGCCGGCGCCAACCGCCACGACCTGGACAGCCTCGCCGAGCGGCACCTGGGCCACCGGACCATCACCTACGAGGACGTGGCCGGCAAGGGCGCGAAACAGATCCCCTTCGCCGAGGTGCCGATCGAGCGCGCGACGGAATATGCCGCCGAGGATGCGGAGGTCTGCCTGCGGCTGCACGCGGCCCTGGCGCCGCGCCTGGCCCAGGCCGAAGGGCCGCGCTCGGTATACCGCGAGATCGAGATGCCCCTGGTGCCCGTGCTCTCGGACATGGAGCGCACCGGTGTCCGGGTCGATACCGGGCTCTTGCGCGTGCAGAGCGCGGAGCTGCTCGAGCGCATGCAGGAGGTCGCGGAGCTGGCCTTCGCGGAGGCCAGCGGCGCGTTCAATCTGGGATCGCCGAAACAGATCCAGGAGATCCTCTTCGACCGGCTCGGTCTTCCGGTGCTGCGGCGCACGCCCAAGGGCCAGCCCTCCACCGCCGAGGACGTGCTCGAGCAGATGGCGGCGGAGTTTCCGTTGCCCCGGCTGATCCTCGAGCACCGCGGCCTGAGCAAGCTGCGCAGCACCTACACCGAGCGGCTGCCCGAACGGGTCGATTCCGCCACCGGGCGCGTGCATACCTCCTATCACCAGGCGGTCGCGGCCACCGGCCGCCTGTCCTCCTCCGATCCGAACCTGCAGAACATCCCGGTGCGCACCGCGGAGGGCCGCCGCATCCGCCAGGCCTTCATTCCGGAGGACGGCATGCTGCTGCTGGCCGCGGACTACTCCCAGATCGAGCTGCGCATCATGGCCCACCTGTCCGGAGACCGTGGTCTGCGGGCGGCCTTCGAGGCCGGCGAGGACATCCACCGCGCGACCGCGGCCGAGGTCTTCGGCGCGGAGTCGCCGCAGGCGGTAACCCCGGAGCAGCGCCGCGCGGCGAAGGCGATCAACTTCGGGCTGATCTACGGGATGTCCGCGTTCGGCCTGGCGCGCAACCTGGGCATCGACCAGGGCCATGCCCGGGAGTACATCGAACGCTATTTCTCGCGCTACCCGGGCGTGCACGAGTACATGGAGGCCGCCCGCCGGACCGCGCGCGAGCAGGGCTACGTGGAGACCCTGTTCGGGCGGCGGCTCTACCTGCCGGAGATCGGCAGCCGCAACGCGGCCCGCCGGGCCCAGGCCGAGCGCGTTGCGATCAACGCGCCGATGCAGGGCACCGCGGCGGACATCATCAAGCGCGCGATGCTGAAGGTGTCGGCGGGTCTCGAGCGTGACCGCCTGCCGGCGCGGATGATCATGCAGGTCCACGACGAACTGGTGCTCGAGGTGACCAGGGATGCGGTGGCCGAGGTGCGCTCCGCGGTGATCGCGGACATGGCCGGCGCCGCGAACCTCTCGGTGGATCTGGTGGTCGATGTCGGTGTCGGGGAGAACTGGGATGCGGCGCACTGAGATGAGCACGACGCAATGAACGCGCGGACGACGACCACCGGCAGGCGGCTCGGCCGCCTGGTGCCCTGGCTCGCGGGGCTGGCGGCCATTGGGGCCTTGTGGGTCTGGGCCGACCGGCTCGTCCCGGGCCGCGATGCGGCGGCCTTGCTGGTGGTGGCGCCGGAGGATTGCGACCTGAACCAGCAAGCCTGCACGGCCGATCTGCCGTCGGGCGGGCAGGCGCTGCTCGATCTGGAACCCCGGCCGGTGCCCATGCAGGAGCCGCTCGCGGTCACGCTGCAGCTGACGGGACAGGATCCGGACTGGGTGGAGCTGGATCTGACGGGCGTGGAGATGTACATGGGTTTCAATCGCGCGCGGCTGGAACGCGTCGCGCCCGGAAGCTACCGCGGCGAGGCGGTGCTGCCGGTCTGTGCCAGCGAATCGATGACCTGGGCCGCAACCCTGCTGCCCGAGGGTGCAGCGGAACGGGGCCAGGTGCAGTTCCGCTTCGTCACCCGGCGCTAACGGTGACGGCGCAAGCCGGGAGGTGGGCCCGCTGCGCCTGGCCCACCCTACGCCGCTCGGCGGTTCGTACCCGCCCGTAGGGTGGGCAAAACGAAGTGTGCCCACCACAGACCGCCGTGGCCGGAATGGTGGGCCCGCTGCGCCTGGCCCACCCTACGCCGCTCGGCGGTTCGCTTCCCGCCCGTAGGCTGGGCAAAACGAAGTGTGCCCACCCCAGACCGCCGTGGCCGGAACGGTGGGCCCGCTGCGCCTGGCCCACCCTACGCCGCTACGGGGCCCGTGTAATACCCTGAATTCGTAAGGGATTTGGTTCCCCGGATCGCATCTTTCTCGCGGAACTTTCCCTGTGGTGCCGCGTCACAGTTACAGGCGCTACCCCCAGCGCCTCCCGCTTCCCTCCCTGAGCGGGACGGTTCCGGCCCCCCCTGCCGGAACCCCTCTTGCCCCGGCCATCCCCCTGTGGCCGGGGCATTTTTTTGCGGATGGCCTGTTGCGGGCCGCGGACCCTCCCGGCGATTCACCGCCCGGGAATGTCTGGCCGTCCACGGTGCTCGACCGCGCCCCTGTAGGAGCGTGCCCTGCACGCGAATGGGCCTCGTGCGGTGCCCGGCGTGTGGCGCGCCTGCGGCGCGTTCGCGTGCAGGGCACGCTCCTGCACGGCCGCCGTGGCCCGGTGGCAGGCGCTCTCTCTTGGCGGTCCGCCGCCGGGGAATGTCACCCAAAGGGCTGGCCTGCTGTCATCAATCCGGCCCGGGGGCGGTGCCCAGCCACTCCAGCAGCAGTCCCTGGAGGTCCTCCACGCCGTCGCGCTTCAGCGCGGAGAAGGTCTGCAGCGTCGCGTCCAGTCCCAGTGCCTCCAGCCCGCTGCGCGCCCGCAGCAGCTGTCGGCCGGCCTCGTTCCGGGAGACCTTGTCCGCCTTGGTGAGCACCACGTGCAGCCGTCGCGGCTGCATCGCCAGCCAGTCCAGCAGACTCCGGTCGAGGTCGGTCATCGGCCTGCGGATGTCCATGATCAGTACCAGGCCCACGAGACTCTGGCGCTCGCGCAGGTACTGGCCGATCAGGCGGTCCCATTGGGCGCGCTGCGCGGGCGGGACCCGGGCGTAGCCGTATCCGGGGAGATCGATCAGGCGCTGACCGCCGTCCGGCCGCAGACGGAAGACGTTGATCTCCTGGGTGCGGCCGGGCGTCCGGCTGACGCGCGCCAGCGCACGTCGCCCACACAGGGCGTTCAGTGCGCTCGACTTGCCGGCATTGGAGCGCCCGGCGAAGGCGATCTCGGTGCCGGAATCGGGCGGCAGCTGGCCGATCCGGGCGGCGCCGAGCACGAATTCGGCCTCGCGAAACGGGTTGTGCATGGGCTCCTCGGCCGGCGCCCGCCGGCATGGTTTCTTTGCTGCCAAAACCTGCATGTGCTATATAACGCGCCTCTTATTTTGATTCCCCTCGGCCACGGGGCACAAGCTCCAGCCCCGCGCCGGTTCGCACAAAAGAAGCAGGAGTGTCTCCCATCATGAATTACGTGCGCTCGAGCCTTTTCGCTGTCCTTTCCCTCGTGCTGGCATTGCCGCTCGGGGTGCAGGCGGGCGATCCGGTCCGTGGCCAGGAACTGTCCGAGGCATGTACGGCGTGCCATGGCAGCGACGGTAACAGCGTGAATCCGGAATGGCCGAAGCTGGCCGGGCAGCATGCCAGCTATCTCCACAAGCAGCTGATGGATTACAAGAGCGGCCGGCGCGAGAATGCCCTGATGGCGGGCCAGGTCGCCGACCTGGACGAGCAGGACATGCGCGACCTCGCCGCTTACTTCGCCCAGCAGGAGGTCAGCCCCGGCACCGCCGACGAAACGCTTGCGGAGCGCGGCGAGCGCATCTACCGCGGGGGCATCCCGGCAGCCGGCGTCGCCGCCTGCATGGCCTGTCACGGCGCGAATGGCAACGGCAACCCCGCGGCGATGTTTCCGGCCATGGGCGGTCAGCATGCCCAGTACAATTCCGACCAGCTGGAGTATTTCCGCAGCGGTCAGCGGGCGAACGACAACGGCCGGATGATGCGCAACATCGCCGCGCGCCTGTCCGATGACGACATCGAGGCGGTGACCCAGTACATGCAGGGGCTGCGCGCGGAATAGTCCACACGCCCCGGCCCTGCCGATCGGGTGGCCTGTGGCCACCCTTTTTTGTGCACGGGGCGTGGCTGTGCGGCCCCCGTTCCGGCGAGAATACGGGTTTGACGCAGGGCCGTGAGCGAACCAAAGCGATACCCGGGCGTCGAAATGCCGTGCGCGGCGTCAACACGGTGTCGCGGATTCGCGGTCGAGACCACACGAGGAGAGATGGATGATGAATCGACGTCGTTTCATGGGTGCCCTGGTCGGCGGCAGCGCACTGCTGGCCTCGGGCGTGGCGCCGGGCCGGGAGTTCACCCCGGGGCAGGACTATCGGCAGCTGATTCCCCGGGTGGATACCGGACTGCCGGAGGGCCGCCTGCAGGTCGTCGAGGTGTTCTGGTATGGCTGCCCGCACTGTTACACCTTCGAGCCGCTGGTCAACGAATGGAGCAGGAACCTGCCCGAGCACGTGGACTTCACCCATCTGCCCGCGCCGTTCAATGATCTGTGGACACTGCACGCCCGGGTCTATTTCGCCGCCGAGGAGCTCGGCGTGCTCGACGAGATCCATCAGCCCTTCTTCGATGCGATCCATGCGCAGGGGCGCCAAATGCGCTCGGAGAGCGCGGTCCTGCGCTTCGTGGACCAGCGCGGTCTGGATGCCGATGCCTTCCGGGAGGCCATGCGCTCTCCCGAGGTCGGTGCCGCGATCGGCGAGGCGGGCCTGCTGGTGCAGGCCTTCCAGGTCGAGGGGGTGCCGTCGATGGTCGTCGACGGGCGGGCGGTGGTGTCCGCCGGGATGACCGGCAGCCACGAGGGCATGCTGCGCGTGGTCGATCACCTGCTGGAGGAATACGCCTGAACCCGGTGCGGACATACACTTCCTGTCGGAACGTTCTCGCCCTGCCGATGGTCATATAAGAATTGTTTAATGATTGTAAACCGGTTCCGGATGACTTCGGGGCCCGGGGCGATGGACCCGCTCCCCGCCATCCGCGTACGCACTGACTGAACCGGGTGAAGGGGGAGTACTTGTCACTAGTCAGTCCGCATGACACAGGCGTCGGCTCGCAGCCGACCGCCGAGCGTAGCGACTCGGGCACCGAGCCGCGGCGTCTGCGCCTTCTCAGCTTCAATGCGCAGGTGGGAATCCATTCCTCGCGGCTGCACCACTATGTCACCAACAGCTGGAAGCACTTCCTGCCCTTCAACGGGCGCATGACCAATCTGGACCGGGTCGCGCGCTTCATCTCCGCGTTCGACGTGGTGGGCCTCCAGGAGCTGGATGCGGGCAGCATGCGCAGCAACTACGTCGACCTGACCGCCTATCTTTCCGAGCGCGGGAGCTTTCCGCATTCCTACTCACGCGTGAATCGCGATCTGGGAGCCCTGGCCAAGCACTCGCTCGGCCTCCTGACCCGGCTCGAGCCGGAGCGGGTGGTGATGCATCGTCTGCCGGGTCCGATCCCGGGCCGCGGGGCGATCGAGGCGCGCTTCGCGCTGGCCAACGGCGAGTCCCTGGTGCTGTTTCTGGTGCACCTCGCGCTGGGTCGCCGCGCCCGGCGCTCGCAGCTGGACTACATCGCCGGGCAGCTGGCCCACGAGCCGCATGCGGTGGTGATGGGCGACTTCAACTGCCATCCGGAGAGCCGCGAGCTGCAGACGCTGGTGGCCCGCACGGGCCTGCTCGACCCGATGCCCTGCGCCGCCACCTACCCCTCCTGGGAGCCACGCCGGGTCTTCGACCACATCCTGCTGACACCGGACCTCAGTGTCAGCGACATCCGGGTCTATAACGTGAACCTCTCCGACCATCTCCCGGTCGGCATCGAGATCGAGCTGCCGGGCGAGGGTCGCGTGATCGACGCGGCCCACTGAAGGTTACCCCGGCGCAAGCCGGGATCAGCCGACCAGGTGGCGGTTCCGGTACGGGATTGGCCCGCGGACCGCACGCGTCTCGTGATGATGTCCGGCTTCACGTACCATAAGCCGCACAGCCTCATCGCTTGGAGTCCCTGATGGCCGGAGCAGCCGGAAACGGGCAGCGGCCCCTGATCTTCGGCGAAGTCCTGTTCGACAGTTTCGCGGACGGGGGCGACATCCTGGGCGGGGCACCGTTCAACGTCGCCTGGAACCTGCGCATGCTCGGGGCCGACCCGCTGTTCGTCGGCGCGGTGGGGTCCGACGAGCTCGGGCAGCGGGTGCGCGCGGCGATGGTGGACGCCGGCCTCGATACCCGGGCCCTGCAGGTGGCGCCCGGGGCCCCGACCGGACGCGTGGAGGTGACGCTGGAGGCGGGCGAGCCGAGCTATGACATCCTGCCCGACCAGGCCTACGACGAGGTCCGGGCGGAGGCGCTGGAGGCGGTGGTCCCGGAGCGCGCGCCGCTGCTGTACCACGGCAGCCTTGCGCTGCGCAGCGAGCCGAGCCGTTCCGCCTGCGACTGGCTGGCGCGGCGCTCGGAGCGGCGCTTCGTGGACGTGAACCTGCGCCGGCCCTGGTATCGGCGCGACACGGTGCTGGAGCTGATCCGCGGCGCGGACTACGTGAAGCTGAACCTGGACGAACTGCGCGAACTGGCCGACGGCTCGGACGACTTGGCGCGGGTGGCCGGGCTGTTCGAGACCGCGGGCATCCGCGAGGCGGTGATCCTGACCGCGGGCACGGCCGGGGCCGGCATTCACACCCGCGCCGGAGACCGCGTGGCGGCGCCGGCCCCCGACGTGACCGATCTGCGGGATCCCGTCGGTGCCGGCGACGCCTTCGCCAGCATGGTGATCCTCGGACTACTGAGGGGCTGGGCGTGGGCGGACACCCTGGAGCGTGCCCTGGATTTCGCCGCCCGCGTCTGCACCCTGCAGGGCGCGACGAGCACCGATCCGGACTTCTACGCCGCGGCAAGGGCGCGCTGGGAAGGCTGAGGCCTGGGCGCGTGGCGGTGTGGGAGCGGCCTCTGGCCGCGATGCGGTGTTGGCGAGGGGATCGCGGCTGGAAGCCGCTCCTACAATGCGGGAAGGGGGACAGACTTGCAAATCTGGTGTGGGAGCGGCCTCTGGCCGCGATGCGGTGTCGGGGGGATCGCGGCTGGAAGCCGCTCCTACAGTGCGGGAAGAGGGGACAGATTCATGAATCTGTCCCCCTTTTTGGGAGGGTGAGGGCAACCGCCGAGGCTCAGGGCCGCCAGCCCAGGGCCTCGGCCTTGCGCCGGGCGATGCGCGGGAGGTCGGCGGCGACGAAGTGCTCGTGCAGCACCTGCACGCCGATCATGTGGTTGATCACCGCATCCAGCTGCACCTGGGTGGAGGCCGGGGTGTCCTCGGCCTCGTGCAGCTGGAACAGGCGGCGCACGCCATCGGGATCCAGCAGGCCGGCTTCCCGGATCGCCTCGTCTGACAGGTAGCGGTCCGCCAGCGCCTTCATTGCCGCCCACTTCTTTGGATCGGTGTGGGCCGGCGGCGCCATGAAGGCGAACTTCTCGCGCTCGTACAGCACCCGCGGCAATACTCCCTTCATCGCCTCGCGCAGCACGTACTTCTCGGTGCGGCCCTTGATCCGCAGGGTCGGCGGGATCTGGGCCGCGAATTCGGCGAGGTGGTGGTCGAGGAACGGCGGGCGCGCCTCCATGGAGTTCGCCATGTCCACGCGGTCGCCGCCCCAGGTCAGGATCTGCCCTTCCAGCATGGTCTTGATCCAGACGTACTGCGCCTTGTCGAGCGGGTGCCGGCCCTCGAGCATGTCGCCGTCCAGCGCATCCGCGATTGCGGTGCCCGGCTGGTAGCCCTCCAGCCGCTCGCGGCGCTCGGGTGCAAGCAGGCCGGGGACATGCACCGCGGTCGCCAGCCAGGGCTGCAGGCAGGACGGCGTGAAGCCGACCAGCCCGGTCAGCGCGGGATCGTCGATCTCGTCCTGGGCCAGCATCGCGCCGGTCACCAGCTTGTTGCTCTCGCTGAGGAGCTGCTGCCAGGAGGCCCGGTCGGCCTCCGGCAGGGTGTCCAGGCCGTGCAGGAACAGGTCCCGGCGGAAGGCCGGGTATCCGGCGAAGAGTTCGTCGGAGCCCTCGCCGGTGACCACCACCTTGTAGCCGGCCTTGTTCACGTGCCGGCTCATCAGCAGCTTCGCCACGCCGAGCGTGTTGTAGATGGTGCGTTCGGCGTGCCAGAGCGTTTCCACGAAGTTGTCGTAGAGGTGGTCGGCCTGCAGGGTCATCACGTCCTGGTCGGCCCCGACGCTCTCGGCCATCTCCCGGGCGATGGCGGTCTCGTCGTACTCGACATCGTCGAAGCCGATGGTGAAGGCCTTCACCGGGCTCTGCTGGGTGGCGGCCGCCAGCCCCAGCGTGATGCAGGAATCGATGCCTCCGGACAGGTAGCAGGCCACCGGCACGTCCGCCTCCAGCCGCAGCTGCACGGCCTCCATCAGGTGCGAGCGCACCCCCTCGATCCAGTATTCCTCGTCCTCGGGCTTGTGTTCGGCGCGTTCCGATGCCAGCGGGAAGTCCATGTCCCAGTACTTCTCCTCGTGGATCTTCAGCTTTCCGTGCGCGCGTTCCACGATCACCATGTGCCCCGGCTTCACCTGATGCACGCCCTCGAAGGCAGTGGCGCCCGGGACGGTGGTCTGCATCAGCTGGTGGTACAGGCCGGCATCCGAGAACCGGCGCGGCACGTCGGGATGCGCGAACAGCACCTTCAGCTCGGAGCCGAACACGAAGGTCCCGTTGGCCTCCGTGAAATACATCGGCTTGATGCCGAAGCGATCACGGATCAGCACCAGCCGGTCGTGCTCGCGGTCATACAGCGCGATCCCGAACTCGCCCCGGAAGTGCGGGAGCGCATCCTCCAGGCCGACCCGGCGGTAGAGGTGCATCACCATCTCGGAGTCGCTCTTGGTACGGAACTTCACGCCGCGCAGGGTCAGGTCCGCGCGGATGCGCTTGTAGTCGTAGAGTTCGCCATTCACCGCGGTCATGATGCTGCCGTCGTCCATCACGAACGGCTGCCGGCCCCGGTTCTCGTCGAGGTCGATGATGGTCAGCCGGGCGTGGGAGAAGCCTATCCCGCGGTCCTCCTGCACCCGGTAGCCGAAGCCGTCCGGGCCACGGTGGTACTGGATCGCGGCCATCGCCACCAGCGTCTCGGGATCGACCGGGCGGTCCGGGTCGGCGTTGAAGATTCCTGCGATGCCACACATGGCATGTCTCCTGTCGTGTTCAATGTCTGGGTGACCGGTCTTCCGAAATCGCGACGCGAAGCCCTGGCATCCGGAGTGCCGTGGAGGGAGGAATGGCGACGGGCCGGTGGCGGGTGTCGGCAGCAGGGATGCTGCCGTCAAGCCTACAGGGATGTGTTTACGGCGTCCCGCCACCGGCCCGTCGCCATTCCTCCCATCACCCCGGCCTCAATGAGGCCGAGTCACTCTTCCGGAGTATCCATCACCGCGCTGATCCGGCGCACCACCGAGGTCAGCAGCGCCATGCGGATGAACACCGCGCCGCGGGCCTGGGCGAAGTACCAGTTGTGCGGGGTATCGTCGAGCTCGGTCGCCAGCTCCTTGCCCCGCGCGAGCGGGTGCAGGATGATCGCACCGGGCTTCAGCGGGGATTCGCGGGTCAGGTGCAGCCCGGAGCCCAGTGACTCGAAGCTGTCGCCCACCCACGCGATCGCGTTGATGTACACCACGTCCAGCTCCGGCAGCACCGGGTCGAGTTCGCCCACCACCCGCAGGCGCAGGCCGGCCTCCTCCAGTTCCTTGCGCTGACCCGCGTCGAAATTCTCGGGCTCGTTCGAGACGATCACCACCTCCCCGACGGCCTCCGGGAAACAGGCCAGCAGCAACAGCAGGCTGCGCACCGTGCGCATGCGCGACGGTACGCCGATGATCCCGACGCGGATCCGCTCGCCTTCCGGCACCGGTCCCTGCAGCAGCTCCGGCCGCCACTTCGCAATCGTGTACAGATCGGCCATCGCCTGGGTCGGGTGTTCGTCGATGCCGTTGCCCGCGTTCACGATCGGAATGCGCAGGGTGTCCAGCATGTCGTAGACGGCCTGGTCCTCGCTGCTGCGCAGCACGATCACGTCGCCGTAGTTGTTGAACATCTCGGCGATGTCGGCCAGCGATTCCCCCTTGGCGATGCCGGTGCTCTTCGGGTCGGTGATCGACATCACCGCGCCGCCCAGGCGGTGCCACGCACTCTCGAAGGAGAGCCGGGTGCGGGTGGAGGGCTCGTAGAAGGCACTGATCAGGATCTTTCCGGTCAGCGGCAGGTGCATCAGCTGCGGCGTGGATTCGTACTGGGCGGCCAGCCGGAACAGCTGCGCCAGCTTCGCGCGGTCGAACTGGCGGCTGGAGACCACGTGTCTCGACGCCAGCTCCAGCAACGGCTCCGGATCCTCGGGCACCGACTCGAGCAGGCCCCTCGGCCGTTCGATGCCGGCGGTGCCGTCCTTCGGCTGCAGCGGCCGCTGCAGGAGTCTCTCGTGGGTTGTCACCACACACTTCCCCTCTTCCAGTCACGAATGAACAGTGCGATCAGCAGGAACGGTGCCAGCGTGGCAACCGCGGTCGCCACCACCACAACGGTGCCCAGGGCCTCGACGGAGATCATCATCGCGCACCTCGCGTTACCGGCGCTGCACTGTGCGGCTCGGCCTCGGCCAGCAGCCGCCAGTCGAAGTCACGCGGCGCCAGCCAGGTGGACAGCACGAGCACCGCGAGCGAGACCGCCGCACCGACCAGCGCCGCGACGTAGAATCCGATGGTGAAGTAACTGACCAGGCCCAGCGTGGTGCCGGCGATCATGCTCAGGCCGGCACCGGTCGGGTTGGCCCGCCGCCAGTACAGCCCGGCGACCACCGGCCAGATCGCGCTGGCGACGAAGGCGCCGGTGAAATAAAGCACCTCGGCCAGCGAACCGATCACCGGCAGCTCGCCCCGGTAGCTCGCGGCGGCCCAGGTCACCAGGCCCAGCAGCACCACGATGACCTTGGTCGCGCGGAACTGCTCGTGATCGGATGCCCTGTTGCGGATGTGGCCGCGGTAGATGTCCCGCGTGACCAGGTCCGATGTCGCGGCCAGCAGCGAGTCGAGGCTCGAGGCCAGGGCCGCGAAGACCACGATGAAGACCACGATCGCGCCCGTCAGGCCCAGGACCTCGGCCGCGACCAGCGGACCCACCATGTCCGCAACCGGCACGTTGATGCCCAGCGCCGGAGTGGCCAGCGCAACGAAGCCGGCAACGATCGGAATCGGCAGCCACAGCAGGCCGGCCAGCAGGTAGGCCCGGAACCCCACGCTCCTGCCGAAGGCGAAGGCTCGCGACCACCACACGTTCGAGTGGAAGATCTCGCCGACGCCGAAGAACAGATTGTTGAACAGGAACATGATCGCGGCCGGGAACAGCAGATTCAGCAGTTGCGGGCGCTCTTCCATCAGGTTGAAGTGGATCGCCTCGAAGCCGACCTTGTCGATGGTCAGCCAGGCGATGAAGGCGACGCCGAGCACGATGATGATCGTCTGCACGAAGTCGGTGCCGATGACCGCGCGCAGCCCCCCGAGCAGCGTGTAGAGCACGCAGACCGTGAGGATCACCGTCATGCCTACGCGGTAGTCGATGCCGGCGAGGGCGTTGATGAGCACCCCGCCGGCCATGGCGAGGCTGACCAGCCAGCCGAAGGCGTAGATCAGCGACACCACCAGAAAGACCCGCCAGGTGAACTTCCCGAAGCGCAGGCGGATGAAGTCTCCGGAGGTGAAGCCGTGCGGCATCAGCTCGCGGATGCGCCGGGCCAGCGGTGCGAAGAGGATCAGGCCCAGCGCCCCGAGCGAGTAGCCGAACATGCCCCAGACGCCCAGCTGCAGCGCCAGCTGTGGCGCGGTCATCGTGGTGTTCGCGGTCACCCAGGTGGCCATCGCGGTAGCCGTGGCCAGTGCCAGGCCGACGTTGCGGCCGGCCAGCATGTGGTCCTCGGCGGTCTTGTTCTTGCGGCCGAGGTACCAGCCCAGGATCACCCACAGGATGCCGAAGGCAATCAGGATGCCCCAGGCAATGCCCTCGGGAAGGATCGCGACTTCTTCGGCGGCGGTCATGAGGCCTCCCGCACCCGGGTGATCTCGGCGATGGCCTGATCCGTGGTCATCACGCGCGCGTAGCGGTCGCGAATGGTGGTGATGGTCGCCTCCTGCAGCTCCGGCGTCACGGTGGCGCAGCCGTCCTCGACCAGCGTGACGTAGAAGCCGAGGTCACAGGCGTCGCGCACCGCAGTGGACACGCACTCGTTCGAGTACACGCCGACGATGAAGATCGAGCTGATGTCGAGGTTGCGCAGCACATAGTGCAGGTTGGTCGAATTGAACACGCCGCTCGCGGTCTTGTTCAGCACGATCTCGTCACCGACCGGCGCGACGATCTCGAGGAACTCGGCCTCCTTCGATCCCGGTGGTGCGTGCAGATTCAGGCGCTTGTGGCCCGGACTGCGGTCGCGGCCATCGCGGGTCATCGACTGGATGCGCGAGTGGATGACCTCCAGTCCGTGGGTTCGGAAGGCATCCTGCAGCCGGCGCACGTTGGGAAGCACGACCGCCTCGAGTTCCTGGAAGTAGTACTCCTGGGCCTTCAGCGGCACGCCCGAGGCCGCTGCGTCGGCAAACACCCCGAAGCCGCGCGCCGCGTCGAGGTACTGCAGATCGATGCACAGCAGCGCGACGTGATGCCGCGCGAGTTCCTGGCGCAGCAGACGCGTGGAGATCAGGCTGCCGCGGTACTGCTCGCGGAGCGGATCGAGCGCGTCGAAGTCGGTGAGCGGGGCGACCTTGTCGTTCATGCGGCGTCTTCCTCTCAGTGCCTCGCGGCCAGCGCGAGCACGCTGCGCAGCATCAGGTTGGCCCCGGCCTCGATGTCCTCCCAGTTGGTCCACTCGCCGGAGGAGTGGCTGCGTCCCTCGATGCTGGGCACGAAGATCATCCCGGTGCGGGCGACCGCGCTCATGCTCTGCGTGTCGTGAGCGGCACCGCTGGGCAGGCGCAGGTAGTCGAGGCCCATCGTCTCCGCCTCGCTAGCGATCAGGTCCAGCAGGCCGGGATCGCAACGGGTCGGGGTGATCTCGGAGAGGACGTCGAACTCGAACATCAGGTCGCGCCGCCGGGCGATGCTGGACAGTGTGCGCCGCGAGGCGTCGGACAGGGCCTTCAGTACGCGCTCGTCGGTGTCGCGCACCTCGAGGGAGAAGGTGGCCTGTCCCGGTATCGTGTTCGGCGCGCCCGGCCACAGTTCCACGCGGCCGATCGTCGCGCGGCTGTTCGGGCCACCGTGCTCCTCGAGGATCCTGTTCACCTCGCCCCCGAACTCCGCCAGCCCCTGGAAGGCGTCGATGCGCATGTCCATGGGCGTGGTGCCGGCGTGGTTCGGCTGACCCTTCAGCCGTACCTCCCATTTGAACAGGCCGGTGATCGCCTCGACGATGCCGACGCCGATCCGCCTGCGATCCAGCACCGGCCCCTGCTCGATGTGCAGCTCCAGGAAGGCGTGGATGGTCGCCGGGTCGCGGCGCGCGGTCAGTGCCTCGTTGGCATCCAGGCCCCAGGCGGCCATCGCGTCCACCAGCGTGACGCCCTCGAGGTCGCGCGCGCTCTGGATGCGCTCCGGGGTCAGCTGCCCCGCCAGCGCCTGTGAGCCGAACATGCCGCCGAAGCGTCCCTCCTCGTCGCTAAAGTCGATCACCTCGAGCGGGTAGCGCAGCGGAATCCCCGCCTCCTTCACGCGGCGCAGCACCTCCAGCCCGACCAGGACGCCGAGCGCGCCGTCCAGCGGACCGCCCCCGGGGACGGTATCGAGGTGGGAGCCCATCACCACCGCGGGCCGCTGGCCGTCGTAGTCCAGCCGGCCGTGCAGATTGGCCGCGCCGTCCTGGAACAGCTCCAGCCCGGCGGTGGCCAGGCGCTGCCGGAACCAGTCGCGGCCCTGCCGGTCGCCTTCGCTGAAGGCGCGCCGGTTCAGGCCCAGCACCGCATCGCGGCCGATCTGCCCGAGGTCGAGGACGTCCTGGCGCAGGCGGGCCATGTCCACCTGCAGTCCGCCCTCGGTGGCTGCCGGGGTGGTGCGGACGTGTTCGCTTGCGTCGTTCATGCCAGTCTCCTTCCCCGTGCGATGGCCAGGATCAGTACCACGAATAGCGCGGCGCCGAGAGCGAAAAACAGGAAGGCCCGGCCGAGCGGATGGTGTTCCACCACCACCACCGCCTGGTCGGCCCACTCCTCGGCGCCCTCCTCCCGGATCCGGAAGCGGTATTCGCCATTCGGAAGCCCGCTGATGGTCGTGCGGGTGTCGCTGCCCCGGTAGATGATGCGTGCGTCCTCGTACTCCGGCCCCGACGCCTGCTCCAGTTCGAAGCGCTCGGCCCCGTCCCAGTTCAGCTTGAAGAAGCCGGCCGAATCCGTCTCCGGGGGCGAGTCGAAGGCGGGGTCGGCGATACCCTGGGCCGAGAGCGTCAGCCCGACCAGCACCAGCAGTGACCACAGCAGGGACCGGCACCTGAGCCGCACGGGAATCATCATTCGCGGGCCTCCCCGCGGGCAAGGGCGCGCCGGGCCGCGGTGCAGGGTTTGCGCGCGCCGGGCCGCTGGCGCCGGGGCCAGCCGCGCTCCGCCGGCGCGGGGAGGGGCCAGCCTCCGGTGCATGCGGGTTGCTCGGTGCGGTTCATCGGATCCCCTCGTAGGGCTGCAGCCCCGCCTTCGGTTCGGTCGACGCCATGCGGGCGATGACCGACTCCAGGGCCTCTTCCAGGCCCAGCAACTGCCCGGGTTCCATGTCCTGAAGGGCGCGGTTCAGTTCACCCTGCGGGGCTGCCGGCGCCCGGTCCAGCAGCGCCTGCCCCGCGTCGGTCACGAAGAGTCGGACGATCCGCTGGTCGCGTCCGCGGCGGCGTTCGACCAGGCCGCCCTGTTCCAGCTTGTCCAGCAGGTTGGAGGCGGTGGAGGGATGCACGGAGAGCTTCCGCGACAGTTCGCTGACGCTCAGGCCAGCCGAGAGCTGGACCTCCCAGAGCGCCCAGAGCTGCGCGGCGCTGATGCCGCAGGCGCGCTCCACGCTGCGCGAATGGCCCTGCAGCGCGCGAATGATCACCCGCAACTGGCGGATTACCGAGCGCACGGCGTCATGCGTGTCGGCGGTGTCCGGGGCCGGGACAAGCTCTGTGGCCATCTCTGCGGGTTCCTGATCGGTGAACCAGCCATTAGTTTTGTGCAAAACTAATTACAGCGCAAATGCCTCGGCGGCGACGGGCCGGGCCTGGCAAGCGCACAGCCGCGGACCATTGTCGAGCCTTGGCGGAGCCGACGCCAGCGCACCGGTTCGGGCCCGGTGCCTGTTGCGACGAGGATACACGCAGGCGGGCGTGTGGGCACAAAAGCAACATGCGTCTGGTCTTGATGTGTCAAATCGGATACAATGACGCAACCTCTTCGTTGGGCGCCGGGAATTCAGGGAGTTGGCCGCCCGTTCGTTACTGGCCGCGTGTGGCCGCAAGGACACCATCAGTCTGCTGCGCTGCGTCCAAACAATGAAAACACCTGGAGAAACGACCATGCTTTCAAGAAAGCTTCTCGCCGCCGCCGTCGCGGCCTCGCTCGTGGTTCCGGGCGTCGCCGCCGCCGAATACGACAGCATTCAGGTCGGCAACCTGTCGATCGGCGGCGCTTTGCGCGCGAACTACCGCATTGGCGATTACGACGGCACCCGCAGCGACTTCGACAAGGGCGGTGACTTTTTTCTGGATACCGCCCGGATCAACCTCGACTACGCAAGCGGACCGTGGCTCGGCAAGCTCGAGTACCGCTGGTACAGCGGTTACAACATGCTGCATACCGGCTGGGTCGGGTACGACTTCGAAAACGAGAGCCAGGTGCAGGTGGGCGTGAATCGCGTGCCCTTCGGGCCCGGCGCCTACGGTGTGTCCCAGAGCTGGTTCTTCGATCAGCACTACTATGTGGGTCTTTCGGACGACATGGACCTGGGCGTGAAGTACACCCTGCCGGCTGGCGACTGGACCTGGGATTTCGGCTATTACCTGCAGGACGAGGGCGACTGGTCGGGCGACACCCGTGACAGCGCGCGCTACTCCTACGATGTCGTGAACGAGAGCGGCAGTGGCTACGAGGAGCGCAACCAGGTCAACCTCCGCGGCATCTACAGCCTGCCGAACGTCGCGGTCGATACCGACATCGGCTTCTCGGCGCAGTACGGCGAGCTGGACAGCAAGGGCCCGCAGGGTGACGGCGATCACTACGCGTTGTCCCTGCACATGGTGAACAAGTGGGACAACTGGACGCTGGCCTCCCAGCTGACGGGCTACACCTTCGATGTGTCCGCGGACCAGCCGCTCGGCACCGATGAGCTTGTCCAGTTCGGCGCCTTCGACTTCCCGAATACCGTGGCGGCGGAGGGCTACATTCCGGCTGTATCGCTCAGCTACTTCCTGGAGACCCCGACGATCCCGTGGCTGGACTTCGTGATCCCCTATGCGGAGTACAGCGCCATCCTGAAGCGGGAGAGCGACTTCAACGACAGCAATCTCGCCGTGCTGGGCGCGGCCTGGGGTCGCGGCAACTGGTACATCTACAGTGAGTTCGCCTTCTCCGACGGCAACGAGTTCGTCGGTGGGGACACCGCGTTTGGTGACCGTCTGGGTGCCAACGAAGATGACGACTGGCTGACGCGCTTCAACATCAACCTCGGTTACTATTTCTGACCGCAGCGATTCCGCGCCGCGGTCGGGCGGAATCGCTTCTTCCCGGGCCCGCGCCGTATGGCGCGGGCCTTTTTACTTGAGGGTCCTCTCCACCCGTCGCGAGCCCCCCTGCGGCACGCTGTGATCGCCGGGGGTGACGCGAAACCGAGACGGTTAGCCCCGTCCGGGCTGCGGTACGCGATCCGGATTCGCGACGCGCATCATGAGCAGGGCGAGCAGGATCGCCGGCAAGCCGATCGCCGCTGCGAAGATGAAGAACCAGGACCAGCCGACGGCCTCGGCCAGCAGGCCGGTGAAGCCGGCGAGGAACTGCCCGGGAAGGGTCATCACGGAGCTGAACAGCGCGTACTGGGTG
Source organism: Thioalkalivibrio sp. (assembly GCA_011389655.1). Lineage (GTDB taxonomy): Bacteria > Pseudomonadota > Gammaproteobacteria > Ectothiorhodospirales > Ectothiorhodospiraceae > Thioalkalivibrio. The sequence goes on from JAABTX010000028.1 coordinate 24,161, forward strand.
GCGGTGTAGGCGCTGTTGGTCAGGCTCGAGAGGTAGGCGATGAAGACCGAGATCGCAAGCCCGCCGCTGATGTTGTCCGCGATGATCGCGAAGACCAGCCCGTAGAGCTCGGGTCCCAGTGCGGCCAGCCAGGAGAAGGTCAGATTGGTCAGCGGCGCGAGCACCGCGGTGAAGATCAGCATGCGCATGATCCCGAAGCGCATCACCAGGAGCCCGCCGAGTGCGGCCCCGGTGAGCGTCATCGCAAGCCCGAAGGCCGCGGCCACGTTGGCGATCTCGCCCTTGGTGAAGCCCAGGTCGAGATAGAAGGGATTCGCCATCACGCCCATGAAGATGTCGCTGATGCGGAAAGTGGCGATGAACAGCAGTACCGCGATCGCGGTCAGGCCGAAGCGCTGCCAGAAGTCCGCGAACGGCCCGACCACCGCGCCGATGAACCAGGCCGTGAGGTCGCGACGCCAGCCCCGGTGGTGGGTACGGTCGAGGTAGTCGACCACCCGCTGTTCCAGCTGCCGGGTCTGCCGGTCGATGCCGACCTCGGGCTCGCGGATGATCAGTGTGGTCACGATCCCCACCGCCATCAGCGCGGCCATGGTCCCGTAGGCCGGACCCCAGTCCCAGCCTGCGGCGATGTGCAGCGCTCCGGCGCCGGCTGCGAGCAGCGCAACCCGATACCCGAAGACGTAGGTCGCCGCCATCGCGCCCTGGCGGTCGCGCGTTACCGCCTCGATGCGGTAGGCGTCGATCGCGATGTCCTGGGTCGCGGAACCGAAGGCCGCCAGCACCGCCCAGACCGCAACCAGCCAGAGCTGCTCGCGCGGATCGGTCAGGGCGATGCCGGCCAGCGCGAGCGCGATCACCCCCTGTGCGAGCAGCATCCAGGCACGGCGGCGCCCGAACCAGCGGGTCAGCAGCGGCAGTTGCAGGCGATCGACGATCGGGGCCCAGAAGACCTTGATGCTGTGGGCCATGCCGACCCAGCTCAGGAAGCCGATCGCGGCCAGTTCCACCCCGAGGTCGCGCAGCCAGGCGGTGAAGGTGCCGCCGACCAGCAGCAGCGGCAGCCCCGCCGAGAACCCGAGGAACAGCATCCCGATGACCCGCGGGTTCCGGTACACCGCGAGCGCTTCGCGCCAGTCGTGCTGTCCCGGCTTCGGCGCGGTATCGTTCATGCGCGTGTGCCCGGCTTCGATGTGGTGGCCCGCCCCGCGGGACGCCGTGAATACCTCCCTGTGGGCCTGACGGCCGCATCCCTGCGGCCGACACCCGCGAGCCGGGCCACCGCACCGAAGCCCACGGCGCCGCAACTTATCCAGGGAACCCCTGACCGCCGAGAAGGTCCGCCTTCAGCGGGCGGGGTGTGCAAGTCGGTGTAGGGTGGGTGAAGCGCAGCGCACCCACCCACCGGCGTCGCGACCAGCCCCCACGACCGCCGTTCAACCCCCCGGCTCAAAATCGTAGTCGATCCAGAACGGCGCATGATCCGAGAACCGCTGGTCCTTGAAGATCACCGGATCCCGTGCGGTGGCGGCGAGCGCGGGCGTTGCCACCTGGTAGTCGATGCGCCAGCCCACGTTCTTCGCCCAGGCCTGGCCGCGGTTCGACCACCAGGTGTACTGCTCCGGGCGCTGGTCGAGTCTTCGAAAGACGTCGACCAGTCCCGCCTCGCCGAAGACCCGGTCCATCCAGGCACGCTCTTCCGGCAGGAAACCGGAATTCTTCCGGTTCGACTTCCAGTTCTTCAGATCGATCTCGCGGTGCGCGATGTTCCAGTCGCCGCAGATCAGCCACTCGCGCTCGTCCTTCGCCCGCTGCGCGAGCCAGGGCAGGAAGAAGTCCAGGAAGCGATACTTGGACTCCTGCCGGTGGTCGCCCGACGAGCCCGACGGCAGGTAAAGCGAAACGACGGAGAGTTCGCCGAAGCGCATCTCGACGTAGCGACCCTCGCGGTCGGCCTCCTCGAGGCCGCAGTGCGTGATCACCGCGTCGGGCTGTACCCGGCTGTAGAGGGCCACGCCGCTGTAGCCGGGCCTCTCGGCATCGACATAGGCGCAGTGGTAGCCCGCCGGGTGGAAGACGGGGTCGGCCAGCTGCTCGATGCGCGCCCGCGTCTCCTGCAGGCAGACGACGTCGGCATCCGCCTCGGGCAGCCACTCGAAGAAGCCCTTGCGGGCGGCGGCACGGATGCCGTTCGCGTTCATGCTGAGTACACGCATGGGGCGGAAAGATACTCGCGCCGGGGTCCCCGGGGAAGGGCAAAGGCCTTGGAGTGCGGGAGCCTGCTCCCGCTTTGGGTTGCGGAAGCTCGCTTCCGCGGCAGGAGGCGAGCCTCCTGCGGGAAAGCGGCGGCAGGCCGCCGCACTCCCGGGGCGCCGGGAACCTGTCGGTGTGCGACAATCAGGCCTTTTCGGGATCTCGCTCATGTCCGCGAAGGAATTTCTTGCCTACTGTCTCGAACGCGACGTGCTGCGCTTCGGGGAGTTCACGCTGAAGTCGGGCCGCGTGAGCCCGTACTTCTTCAACGCCGGCCTGTTCAACCGCGGTTCCGACCTCGCGCGCCTCGGGCGCTACTACGCCGAGGCGATCACCCGCAGCGGGCTCGAGTTCGACCTGGTCTTCGGGCCGGCCTACAAGGGCATCCCGCTGGCCGCGTCCGTCGCGATCGCACTGCATACCGAGCACGGGCGCGACCTGCCGTGGGCCTTCAACCGCAAGGAGGCGAAGGACCACGGCGAGGGGGGCAACGTGGTCGGCGCGCCATTGCGCGGGCGGGTGCTGATCATCGACGACGTGATCACCGCCGGCACCGCGATCCGGGAGGCGGTGGAGCTCATCCGCGCCGCAGGTGCGGAGCCGGTCGGGGTCGCGATCGCGCTGGATCGTGAGGAGCGCGGACGGGGCGACCGCTCGGCGATCCAGGAACTCGAGGCCGGGGCCGGCCTGCGGGTGATCCGCGTCGCCCGTCTGACGGACCTGATTGCGATGCTCGAGGCGGACGCGCGGGACCCGAAGCACCTGGCGGCGCTGAGGGCCTACCGGGAGCAGTACGGGGTCTGAGCGGAGTGGTGCCCCGGGGACAGATTGATAAATCTGTCCCCTTTTCCCTACTTTTCCCTTTCCTCCCGTCCCCCGCGGTAACCACCGGGTTATTGCAAAGCCCGCTGCGCTTCTATAGCGTGCTGGGCGTACCACAAGCTGGGGGTGCCGGTCTCATGCCGGCTGAGAGAGTCCCCTTGAACCTGAACCGGTTCGCACCGGCGGAGGGAAGCTTGCGGCGCTGCCCCTACTGCGGCCCCGTTTCCTCCGCCCGTCCCCGCCTGGAGGAAACACCATGAGCGCCATCCCCGAAGAGTTTGTCCGCCGCACCGCGCAGGTCTCGGAGGCCGTCACCCGGCCGTTCCCCCAATCCCGCAAGATCTTCGTGCAGGGCAGCCGCCCGGACCTCCGGGTGCCGATGCGCGAGATCGTGCAGGACGCGACCCAGGCCTCCATGGGTGCCGAGGAGAATCCGCCGATCACGGTCTACGACACCTCCGGGCCCTACACGGATCCGCAGGCGCGGATCGATCTGATGCAGGGGCTGCCCGATCTGCGCGAGGGCTGGATCGAGGAACGCGGTGACACCGCGCGGCTGGAGGGGCCCAGCTCGGAATTCGGCCGCGCCCGCGCCGAAGCCCCGGAGCTGGCGAGCCTGCGCTTCGCACACATCCGTGCGCCGCGGCGTGCGCTGGCCGGCCAGAACGTCACCCAGATGCACTACGCCCGCCGCGGCATCGTGACCCCGGAGATGGAGTTCGTCGCGATCCGGGAGAACAATCGCCTGCAGGAGATGCGCGCCGACCCGCGCTACGCGAAGCTGCTGCGCCAGCACGCCGGGGAATCCTTTGGCGCCGCCATCCCCGACGAGATCACCCCGGAATTCGTGCGCGACGAGATCGCGGCGGGGCGCGCGATCATCCCGGCGAACATCAACCACCCGGAGCTGGAGCCGATGATCATCGGCCGCAACTTCCGGGTGAAGATCAACACCAACATCGGCAACTCGGCAGTCACCTCGAGCATCGAGGAGGAGGTGGAGAAGCTGGTCTGGTCCTGCCGCTGGGGCGGCGACACCCTGATGGACCTGTCCACCGGAAAGAACATCCACGAGACGCGCGAGTGGATCCTGCGCAACGCGCCGGTGCCGATCGGCACCGTGCCGATCTATCAGGCACTGGAGAAGGTCGACGGCAGGGCCGAGGAACTGACCTGGGAGCTCTTCCGCGATACGCTGGTCGAGCAGGCGGAGCAGGGCGTGGACTACTTCACCATCCATGCCGGGGTGCGCCTGCCCTACGTGCCGCTGACTGCGGACCGGGTCACCGGCATCGTCTCCCGCGGTGGCTCGATCATGGCCAAGTGGTGTCTCGCGCACCACCAGGAGAACTTCCTGTACACGCACTTCGCCGAGATCTGCGAGATCATGAAGGCCTACGACGTGTCCTTCTCGCTCGGCGACGGCCTGCGGCCGGGCTGCATCGCGGATGCAAACGACCGTGCGCAGTTCGCCGAGCTGGAGACGCTGGGCGAGCTCACGCAGATCGCCTGGGAGCACGACGTGCAGGTGATGATCGAGGGCCCCGGCCACATCCCGCTGCACAGGGTGAAGGAGAACGTGGACAAGGAACTGGCCGACTGCCTGGAGGCGCCGTTCTACACCCTCGGGCCGCTGGTCACCGACATCGCGCCGGCCTACGACCACATCACCTCCGGCATCGGCGCCGCGAACATCGGCTGGTATGGCACCGCGATGCTCTGCTACGTGACCCCGAAGGAGCACCTGGGCCTGCCGAACCGGGAGGACGTGCGCGACGGCATCATCACCTACCGGATCGCGGCGCATGCCGCCGACCTCGCGAAGGGCTTCCCCGGGGCGCAGGTCCGCGACAACGCGCTGTCCAAGGCGCGCTTCGAATTCCGCTGGCAGGACCAGTTCAACCTGTCGCTGGACCCGGAGCGCGCGCGCGAGTTTCACGATCAGACCCTGCCCAGGGAGGCGCACAAGGTCGCGCACTTCTGCTCCATGTGCGGCCCGAACTTCTGCTCGATGAAGATCACGCAGGACGTGCGCGACTACGCGGCGCAGCAGGGACTCTCCGAGCAGGAGGCCCTCGAGAAGGGCATGCAGGAGAAGGCGGCGGAGTTCGTGCAGAAGGGCGCCCGGATCTACCGGGAGCTTTGAGCACAGTGCGGTGCCGCGGGGACAGATTTGAAATCTGTCCCGGCCTCCCGTGATACTCGGACATCAGAATCGCTCGGTGGGCGGGCCCAGGAACGCGGGAATGGACACGATGTCTCTACGGAAACGCAGCGCCGGCCCTGGCACCGCGGTGCTCGTCCTGTCGCTGGTCGGCCTCCTGCTGGGCGGCTGCGCTGCGGTGGAGAAGGACAAGCGTGTGCTTGGCCTCGACGCGACCACGAGGGCCTATCTCGCCGCACTGCGCTGGAGTGACTTCGAGGGCGCCGTCGCGTTCCTGCCTCCGGAAACGCGGCCGCAGGAATTGCCCGGGATGTTCACCGACCTGCGTATCACGCGCTACGAGGTCCTGCGGCCGCCGGTGATGCTGTCGGAGACGCGGGCGACCCAGACCGTCGGAATCGAGTATCTCTACGAGTACAGGCAGATCGTTGAGAAGATCACCGACCGCCAGTCATGGCGCTGGGACGACGAGGCGCAGACCTGGTGGCTCGAATCGGGTTTGCCCGATTTCTGATGCCGGGGGTGGCCGGAAGCCGGTCATCATGGCTGAACGATCACGGCAGACGCAGGCTGGCGACCGCACCGAGGGCCTGCCGGATCTGCTCGATGCTCGGCGGACGCACTTCGTGGGCGCGTGCGTAGGACCCCACGCAGGTCAACCGCAGGACATCCGGCTGCTCGGCGCTGGACAGCCACAGGTGATGGCCCCGCCACATCCAGGTGTTGCCGCCGCTGTCATAGCCCGCGCGCAGGCCGGCGCGCATCAAACCGCCGTCCGGAATCCGCTGTCGGGCGAAGTCGTCCATGCCCTGAACCCGGATCACCTCGAAACGCCCCGGTTCCACCGTCTGGCTCCGTTCGCGGTCGAGCGTGTTCACCTCGAGGTTGCACGCCGGATGCCACCAGTCCTGCCCCGCGACCACACTGCCGCGCTGCAGCCAGACGCGCGTGCGCCCCGCCGGAATCGTGATTGGCTGGTGAATCTCCAGCACCGATCCCTCCGGGACCGGGTAAAAGGGAGAGGCCGGATCGGGCTCGACCTCGACCAGCGCGCAGCCGGACAGGGTCAGTACGGCAATCAGCAGCAAAGGGATTGGTGGCATCATGGCTTTCCTCCCATGGTCTCTTGGGGGCCCCCTCGGTGGGAGGCGGGTCGTGGGAGCGGCTTCCAGCCGCGATTCGGCGCTGCGTTGAGTGCCAAGTGCCATCGCGGCCGGAGGCCGTTCCCACAGGCAGCGCGTATCGGCATGATCGTCAGGTGCAGGGGACCAGCACCGATCGGGTTGTGAAGGTCGCCTGCTCGGCCACCTGCGGCACCGACACCATCTGATAGGGCCGGGTCAGCGCCTGGGTGGTGATGCATTCGGGGCCCGGTGACTGCAGCACCACCTCCACCATCAGCTCGTCATCTCCGAGTACCGCCCGATCGACCCGGATGCTGTGTCCGCCGGTGGGCTGTTCGCCCAGGAAGACGGCGATGACGCCATCGCGCTCGAAGTCCACCGAGGGCCGAGCTCCGGTCTGCGTCGTCTCCCACAGGGATTCGAACCCATCGGGATCCGTGATCCACTCGAAGCGCGTCTCTGTCTGCAGGCTTTGCTGGCCCTGGGCCAGAACGGTGATCGGCAGTTCCTCCTCCGGAATCTCCGGACCCAGGCAACCTGCCGCCAGCAGCGGAAGCGCGAGAATCAGAAATCGGTGCATCGCTGGCTCCAGTATTCGTCTTGCGGGCCATTCGGAAAGGCGCGTCGTCACGGGACCACCATACCGTTTCTGCCGCGCACCCGCTCCCCCCTCCACCGCAGGCGGGAGAGGGCAGGGCAGGCCGCGATTTCCATGCTTACTGTTACTGCACCCGTGCGTCATCCCCGACCATGAAAGAAGGGCGTAGGGTGGGCAAAACGAAGTGTGCCCACCACAGGCCGCGACGGTCAGGATGGTGGCCCCGCTGCGCTTGGCCCACCCTGCGCCGAAGAGCGGCTCGCGGCGGGAGTGGAGAGGGCCTTCACGCTAACCCGTGTCACCCAGCCAGAAGCCCACCGAGCGGTCCAGAAACTCCTTCCAGGTCATGTAGTGCGAGCCGTCGCAGGAGAAGGTGAGGCTGATCATGCCGTTGAACAGATTGATCGAGGAGGAGCGCAGGTAGACGGTTTCATCGGCGAAGCGCAGGGCCTTCAGGTTCTCGAGGATCTCCGGGATCGCCTCCGCCGGCATCAGGGCAGTGTCCGGATAGGGCATCCGGGGAAAGGCGAGACAGGTGTCCGGCTCGCTCAGTGCGTCGTGGGTCAGGATGCGGTAGCGGTAGGGGTCCTCCAGCGTCCAAACGGTCGCCCGGCTGCTCGAGAAGTGCAGCACACACTGGAATACGCCGCGTTCGCTGAAGAGCTCTTCCAGCACGGAGAGCACGCTGTCCATGTCCCGGTCCATCAGGCTGTCGGTGCGCGTCTGCAGGAACACCGTGCCGCGGATCGACGGGTCGCCCTTGATCTGCCGCCACTCGGTCGATTCCTCGTACAGGTCTCCGCTGTGCGGCAGGTTCCGCAGGTCGAAGTCGGCCCCGAGGAAGCCCAGCGCGGTCCCGTCGGCTTCGCGCACCAGTTGCAGGGCCGTCAGCGAGGGGCGGCGTCCGATCAGGCTGATGTAGGCCTCGGAGAGGAGGAATCCGTCCGCAGGCACCACCTCCTTCATGTACGGCCGCTGCGAGCGGTCGCGCCCGTAGTGCTCCGGCAGCAGGCCCGCGTGCGACACGTTGTCGCAGATCTGGATGCCCCCGGTGCTCAGCGCGTAGAGATAGGTGCAGTGCGGCAGTTCCCGGATCGAATTCTGCAGGGCGGTGGTCACCGGGCCGCGTTCCGGCCACGCACCGCGCAGACGCTGTGCGATGCGATCCAGCGGTTCGTGCAGCTCCTGCTGCAGCCGCCGCCGCTGTTCGTCGATGTTGCTTCGCAGCATGTCCATGGTTGTTGGTCTCGCCTGCGCCTCCCGAGTTCGTGGGGGCAATCATTTCAAAAGTCTATACAGACAATAGTTTCAATTGTCTTTCAACATGGTGATCGTGGCTCGATACTACACCCAAGGAATTTGCGGGAGACAAGCCATGACAAAGACCATCTCGTTCGGCATCGTCCATTTCACGGTGGCCATCGGGGTCGTGTACGCGTTGACCGGCAGTCTCGTGATCGGGGGACTGATCGCGTTGATCGAGCCACTGGTGAACACCGCTGCCTACCACTACCACGAAAAGGCGTGGGCCTGGTTCCGCGCGCGACCCTGCGGGCGGCAGCGCGCCGCCTGCGCGCTGGTGAGCTGAGCCATGGCAGCCGTTCTCAGCCGGGGTGTCGCGCCCCGGATTCGCCAGGCCGGTGGCTACGATCTCGACGCGGTGAACGCGGTCGTGGAGGCCGGTGTGCGCAGCTGGGATCTGCCGGAGCGCGTGAAGCGCCTCGTGATGCCGAGCTACCGCTACACCGCGGCCGATCTGGAGCACCTGGACCTGCGCGTGCTCGAATTCGAGGGTGAGCTTGCCGCGGTGGCCGCGTGGGAGCCGCTCGCGCCGGAGGAACTGCCCGAGCCGGTTCCGGCAGCCCTCCTGCACGGCCTCTACGTGCGTCCGACCCACCATCGCCGCGGCCTCGGCACCCTCCTGGTGGAGGACGGGGCGCAAGCGGCCCGCGCGGCCGGGCAGGCCGGAATCCTGGTGCGCGCGCAGGCCGGGGCCGAGGGCTTTTTCGCCGGTCGCGGATTCACCCGGCTTCCGGTCCGCGACGAGGCCCGCGATTACGCGGCGCGCCTCTGGCGCCCGGTCTCGTGACCGCGGGCTTCTCTGGTAATCTAATGGGCTCTCCAGTCATTGTGAGGTGAGCCGATGAGCGATTCCCGGGAGTGCCGTGTCGCGGTCTTCAGCGCGCAGAAATACGACCGCGTGTTCCTCACACAGGCCGCGACCGACAGCAACGTTCAGTTCCACTTCCTCGAGCCCCGGCTGGAACCGGACACGGTGGTGCTGGCACAGGACGCGACGGCCGTCTGTGCGTTCGTCAACGACCGCCTGGATGCCGAGGTGCTGAATGCACTGAAGTCCTCGGGCATCGATCTCGTCGCGCTGCGCTCCGCGGGCTTCAACAACGTTGACCTGGAGACGGCCGAGAAGCTCGGCGTGCGCGTCGCGCGGGTGCCGGCCTACTCGCCCAGCGCGGTGGCCGAGCACGCGGTGGCGCTGATCATGACCCTGAACCGCAAGACCCACCGGGCCTTCAACCGGGTGCGCGAAGGCAACTTCCTGCTCGACGGCCTGATCGGCTTCGATCTCAACGGCCGCACCGTGGGGATCGTCGGTGCGGGCAAGATCGGGCGCACCTTCGGCCGGATCATGCAGGGCTTCGGGTGCACCGTGGTCGCCTTCGATCCCTACCCGGATCCCGAGGTCGAGGAGAGTGGCATCGAGTTCCTGCCCTGGGAGGCCTTTCTCAGCCGCTGCGACGTGATCAGCCTGCACTGCCCGCTGACGCCCGAGACCCACGACATGATCGACGCCGAGGCGATTGCGCTGATGAAGCCGGGCGTGATGCTGATCAACACCAGCCGCGGCACGATCATCGACACCGCGGCGGTGATCGACGCCCTGAAGAGCGGGCATATCAGCAGCCTCGGTCTGGACGTCTACGAACAGGAGGAGAACCTCTTCTTCAAGAATCTCTCCGACGAGGTGATCCAGGACGACCTGTTCCAGCGCCTGCTCACCTTTCCGAACGTGCTCGTGACCGGCCACCAGGGCTTCCTGACCCGGCAGGCGATGGAAGAGATCGCCCGCACCACGGTGGAAAACCTGCGCTGCCTGAGCAACGACGAGCCCTGCATGAACCGGCTGGTGTAGGCGTCCGGGCGTCGGGGAAGGGCCGGAGCGTGGGGCTCCGTGACCGGACACGCTCGAGCCTTCCCAGGGCGCTCGATGGCGGCCATCCGTGGCCGCCAACGGTCCGGTCACGAAGCCCCACGCTCCGGCCTTCAGGACCGTAGGGTGGGCAAAACGAAGTGTGCCCACCACGGACCGATCCGGCCGGGACGGTGGGCCCGCTGCGCTTGGCCCACCCTACGCCCGAGCGCGGCTGCGAACGCGGACCGTAGGGTGGGCAAAACGAAGTGTGCCCACCACAGATCGCCGCGGCCGGGATGGTGGGCCCGCTGCGCTTGGCCCACCCTACGCCCGAGCGCGGCTGCGAACGCGGACCGTAGGGTGGGCAAAACGAAGTGTGCCCACCACAGATCGCCGCGGCCGGGATGGTGGGCCCGCTGCGCTTGGCCCACCCTACGCCCGAGCGCGGCTGCGAACGCGGACCGTAGGGTGGGCAAAACGAAG
>JAABTX010000266.1 GCA_011389655.1 Thioalkalivibrio sp.
GGGCTCCCGCTACGCGAAGAGCCCTTCGGCGTAGGGTGGGCCAAGCGCAGCGGGCCCACCATCCCGGCCGCGTCGGTCGCCGGTGGGCACACTTCGTTTTGCCCACCCTACGGCCCGCCTTCACAGCCACGCTCCGCGTAGGGTGGGCCAAGCGCAGCGGGCCCACCATCCCGGCCGCGTCGGTGGGCGGTGGGCTCCCGCTACGCGAAGAGCCCTTCGGCGTAGGGTGGGCCAAGCGCAGCGGGCCCACCATCCCGGCCGCGTCGGTCGCCGGTGGGCACACTTCGTTTTGCCCACCCTACGGAGGCCGGGCAGCGTCGGACCTCGCGGGATCAGTGCTCGGCAACGAAATCCGCAACCACGCTGGCAACGTCGTCGGCGAAGAAGTCCCGGAAGAAGTGACCCGCCCCGTCAATGGTCGTGGTGCTGACGGAGTCCGCGTCCTCAAGCGCGGTCATGCGCTCCGGCAGGTCCGGTACCACATCGTCCTCGGATCCGATTACCACCAGCGTCGGGACCTCGATTCCAGCGAGCACGGTCGGGGTGTCATGGCCCTCTGCCGGGTCGTAGTAGCCGAGAAAGGCGCGCGGGGACACGTCGAGGGACTCGCAGTACAGGAAGCGCACATCCTCCAGCATGGTTTCCTGCTGATCCATCCGCAGCAGTTCACGCGCCTGGTCCAGGCGTGCCACCAGCGGCATCTCGGACCGGGCCTCGTAGTTCTCCGCCGCGCGCTCCGGCTCATGGGTCGAGGGGGCGACCAGGACCAGTGTCCGGATGTCGTCCGATACCCATTCCTGCGCGTAGCGGGTCAACTGGTTGCCGCCGCGCGAGTGCCCCAGCAGGCTCACGGGGCCGAAACCCTCGGACTGCAGCCAGCCCATCCAGGCGTCCAGCTCGCGGAAGTGATCGTGCACGCCATGGGTGATGGGCCGGTCACACTCGAACATGCCCTCGCGGGCATCGATGCCGTAGCTGAGGTTCACCGACAGCGAGTTCAGGCCGTGATCGGCCAGCAGATCCTGCACCGTTGCCATCGTCTCCATGCGACCGTGTGCGAGCGTGCCATGCAGCATCAGGATCACGCCCTCTGCCGGGTCGGCCACCGACTGCAGGTGTCCGACCAGCGTCAGTCCGTCGTGCTCCAGCGTGACGCGTTCCACCGCCTGGCCAACCAGCGGCAGGCAGAGCAGCAGGGCCAGGATGAAGGGACGAGCCACCTTGCGGTTCCGGGACATGGGAATCCTCCTTGGTTGCAAACGGGAATCTCCGTATAGACGCACCAGCCCCCGGATAATTTCATCGGGAACTCGTGGTAGAGTCTCGCGTCCAGATCACCCTTTGCAGGCAATAACGAAAGAGGTTCCATGGCGCAGTACATCTTTACCATGAACGGCGTAGGCAAGATCGTCCCGCCGAAGAAGCAGATCCTGAAGGACATCCATCTCAACTTCTTCCCGGGGGCGAAGATCGGCGTGCTCGGCTACAACGGTGCCGGGAAGTCGACCCTGCTCCGGATCATGGCGGGGCTGGACAGGGATATCGTCGGAGAGGCGCGTCCGCAGCCGGGCATCCAGATCGGCTTTCTTCCGCAGGAGCCGCAGCTCGACGGCGGCAAGGACGTGCGAGGCAACGTCGAGGAGGCCGTCGAGCCGATCAAGCAGGCCCTGGCACGCCTTGATGAGGTCTACGCGGCCTACGCCGAGCCGGATGCCGATTTCGACAAGCTGGCCGCAGAACAGGCGGAACTGGAGTCCCTGATCCAGGCCAGCGACGGGCACAACCTCGAGCGCCGTCTGGAGGTCGCTGCCGATGCGCTGCGCCTGCCGCCCTGGGATGCGGACGTGAAGACGCTGTCCGGTGGCGAGCGGCGCCGCGTCGCGCTGTGCCGGCTGCTGCTCTCGAGCCCGGACATGCTGATCCTGGACGAACCCACCAACCACCTGGACGCCGAGAGCGTGGCCTGGCTGGAGCGCTTCCTGAAGGAGTTCTCCGGAACCGTGGTCGCGGTGACCCACGACCGCTATTTCCTGGACAACGTGGCCGGGTGGATCCTGGAACTCGACCGTGGGCAGGGCATTCCGTGGCAGGGCAATTACTCGTCCTGGCTGGAGCAGAAGGAGAAGCGCCTGGCCCAGGAAGAGAAGACCGAGCAGGCGCGCGTCCGGGCGATGGAGTCCGAGCTCGAGTGGGTGCGCAGCAATCCGAAGGGCCGCACCGCAAAGAGCAAGGCGCGCCTGAAGCGCTTCGAGGAGCTCGCCTCCAGTGACTACCAGCGCCGTTCGGAGACCAAGGAGCTCTACATTCCGCCAGGCCCGCGGCTCGGCGACGTGGTGCTGGAGGCCGAAAACCTGAGCAAGACCTACGGGGACCGGGTGCTGTACCAGGGGTTGTCCTTCGACGTGCCGCGCGGGGGCATCGTCGGCGTGATCGGGCCGAACGGGGTGGGCAAGACCACACTGTTCCGCATGATCACCGGACAGGAACAGCCCGACGGGGGCAGCATCAGTGTCGGCGAGACCGTACAGATCGCGTATGTGGACCAGAGCCGCGACGCGCTGGCGGACGAAAAGAGCGTCTGGGAGGAGATCTCCAATGCCCAGGACGTGGTGCAGGTCGGCAACTTCCAGATGCCTTCGCGCGCCTACGTGGGGCGCTTCAACTTCAAGGGTTCCGATCAGCAGAAGCGGATGAAGGACCTGTCTGGCGGCGAACGCAACCGGGTGCACCTGGCCAAGGTGCTGAAGAGCGGCGGCAACCTGCTCCTTCTGGACGAGCCAACCAACGACCTGGACGTAGAGACGCTGCGGGCGCTGGAGGAGTCCTTGCTGGACTTCCCCGGTTCGGCGATC
>JAABTX010000267.1 GCA_011389655.1 Thioalkalivibrio sp.
CGGCTCCTGCCAGTCACCGTCCAGGTCCTGCCGCGACTGATAGATGTTGCCGCCGGAGCACGCTGCGGGGCGGGAAGACACGAAGAACAGGCTACGGCCCACGGGCGTGGGACAGAAGTCGTCGGCGGGCCCGTTGATGGGCGCTGCGAGCTCGGCAGGCGGGCCGAACGGCTCGTCGGTGCTGCTGCGTTCGGCGCTCCACAGATCCAGATCGCCACCGGGACCCCGGGTGGAGGCGATCACCAGGCTCAGACCATCAGGGCTCTCGATCGGGCAACCGTCTCCGGCTCCGGGGTCGTTCACTTCCGCCACCGGCGTGGCCGGCCCGAACTCCGCGCCGAACAGATGCTTCCAGACGCCGAATGACCGAGCCTGAACGCTAGCCGCGGGCAGCATAAAGACCACGACTGCCAGGGCCAGCAGCGGCTTGCACAAATGCGTCATCGAATTCATTTCCCTTGCTCCTGTCGATTTGGACCTTCAACCTAGGACTATCGGGGATGAAGCGGGTGAAGGCCGGCTGAAGTTTTCGTGAAGATTGCGGGAGCCGGCGCTGTCTGCTTCGATAGCACCAGTCCGGAACGCAGGAGTCCGAAAGCCCCAGCCTGAGGCACCATGACGACGGCCGAGGCATCGCAGCCCCCGCGTCTGGCGGTGGGCGACCTGGTCATTGATACCGCCACTCATGAGGTGCTGCGGGACGGTCGTTCTCTTGCCCTCCCAAAGCTGTCCTACGACTTGCTCCTCACCCTGGTCGATGCCGCACCGGCCGTGGTCGACACCGAGACTCTGGCGGCCCGGGTCTGGGAAGGCAGGGTGGTGAGCAACGAAACCATCACCCAGCGGGTCCGCCTGCTGCGCAAGGCTATCGGCGACGATGCCCAGGACCCCAGCTACGTGGGTCTGGTGCGCGGCGAGGGGTATCGGCTGCTGGCCGAGGTCCGCGCGGTGCCCGAGGGCGATGAAGGCGGGACGCCGGACCCGGACGTCGCCGGCTGGCCAAGGCGGTTGCTGGCCGTCGGTATCGCGGGCCTGGTTTTGGTGGCAGCGGCGTGGTTCTTCCTGACCTCCGAAGCCACACGACCCGCCGCCACGCCGCCCACGGTCGCCGTTCTGACCTTCCGGAACCTCTCCGACAACCCGGACCACCGCTACTTCGCGGAAGGCCTGACGGAAGCGGTGATCGACGAGATCAGCCGCATCCCCGATCTCCGGGTCATTGGCAGGAGCACGCGCGTCGAGGGAACAGTCGCGCCGACTGGCGCCGACCACGTGCTCTCCGGCAGTGTCCGCTGGAATGGCAGCCAGGCCCACGTCGGCGCTGAACTCGTCCGGGCCGGCACGGGGTTGCGACACTGGTCGGCGACCTATGAATACGAGATCGACAATCCACTCTCGGTGCAGGAAGCGATCGCCCGGTCCCTGGCCTCCGCGCTCAGCCTGGAACTGGGCACCGCACCCCGTGCCCGGGCGGGCCAGACCGAGGACGGCCGCGCATACGCTCACTATCTTCGCGGGCTGGCGCTGTTCTGGCATCATCTGGAGGAGACCAATCAGCGCGCGATCCAGGAGTTCCAAGAGGCGGTATCCCTGGATCCCGAATTCGTCCGGGCCTGGGTCGGACTGGGCCATGCGTACGGGGCTCGCTCTCGGGAACCCGACCATACCGCCACCGCGTTGCGGGACATGGCCGAGGCCGCTCGTCATGCTGTGCGGCTGGCGCCGGAGTACTGGGAGAGCCATGCGCTCGAGGCCTGGGTCCGCATGTCCTACCTCGATTTCGTCGGTGCAGACGAAAAGATGGCCGAGGCCCTGAAGCTGCGGGCCCGCAGCGGCATCAGTCGGGCCCCGGCGAGCTGCCCGGTCGCCTGTTACTACCAGCAGTTCGGCCGCTACACCGCCTCCCTCGCTGAAGCCCGGCGCATGCAGCCATATGACCCGCTGGGCCCGACCGCCGAGACCTGGGATCTGCTGTTCTACCTCGGGCGTCGTGAGGAGGCGGTCGCCGCCTTTCAGCAGATGCAGACTCTGCAGGGACGGCTCCGGGAACGGCGGCTGTTCGACGTGGCAAACGCCTTGATGTCGCCGGACCCCGGCCCCATGAACGAGTGGCTGGAGAGCGCCGGTTCGCCCCTGGCCGGGAAGTGGGGCGATCAGCAGGCCGTCCTGGCGATCATGAACCGCAGGCTGGTCGAGGACGCACCGTTGCGGCGGGGCAGCGCTGCGTTCTACGCCATGATCGCCGCACGCCAGGGCGACGACCGCCTGGCGCTCGACTTCCTCCGTCGAGAGTACCTGACGCCCGGCTACGGGGGGTACTTTCTAATCTGGCATCCGGCACTGGCATCCACCCGGGCCACGCCCGGCTTCGTCGAGCTGATGACCCAGCTCGGCATGGTGGATGCCTGGCGCACCAGCGGTCTCTGGGGCAACTTCTGCAGGCCCGCCGCGGACGGGACCGTAACCTGTGACGGTGTTTGGGAGGTCCGATCCGAAGTCGCGGACGCCGGGCTCGAGCCTGTTACCGGCACGCCGCAATGAACAACCACCCGCAGCAAACTCCTGCTGTAATCCCCTAGCTG
>JAABTX010000268.1 GCA_011389655.1 Thioalkalivibrio sp.
ACCGGCACGCCGCAATGACCGGCCCACGGAGCAAACTCACGCTGTAATCCTCTAGCTGCATAAAATCCTGAAGCACGCCGGCCTACAGGATCAATGAATGAATTGTCTTGTCATCCTTGAGAAGGTTGAATGAAGCTGGAACGTCGCTGCCGGTTACATTCTATTTTGCTCTTTTCGAGAGCTCGGCGCTGCGGGCGTCGCCCGTCAAGCGTCCCTTTCGGGTGAAGGAGGGTTCCCGGCATGGGCTCGGGGACCT
>JAABTX010000269.1 GCA_011389655.1 Thioalkalivibrio sp.
CTCCTTGTCCCTGATCTCGCCAATCAGCGCATCGAGCGTTTTGACCAGGTTTGCCTCCAGACCGGGCAACCCGTTGCTCTCGGCGTGTTCGAGCAGCCCGATCAGGACATCCGTGATCTGGCGTGGACTCATCGCGTTGATCGCCGCGTCGTCGTTGTGATGTGATGACATGATTTTGTACTTCCCGCGTCGCAGCGCCCCGTGGGTCGGTCGGTCAGTCAGGGGCAGGACGGCAAACCTACGAGCCTAGTGTGCAACAGGTGTGCAGCGCGTGTGCAATATCATGCAACGCATGTCCAAACTCGTGTGTCGCCCGATGACACCACGACACCCGGACGGCCCGCGCAGGACGCTCTAGTTATCGGTCGCGTCCCGGTTCAGAGCGGCACTCAGCTTGAACGCCAGATCCCGCGTCCGGTACGGTTTCGACAGCAGCTGCACGCCCGGGTCCAGCCGTCCCTGCCGGGTAAGCGCATCGTCGGTGTAGCCCGACGTGTAGAGCACAGGCAGGTCGGGACGGAGGCGGGCCGCGGCCTCGGCGAGGTCCCGTCCGTTCATGTCCCCGGGCATCACGATATCGGTGAAGAGCAGGGCGATGTCATCGGCGTCAGCGAGCAGGGCCAGCGCGGCCGCGGCGTCCTCCGCCTCGCTGACCCGGTAGCCGAGGCTGCGGATGGTGGCCACCGCGTGACGCCGCACGAAGAGATCATCCTCGACCACGAGGATGTGCTGCCCGCGCCCGCGCGGAGCCGCGCCGTCGGCGGTGTCGCCGGGCGTGTCCGGGTCTCGGGATACGGAGCGCGGAAAATACAGCTCAACCCGCGTGCCCTCACCCTCCCGAGACTTTATTCTCAGATATCCCCCCGATTGCCGGGCAAAGCCGAAGGCCATCGGCAGGCCGAGCCCGGTGCCGGTCTGCTTGGTGGTGAAGAACGGCTCGAGCGCGCGCTCGACGGCGTCGGGCGACATGCCGCTGCCGGTATCGGTCACCGCGACGACAACAAAGCGGCCTTCCCCGGGATCGACGAGATCGGCCGTTCCGGCCTCCACCACGGTATTGAATGTCTCGATGGTCACGCAGCCGCCCGCGGGCATCGCATCGCGGGCATTGATGACGAGGTTGAGCAGCGCCGCGTCCAGCTGGCTGGGGTCGATCTCGCTCAGCCAGAGATCATCGGCCGGAACCAGCTTTATCTCGGCATGGTCCTCGAGGCTTTTGTGCAGAAGCGGCAGCACGGACCGAATGGCGTCGTTCACGTCGATCACCGCCGGGTCGAGCGGCTGCTGGCGGGCAAAGGCCAGCAACCGGCCGGTCAGGTCGGCCCCCCTCTGGGCCGCACCGATCATCTGGTCCGCCATCGCCAGCAGGTCTCCGCGGTCGCCGAGAGCCTCGGCCAGCAATTCCGCATTGCCGAGCACGACAGTCAGCAGGTTGTTGAAATCATGCGCGAGACCGCCGGTGAGCTGGCCGATGGCCTCGAGTTTCTGCGACTGGCGCAGGATCGCCTCGGACTCGCGCTCGCGGGTGACATCGGCCATGCTGCCGATCATCCGCGCGGCCTTGCCGGTGTCGTCGCGCAGAACGATCCCGCGATCCTGCACATGCGCCGTCGTGCCATCGGCCCGCAGGACGCGGTACGCGCCGTGCCAGGATGTGTCCGCCCCCGCGATCACCCTGTCGAGCTCTTCGACGACACGGTCGAGATCATCGGGGTGGACGTAGGGGCAGCCGCGATGCGAGACATTGATCGGAACGGCCGGGTCATGGCCGAACACGGTCAGCAGGTTATCGTTCCACCACATGCTGCCCGACAGGATATCCCAGTCCCAGATGACATCCTTGGTGGCCTGCGCGACCATGCCGAAGCGCTGCTCGGCCAGCCTCAGATTCGCCTCGGCCTCTCGCCGCTCGGTCGTGTCGCGTTGCAGCGAGACGAAATGCGTGGGCCGCCCGGCATCATCCGTGACCGGGGCGATGTCGATCTCCAGCCAGTAGCGCTGGCCGTCGCGGCCGTAGTTAACGATCTCGGCGCGGACCGGCTCGGCGCGTTCGAGGGCGCCGCGGATACGGTCGAGTTCACCCCGGTCGGTGTCGGGACCCTGCAGGATCCGTGGGGTCGCGCCCATCACCTCGTCGGCCGCATAGCCGGTCAACCGCTCGAAGGCCCGGTTGGCATAGACGATGCGCGGCCCGTCGGGTGCATCGAGCGGGGCGACTTCGGTGATCAGCAGGGTGTCGTTCATCCGCGAAACCGCGGTATCGAGCAGTCTGAGCCTCTGGTAGCTGGCCCGGTCGCGGGTGAC
Organism: Thioalkalivibrio sp.; assembly: GCA_011389655.1. Classification (GTDB taxonomy): domain Bacteria; phylum Pseudomonadota; class Gammaproteobacteria; order Ectothiorhodospirales; family Ectothiorhodospiraceae; genus Thioalkalivibrio. The sequence goes on from JAABTX010000269.1 coordinate 2,305, forward strand.
GTCCCGGAAATACACGGCCAGCCCGTCCGGTGTCGGGTAGGCGGTGACCCGGAACCAAGTTTCGAGCGACGGATTGAACTCCTCGAACGTGACCGATGTCCCGGTGTCGAGCGCGCGGGTCAATTCGGTCTCGAACAGGGTGCCGACCGTCTCCGGGAATTCCCGCCAGACGTTCCTGCCCAGCAAATCGCCCGAGCCACGCCGCAGCACGGCCTCGGCCGCGCGGTTGAGATAGCTGAAGCGCCAGTCCGGGTCGATGGTGACGAAGGCGTCGCTCATGTTTTCGAGCACGCGCCCGAGCCGCGCGCACAGGTCCTCGGTCCGCTGGTACAGGCCGACAAGCCGGGAAATATCCTGAAACGCGCCCAGCACGGCGACGATCCGCCCGCCCGCGTCCCGCTCCGGCGCACCGACGCTCCGAACCCAGACGCGGTTGCCCTTCGCGGTGACGATCTGCAACACCTCGTCGAATTCGGTGCCAGTTCGGGCGCAGGCGTTGAACTTTTGCGTGATCAGGTCGCGGTATTCCGGCGGGTAGAA
>JAABTX010000270.1 GCA_011389655.1 Thioalkalivibrio sp.
ACGACCTGCTGGAACATCGCGGGCACGACCTTCGCGACGCGCCACTGGCAGACCGGCGCGCGCGGCTTGACGAACTGCTGGCCGACCTGCCCGGGGACGCGCCCCTGCGCCCCTCGCCGACCATCGCCTTCGATAGCTGGCAATCGCTGGCCGACACCCGTGCCACCGCCCGCCAGGCCCGCGCCGAAGGCGTGATGCTGAAACGAAAGGACAGCCCCTACCTTTCGGGCCGCAAGAAGGGCGACTGGTGGAAATGGAAGCTGGACCCGCTGACCGTCGACGCGGTCATGATCTACGCCCAGCAGGGTCACGGCCGCCGCGCCAACCTGTTCACCGATTTCACCTTCGCGGTCTGGCAGGGTAATGAACTGGTCCCCTTCACCAAGGCCTATTCCGGCCTGACCGACAAGGAATTCGACCAGATCACCCGCTGGGTCCGCAAGAATACCCTGCAACGCTTCGGCCCCGTCCGTCAGGTGCGCCCGGAACATGTCTTCGAGATCGCCTTCGAAGGCATCCAGGCCAGCCCGCGGCACAAGTCCGGCCTGGCCCTGCGGTTTCCGCGCATGGCCCGCTGGCGCCACGACAAGCCCCCGCAAGAGGCCAACACGCTGGCCGATCTCCAGGCCTTGCTGGCCGCCTACGGATGACCGGAATGCCACGGCCTGCGCGGGTCGGGAATTTCGGACTCGCACCGGGGCCGGGATGATGGATAGATCGCCGCGATTTGCCCAACGGCGGCCCAGCCCATGTTCCGTTCCGCGCTCCTTGCCCTGACCCTGCTCTGCCCTTCGCTGGCGGTGGCGCAATCCTTCACCTTCGACGGGCGGGTGGCGCTCAGCGCGCATGACCTCGATGGCGGGTCCAGCATCGGCGTCATCGACGTCACCGGCGTTGTCCCGCTGGGACGCAAGGCGCCGCTCGGCTTCGAGTTCGGGGCCTTCGCCTATGCGCTGACGGGCAAGCATCCGCATGAAACCTATGCCGCGCTGGTCTGGAACGACCGCTGGCGCGCCGGCGTGGTGCGTCCGGCCTATGATTCCGTGCTGCCCTCGGTCTTTGCCCGCGCCGCGCCCTATCTCGCCTATGAACGCGCCGAATACGCCCGCGCCCACGCCACGGTCGAGGCCATGCGCCATACCGCCGTGCCCTGGGGCCTGTCCTGGCGGCAGAGCCTTGGCCGGACGGATGTGGCCGTGTCCCTGCACGACGCCTCCAAGGGCCATTTCGGTGCCCTCTCGCTGGCCGTCGCCTACAACGGCGAGGGCTGGCAACTGGCCGCCGCGATCGAGGCGGTGTCCTCGGACCGCCATTCCATCGAGCGGATCAACGCCAAGATCGGCGCGCGTGTCGATCTGGGCCGGGCCGAACTCGGCATCGCCTACCTGCATCCCGATGCCAACCGGCGCCCCGATGCGCTGGCGCTGGACCTGGTGGTCCCGGTCCCCGGGCGGCTGAACCTGATGGCCTTCGGCGAATTCACCGCAGACGGCAGGGACGACGCCTACGGCATCGCGCTGGACCACGCGTTCCGGCCCGACAGCAGCCTCCTTGTTGCCGCCACCGACGGGGCCCGCGGCCGCGCCTTTCACCTGACCCTCGAACACCGGTTCTGACCGCGCGCCGCGCCGAGGGGCCCGAAACAGGGCCCCGACCGCCCCCGCGCCGCACCTTCGACCGTTTCGACAGTTGAAGCCGGGGCCGCCCCGGCTTAGCTCTGGTCCAAACAGACCAAAGGAGAACCCCATGACCCTGCGACCCGTCTTCGATGCCAACGCCAGCGCCGGGGGCAAGGATCTGGGCGACCTGCCCGAATGGGACCTGACCGATCTCTACCCCGCCACCGACGCGCCCGAGCTGAAACGCGATCTTGACTGGCTCGAAGAGGCCTGCCGCAGCTTTGCCGAGGATTACGAGGGCAAGCTCGACACCCTGTCGCCCGACGACTTCCTCACGCTGGTCCAGCGCAACGAGAAGATCCAGACCGTCGCCGGGCGCATCATGTCCTTCGCCGGGCTGCGCTACTACCAGCTGACCACCGATGCCGAGCGCGCCAAGTTCCTGTCCGACTGCCAGGAAAAGCTGACCAACTACACCACGCCGCTGGTCTTCTTCTCGCTCGAAGCCAACCGGATGGAGGACGACCACTACGACAGCCTCTTTGCCGGCAACGCCGACCTGGCCCGCTACAAGCGCGCCTTCGACCGGATGCGCGCGATGAAACCCTACCAGCTCTCCGACGAGCTGGAAAAATTCCTGCACGACCTCGGCGTGGTGGGCGATGCCTGGGAACGGCTCTTCGATGAAACCATCGCCGGGCTGACCTTCGAGGTCGACGGCGAGGAACTGACCATCGAGGGCACGCTGAACCTGCTGACCGACCAGGACCGCGCCACGCGCGAATCCGCCGCCCGCGAGCTGGCCCGCGTCTTTGCCGCGAACCTCCGCACCTTTGCCCGCGTTCACAACACGCAGACCAAGGAAAAGGAAGTGATGGATCGCTGGCGCGGGATGCCCACGGCCCAGACCGGCCGCCACCTGTCCAACGATGTCGAACCCGAGGTGGTCGAGGCGCTGCGCGACGCGGTGGTCAAGGCCTACCCGCGCCTGTCGCACCGCTACTACGAGCTCAAGCGCAAGTGGCTGGGGCTGGACGTGATGCAGGTCTGGGACCGCAACGCGCCGCTGCCGATGCAGGCCGACCGCACCGTCACCTGGGACGAGGCGCGCGAAACGGCGATGAACGCCTACACCGAATTCGCTCCGCGCATGGGCGAAATCGCCACGCCGTTCTTCGACAAGGGCTGGATCGACGCCGCGGTGAAACCGGGCAAGGCA
>JAABTX010000271.1 GCA_011389655.1 Thioalkalivibrio sp.
CCTTCGAGTCGCGCCTGTCGGTGCGCCTGCGCGTGGACGGCGTGCTGCGCGAGGTACTGAACCCCCCGGCGGCGCTGGCGCCGCTGATCGTGTCGCGGGTGAAGGTGATGGCCCGCCTCGACATTGCCGAGAAACGCCTGCCCCAGGACGGACGCATCTCCCTGCGCGTGGCCGGCCGCCCGGTGGACGTGCGCGTCTCCACCCTGCCCTCCGGGCACGGCGAGCGGGTGGTGCTGCGCCTGCTCGACAAGCAGGCCGGACGCCTGGAGCTGCGCCACCTGGGCATGTCCGAGGCGCAGTACGTGTCGATGGAACGGGTGATCGGCCGGCCGCACGGGATCGTGATGGTCACGGGCCCGACCGGTTCCGGCAAGACCACCACCCTCTATGCGGCGCTGATGCGCCTGAACGATCGCAGCCGGAACATCCTGACGGTCGAGGATCCGATCGAGTACTACCTCGACGGCATCGGCCAGACGCAGATCAACACCCGGGTGGACATGACCTTCGCCCGCGGCCTGCGCGCGATCCTGCGCCAGGACCCGGACGTGGTGATGGTCGGCGAGATCCGCGACCTGGAAACGGTGCAAATCGCGGTCCAGGCCAGCCTGACCGGACACCTGGTCTTCTCCACGCTGCACACCAATTCCGCGATCGGCGCGATCACCCGGCTGCGCGACATGGGGGTGGAACCGTTCCTGCTCGCGTCCACGCTGAACGGCATCCTCGCGCAGCGCCTGGTCCGGCTGCTGTGTCCGCAGTGCCGCAATGCGGCGTTGGCCACCCACAGCGAGTGCATCCAGCTGGGGCTGGACCTGTCGGATCCGCCATTGGTGCATCGGGCGAGCGGCTGCCCGCAATGCAACGGCTCGGGCTACCGCGGCCGTACCGGCATCTACGAGTTGGTGGAGGTCGATGATACCCTGCGCCAGATGATCCACGACGGGGCGGACGAACGGGCGATGAGCGAGCATGTGCGCATGAACGCGCCCAGCATTCGCGCCGACGGCGTGCGCCGCATCCTCGACGGCTCGACCACGGTCGAGGAAGTCGTGCGCGTGACCCGCGAGGACTGAGCGTGCCGCGCAGCCGGTGTGCGCCGCGCCCCCTCCCCAGCCCTCCCACGAAGTCGGGGGAGGGAGCCTTCTCCCGTCTGCCGCTTGCGGGACAAAGCCGCCAAAGCCCCCGCGTAGGAGCGGCTTCCAGCCGCGATCCAGCGCCGGGGGGTCGTGGGAGCGGCTTCCAGCCGCGATCCGGCGCCGGGGGGTCGTGGGAGCGGCTTCCAGCCGCGATCGGGCGCCGCATTGCCCCTGGCGCGTGTCGCCTGCCCCACCTTCGCGAGCAAGGCTCGCTCCTACAGGGGCCGGGTGAGGGCTGATGCCCGCATTTGAGTACCAGGCGCTCGACGCCGGGGGCCGCAGGCGCAAGGGGGTCACCGAGGGGGATACCCCGCGCTCGGTGCGCGCGCGGCTGCGCCAGGAAGGCCTGACGCCGCTGGCCGTCGAGGAGGTGCGCGAACAGGCGCGCCGCGGCGGCTCGCTCGGCCTTGGCGCCCGCGGGATCAGCCCCCTGGATCTGGCGCTGGCCACCCGCCAGATGGCGACGCTGGCGCGCGCGGGCCTGCCGGTGGAGGAGATCCTCGGGACGGTGGCGCGGCAGACCGAAAAGGCCCGCATCCGCAGCGTGCTGACCGCGGTGCGCACCCGGGTGATGGAGGGTCATGCGCTGGCCACCGCGATGGCGTCCTTCCCGCGCGTCTTCCCCGACCTCTACCGCACCACCGTCGCCGCCGGCGAGCAGTCGGGCCACCTCGACCTGGTCCTGGAGCGCCTCGCGGACTACACTGAGGGGCGCAACGCGCTGCGGCAGAAGATCACCCTGGCGCTGTTCTACCCCCTGATCCTCACGGTGGTCGCGATCGGTGTCACCGTCGCACTGCTCGCATTCGTGGTGCCCGAGGTGGTGCAGGTCTTCGCCGGGATCGGCCAGGAGCTACCGTGGCTTACCCGCGCCCTGATCGCCATCAGCGATGCGCTGCGCGACTACGGCCTTTGGGCGCTGGGCGGACTGGTGGTGGCCGGCATCGGGCTGCGCCGGCTGCTGCGCCGCGAACGCTGGCGTTACCGGTATCATGATCTGCTGCTGCGGCTGCCGCTGATCGGGCGCCTGGTCCGCGGGCTGAACACCGCGCGCTTCGCGCGCACGCTCAGCATCCTGGCCGGCAGCGGCGTGCCGCTGCTGGAGGCGCTGCGCACCGCCGGTGAGGTGATCGGCAACCAGCCGATGCGCTCGGCGGTCGCAACCGCAGCACAGCGCGTTCGCGAGGGCAGCGGCGTAGGGCGGGCGCTGGAACAGAGCGGGTACTTTCCGCCGATGACCGTGCACCTGATCAAGAGCGGCGAGTCCAGCGGCAAGCTCAACGAGATGCTGGAGCGGGCCGCCGAGACCCAGGAGCGCGAACTCGAGACCCGCATCGCGATGGTGGTCGGGGTCTTCGAGCCGCTGCTGATCGTGACCATGGGAGCGGTCGTGCTGACCATCGTGCTGGCAATCCTGCTGCCGATCTTCGAACTGAACCAACTGGTGAACTGAACATGCATGGAGTCTGTTTGAAAACCCGGGACCCGGCGGTCCGTCCCAGCACGCCGGGCACGGCCGTCCACGGTGCGCGCAGCGGGCGCAGAACCGCCTCCCACAACCGCCACCGCGGTTTCACGCTGATCGAGATCATGGTGGTGGTGGTGATCCTCGGCATCCTCGCGGCGATCGTGGTACCGCGGGTGATGGACCGCCCGGACGATGCCCGCATCACCAAGGTGAAGAGCGACATCCGGGCG
>JAABTX010000272.1 GCA_011389655.1 Thioalkalivibrio sp.
TGTACTCAAAGGTTCGCGCTTGCCCGCCGGCTGGGACCGGCAGGGGTCTCCACTGAAGAAACTCAATCACCACTGACTTCGTGGCCGATGATGCCGCCAACGGCGGCCCCGCCGACGGTTCCGACCGCGGTGCCACCTGTGAGGACTGCACCATCGACGGCTCCGGCTCCGGCGCCAATCGCCGTGTTCGTGTCCTGCGTTGACATGCCTGCGCAAGCACTCAAGCTCAGCAGCCCGATCGCTGCCAAGGTGGTGAACGTGATGCGGTGGAAAGACTTCATCGGGATACCTCTGCGATAGAGGAAATCAGTGTGGGCAAGGCCGACTCGGCAGTCTGTCTGCTAGCGCACAGAGCCCGCGGAGGGTGCCATTTCGCGCCCTGCTTCCGGCCACTGGGGAGAGGGTTTCTGTACGGCATGCACGCCCAGACCCGTTAGCCCAGTTGCGGCCACCAGCCGGGCCAGGGGTGGCGGTGACCGGCGCACCCGGCGCACCCGGCGCGACCCTGCTGGCCGAACTGCGCGCCGCCAGCGGTCGGAACCAGAGGGTACGGTGTACGAGTCGGGAACGACTTCGCGGACGGCGGCCACACCCGGGATCCGGCCTGGCGCACCGCCGTCCGCCGCTTTCCCTCCGTGGGCGCCGGAGTCGACTCGCCGGAACCCTGCCCCCAAAGGCGGCCCGCTGTGCGTGCGGCATCGTACAGACGACCCATCCCCCGCCGCGAGACTCTTTGCTGTAGAGACCTGCCGCGAAGGACTCGGCCACTGCCCGTCATCACTGGGAGAAACGCCATGACACTGGGAACCATCCTGCTCATGGTCCTCATCCTGCTCTTGATCGGCGTGATCCCCACCTGGCCCCATAGTCGCGGTTGGGGTTACGCACCCACGTGCGTACCCACCTGGAGAACCCGCCGAGTGAATAATGGCGGTCCGCGAGGGAGTCGCCGGAGGATGCCGCGTTCCTGACTACAACGATGTGCTGGCGGGCGCTCTTGAGGCCACTGCGATCGACAGCGATCGCGTCGCGCTGAGGGCTCGCCATGCGGCCTCCCACCGAGCTCTTCAGGACGCCATTGAGTGAACGCCGCGGCCGCAGAGGACCGGATGTCAAAGAACGGGCGTGGACAGTGCGTCACCGCACAGACCATAGGTGCCTGGGGCCGCTACTCTGATCTTGTCAATCCTGGCGCATGCAACCGATAGGAAGCAGATCATGGAACACACCCAGTCAGTGCAATCGAAGCCCGACGCAAACCCCGGAAACGGGCAAGGCAAGCACGAACAGGTCGAGCGCGCAGCCGAAGGCGCCCACGAAACGGTGGACAAGATGGCCGATGCCACCCATAAGGCCGCCGATGCGATCGGCGAGAAGGGTGCACAGTTGCAAGACCTGCAAGAGGAATGGATGGAGAATGCCCGGGAATACATCAATAAGAACCCGGTGAAATCGGTCGGTATCGCCGTCGCAGGAGGCTTTTTGTTGAGCCGCCTGTTGAGCGGTCGCTAGAGGCCGCCTTCATGGACGCATCCTCCACCTCTACTGGCACCTCGGACCATCGTCCCGGGGTGCTGCAGGATGTCCGCTCTCTGGCCCGCGAGTTGCGGGGGCTGTTCCATGACCAGGTGGGTCTCGCCGCGCTGGAGACTCGCCAGGCCGGCGAAAGCCTCGTCTGGATGGTCATCCTGGGCGTGATGGTCGGCGGTTTGCTGCTCAGCGCGTGGCTGGGCCTGCTGGCGGCGATCATCCTGACGTTGATCGACCACGGTGTCGCCAGTCCCAGCGTGGCGCTACTGCTGGCGGTGGGCGCCAATCTGCTGCTCGCCGTGATCCTGGGCTGGGCGATCCGCCGCCAACTCCCTCATCTGCAGTTCCCCGCCACCGTGCGGAGCCTGACGCCCGACACGGAGAAGTCATCATGACCCGCGACGCACCGTCCTCCGAGCCGCTGGCGGCACGCATCAACGATGCCGAGCGGCGTCTGCTCGCGCGCCACCGATCGGTCCGCAAGCAGGGCACGATGCTGGGCCACAGCATCCGCGAGCGGCTTACGTCGCCGGCAATGTTGGGTTCGGCTGTCGGCGTGGGCATTCTGCTCGGAAATCGCACCCGAGGCCCGGATTCCGGTCCTTCATGGTTGCGGATGGCGATGAGTGCGATGCCCTGGATGCATACCTTGTTTACCACGGTGAAGCCCAGCGCACCGACGCAGTCCTCCTCGTCCTCCGAATTCCCGGATTAAGCCGCACTTTCCTGGGCCGTCTTGCGGGAGCAGCGGGCCTGCAGGCGGTGGGTAAAATCCCGCATGTTGTGAAGCGTGAGATCCGGGTAACCTCTCACAGTACCGACATACTCACTGTCGTGGCCGTTCCAGATGCGGGCATTCCACGACGCCGTGAATGCACCCCCGTGGATCCTACGGGAAGTTCGGCGACGATGAGGCGCAGCGAGACCTGCCGAAGCGAGGCGGGCGAGTGCGGAAATGGCCAAGCTGCCGCAAACCTGCACGACGCGGCGCCGGCGCTGCTGGCGCGGCGATCTCCTACCGAAGCTTCTGCACGGCCCACTTGCCACCAGGGACTGACATCTTGATGTCTAAATCCATCGAACCGATCGAAAATCACATCCTGGGCATGCTGCCCGCGGAGGACCAGGCACGCGTGTTTCCACTGCTCGAACCGGTCACGCTGACGCAGGGCGAGGTGCTGTGCGAGGCCGGTGATAGCGGCGGCTACGTCTATTCCCCCACCAATTCGATCGTGTCGCTGCTGTATCTGATGGAGAGCGGCGCCTCGGCCGAGATCTCGGTGGTGGGCAACGACGGCATGCTTGGT
>JAABTX010000273.1 GCA_011389655.1 Thioalkalivibrio sp.
AGGCCGAGCGTGTCCAGCGCGTGCACGGTATCCGACCAGCTCTTGCCGGCCGAAACGATGCCGATGCGCGCGCGCGAGGTCCCGTGCACCCGGCGGTCGAGGCGGTTGGTCCGCGCGAAGGCCTGCGCGGCGAACCGCTTGTGATCGTGCAGGCGTGCCTCCTGCGCCTGCGGGGTGTCGGCCCGGCGGATGTTGAGCCCGCCCGGCGGCAGGGCGAAGTTGTCGGGCAGGGCCAGCCCGACGCGGTGGGGGTCGCCGTCGACAACCGCGGTCGCCTCGACCAGGTCCTTCAGGCACTTGATCCCGACCCAGCAGCCCGAGAACCGGCTGAGCGCCCAGCCGGTCATCATCATGTCCAGCAGGTCCTGCACGCCGGCGGGCGCCAGGACGGGCAGCATCGCGTCCATCATCGCCATGTCGGACTGATGGCAGGTCGTCGAACTCTCGCAGGTGTGATCGTCGCCCATGGCCACCAGCACCCCGCCGAGCGCCGCGCTGCCGGCGAAGTTGGCGTGGCGGAAGACATCGCCCGTGCGGTCCACCCCGGGTCCCTTGCCGTACCACAGGCCGAAGACGCCCGCGTGCCTGCCCTCGCCGCGCAGGCCGGCCTGCTGCGATCCCCACAGGGCGGTGGCGGCGAGGTCCTCGTTCAGCGCCTCGCGAAAGACGATGTTCGCGGGATCCAGCGCGGGCGCAGCCGCGCGGAACGCCCCGTCCACCGCTCCGAGCGGCGAACCGCGATAACCGGTGACGTAGCCGGCCGTGTCGTGCCCGGCCGCGGCGTCGCGGGCGCGCTGCATCAGCGACGCGCGAACGAGGGCCTGAGTGCCGGACAGCAGAATGGGCGATTTCCCCGGGTCGTAACGGTCCGACAGCCGGACATCGCGCAGGTTCATGACATGCTCCCTGTGCCTGTCCCGTATCGTGTCCCCGGCGGCGGCGGACTGCAACCCCGCAAAGGTAAGAAGGATTGACTTTTGGATCGCCCCCGCCGTCGATCCGTTTACCGACAAAGGATGGAGCGATGCTGAAACAAGCCGAGGACAGTGGCAGGGCCCCTTTGGGGCGGCTGATCGGCCCGCCGGGCGCCCGACTGCATGTGCTGGAAGGGGGGGCGGATGCCGGTCTTCCGCTCGTGCTGTTGCATGGGGCGAGCGGGAACCTGCGCGACTGGGCACTTTCGGTGTTCGAGCCTCTGGCGGGGAGGCGGCGGGTCATCGCCTTCGACCGGCCGGGTTTCGGCCATTCCGACCCCGTGCCGGGGCGCGGCTGGCGGCTGGAGGTGCAGGGCGCGCGTCTGCGGGCCGGGCTGCAGGCCCTGGGCGTCGAGCGATATGTCCTGGTCGGGCACTCCTGGTCCGGGGCGCTGGTGCTCGACTGGGCGCTGCGGTGGCCCGAGGAGGTGGCCGGCCTTGGCATCATCGCGGGCGCGACGATGGACTGGGGCGGCGGGCTCGGCGCGCGGTATCGTCTGCTGTCGCATCCGGTCCTGGGCGCCCCCGCGTCGGCGATCGCGCGTCGGCTGGTGACGCGCGGGATGATCCGCTCCGCGCTTGCGGAGATCTTCGAGCCTCAGCCGGTCCCGCCCCGTTACGAGGTCGAGGGCGGGGTGGACATGGCGCTGCGCTCCGGAACGTTCCGGCTGAACGCGCAGGCTCTGGACTGCCTGCACCCCCAGATCGTCGAGAACCTGCCCGAGTATGGCCGGATCGACTGTCCGGTCGAGATCATCCACGGAACGGCCGACAGGCTGGTGCCCGCCGCGATCCACGCCGAGCCGCTGAGCCGCATCCTGCCGCACAACCGGCTGACGCTGCTGGACGGGGTCGGCCACATGCCCCATCACGCCGATCCCGAAACGCTGGTCGCACGGCTCCTGACCCTGGGTCCGACGCAATCGCCCTGATCCGGAACGCGGGATCCGGAAGGCCGGACCGCGCTCTTGCACAGCGCTAGAAGCGCCTGAATGGCCTCGGCGGGGGTGGCCTTCATCAGTGTGTTGATCATGGCCATGGTGGAGGACGCTCTTTGCTAACGACGTCTTCGCCAAGTCACGAGTCTGCCTGAGCATGAAGAAAATATATTTTTCGAAACTTTAACATAAAAATCCAACACGCTGACGCAGATTCTGCGACTTCCTTTGATTTACGGTGCGCGTTAGCCTCGGCCCGTGCGTGATCCTGCGTTAAGGGGTGGCGTTGATGGGCAAGTATTCGGGAAGGTCACTTTACAGCACGAAAGAGTGGAAGTCGTTTCGCAAGACGATGATCGAGAAATTCGGCGCGTATTGCGCTAAGTGCAAATCGAGCTGGGCAGGAGTCGTGCTGCAAGTCCACCATGTGAAGTATCGGTCCGGGCTCAAACCGTGGGAATACGGGCTCGCCGATCTCGAAATCTTGTGCCGCGGCTGTCACGCCGAGATTCATGGGCACATTCCGCCGCGCACGGGGTGGGAGCTCGAAAGCTTCAACGACGCTGGCGAGCCGTGCGAGGAATGCGAGCGCTGCGGCACTGAAATCCGCTACGTCTTCACGATCTCGCATCCCCGTTGGGGCATTCTCGACGTAGGCGAACAGTGCTGCGAGCGGCTCACGGCGGAGATCGACGCGACGGGGGATCTGCTGCTCTACAAGAGCGCGCTGCGGCGCAAGGAGACGTTTCTTAAATCGCCGCTATGGCGACGGGTCGGAAGTTCGCTGTTTCGACGATATGCGAATTTCTACTGTGAGATTCACCCGGACGAATCCGGGCGCCGGCTCAAGCTGACTTGCGAGGGGCTTGGAGAGATCCCCGGGCGGAAGCTGTTCGCCAGCGAAGAC
>JAABTX010000274.1 GCA_011389655.1 Thioalkalivibrio sp.
TCGCTGGTGGCCTGTGCGGCAATGCTCCACAAGCTCAAGGGCGTTGTCGAGGGTCCCTGGGACACCGCCCTGGCGTGGGTGGATGCCCAGCTCAACCGTATCTGGCAGGCGCGCGGTGCCTTCCCGGGACTCGGATCCGCGCTGGCAGCCTTCGGTTACGAATGGGGCTTCCGGCACGGCAGCCTGCTTGCCTGGGAGATTGATCTTGAGCGCGAGCGCCGGGGTGGCGGCAATCCGTGGGACCTGGTGGACGTGGTCATGCAGGATCCGGCCCGTCTGCATAGCCCGGTGGCGAAGCTGATTACTGCGGGGCTGCGCAAGGGCTGGAAGGGTCTCACGAAGGAACGCCGCGCGCTGCTGGATCTGCTGAGCCGCTGTGCGATCAGCGAGGCGCAGGCGCTGCGGATGTATGACCGGACGGCGCGCCAGCAGGCCGGCATCACTGATGCCGACGCCGAACTGATCGGCAATCCCTACCGGTTGTTCGAGTGCGACCGGCACAGCGCCGAGCCGATTACCTTCGGGGCAGTGGATCGCGGGCTGTTTCCGGACGACGCGGTGCGCCGGGAGTTCCCGGTGCCCGCGGAGAGCCGGGTCGAGGATCCCGCAGACTCGCGCAGGGTCCGGGCGCTGGTGGCGGACCTGCTCGAGGAAGCCGCGGGACAGGGCCACACGGTTCTGCCGCAGGGCTGGGTGATTCGCAGGGCCCGCGAGCGGGCACTCCAGCCGCCGTGTCCGCTCGGGGAGAATGTGCTCGGCGCCACCGGTGCCAGTTTCCCGCCCGTGGTTCTGGACGCCGTGACTGCAGATGGCGAGCCCGGTTACCAGATCGATCGGCTGGCGAACAGCCGGGAGGTGATCCGTCGCGAAGTGTTGAGGCGGAAACAGGGCAAGCCGCACGAGGCAGTGCATGACTGGCGTGCGCTCGTTGACCAGGGGATCAGCCAGCCTTTGCCCGATGGCCCGGCGGAGCTCGAGACCGAACTGCGCGCGCGGACCGAGAAGGCGGCGGCGATGGAACAGGTATTCCGGTCGCGCCTCGCGGTCCTGATCGGGCCGGCGGGGACCGGCAAGACCACCCTGCTCAAGGTGCTCTGCACATTGCCGGAGGTGGTGAAGAAGGGCGTGCTGCTGCTGGCGCCCACCGGCAAGGCACGGGTCAGGCTGGAAGAACAGACCGGGCAGCGAGGCACGGGCCGCACGCTGGCCCAGTTCCTGATCGGCCTGGGGCGCTACAACGGCAAGACCGGCGCCTATATTGTTGCGCCGGGCAAGCCCAGGTGCGGGGACTACCGTACCGTGATCATCGATGAGTGCTCGATGCTTACCGAGGATCAGCTCGCGGCGCTGTTCGATGCCTGCAGCAATGTCGAGCGATACGTGCTGGTGGGCGACCCGCACCAGCTGCCGCCGATTGGCGCGGGCCGTCCGTTCGTCGATATCGTCCGGGAACTCGCGCCCGAGGGAGTCGAAGCGAAGTTCCCGCGCTGCGCGGCCGGCTATGGGGAGCTGACCGTGCCGCGTCGTCAGACCGCCACCGGGCGGGAGGACGTGCTGCTGGCGGCGCATTTCAGTGGTCGGCCGCTGGATCCTGGCAGTGATGCGGTATGGGACGATCTGGATGCCCGGGGTGGTGACCGGCTGCGTGTTGTGCAATGGCGTGATTCCCAGGATCTGCAGCGCCGGATGATCGAGGAGCTGGTCGCTGGCCTCGGGCTCGAAGGCGCTGATGACGAAGTCAGGTTCGAGCTGAGTCTCGGCGGGTCGCAATACAAGGACTATGACCGGGCATTCTTCTGGAACCGGTTTGGTGACAACCCGGGCGCGGCATCAAAGGTCGATGCCTGGCAGATCCTTTCGCCGGTGCGTGGCGGGCTGGAAGGCGTCGACGCCCTGAACCGCGCCATCCAGGAGCGATTCCGCAGGCACTGGCGCGAATCGGCAAACAGTGATGGCTGGGGCCGCAAGGTGCCGCGTCCCTTCGGCCCCCATTCGATCCTCTACGGCGACAAGGTCATCAACATCGTCAACCAGCGGCGGCGGGACGTGTACCCCAAACCGGAGGGGGAGGCTTACATTGCCAACGGCGACCTCGGCATGGTGGTCGGCCAGTTCCGGACGAAGAAGTTCAAGGGCCTCCCATGGAAACTCGAAGTCGAGTTTGCCGGCCAGCTCGGCACGAAGTACGGATTCAGGAAGGGCGAGTTCGGGGACGAAGCACGAAACCCGCTGGAGCTCGCCTATGCGCTCACCGTCCACAAGACCCAGGGCAGCGAGTTCGGCATCACCTTTGTCGTGCTGCCGAATCCCTGCTGGCTGCTGTCCCGGGAACTGCTTTACACGGCACTGACCCGACATCGCGAGCGTCTGGTGATCCTTCACCAGGGGCCATTATACGAGCTGCGCCGTTTCGCGAGCGACGATCATTCGGAGATCGCGCGCCGGATGACCAACCTGTTCCGGAATCCGCAGCCGCGCGAGGTGTCGGTGGCGAGGGAAACGCGTTTCCTCGAGCAAGGCCTGATTCACCGCACAGAGCGCGGCGAGCTGGTGCGCTCCAAGTCAGAACTCGTGATTGCGGACAAGCTGAATGCCCGCGGGGTGGAGTATGCGTATGAACAGCCACTTGTGTTGCCTGATGGGCGGGTGTGCTATCCGGACTTCACCATTGAGGATGCCGCGCAGGGCGTGAATTACTACTGGGAGCATCTGGGCATGCTCGGCGATCCGCAGTATCGGGCACGCTGGGAGCGCAAGAAGGCAGAGTACGTCCGGGCCGGGATCCTGCATTGGCAGGATGGCGGTGGGCCCGAG
>JAABTX010000275.1 GCA_011389655.1 Thioalkalivibrio sp.
TCTGAACGCTCGGCTCCCATTTCCCTCTCCTCACGGGAGGCGGCGCGGGATGAGCGGCGTGCGCTTGCCGACAGCCCTCCTTCCCAAGGGGTAGAATGCGCGACCAGGCGAGCTCAGCAGACTTTCAGGCAGACCCTCCAGCCGCCCGTGGCGTGGCGCGCTTTCCCCCGGGCGCCGGCGAGACCTCTTCGCTGCCGGCCGGCGATGGGCCGAGTTCCGCCTCTCCGAGCTCCTGGATCACCGCCTCGGCATCCTCCGCGGTGATGGTGTGGCTCTCGGCGAGGAAGGCGTAGAGCATCAGGCGGTTGCAGATCAGGTTGATGCGCCGGGGAATGCCCTCGCTGAATCGATACACCACTGGCAGCACGCCCGGCGCGAAGCCGGGATCACCCCGCCATCCCGCCTGTTCCAGACGGTGCCGCACGTAGCCCATCGTGTCCTCGGGACCCAATGCCTCCAGATGCCAGGCGGCCACGAGCCGTTGGTGGATCGGCTCCATCTCCGGGGCCCGGATGCTATCACGAAGGCGCTCCTGCCCGAGCAGCACGATTTGCAGCAGCGGATGGTTCTCGTGCTGCAGGTCGCTGAGCCGCCGCAACTCCTGAAGCGCGGAGGGCGCGAGCCCCTGCGCCTCGTCGATGATCAGCACCGACTGCATACCGGCCTGATGTTTCTCGGCGAGGAAGGCCATCAACTGCATCAGGACATGCGCCTTCTGTTGCTGATGCGTACCCAGGCCCAACGCATAGGCGGTCATCCGCAGCAGGTCGCCGCCCTCGAGTTGCGAGGTCCCCAGATGTCCCACCACATACTTGTTCGGCGACAGACTCGCCATCAGGTCGTTGGCCAGCGTTGTCTTGCCGGTACCGGGCCGCCCCGTGATCATCACGAAGCCCTCGGCGCGGTACAGCGCATACTGCACGGAGCCCTTGGCCCGGATATAGCTCGGGTGATTGAAACAGAACCGGTGATCGGCGGTGAGCCGAAATGGGTCTGTGTTCAGGTTGTAGAAGGCTTCGTACATGCTGTTCAGTTGCCCAGTGCGCCGCGGGTGATTGCCGGTCCGCCATCTCGAGCGGGTTTGCCACCATGAAGGAACTAGCAACTATTGCGCCAGCCCTTCGAAGGGGCCGCTGCAGGCTGCTTGCAAGGCGATGGGCGCGGATGGTGACCAATTGCGTCAGCGTTTTGACGAATCTGGTCCCGAGCCTGTGCCTGAATCCCGGCGATTCGACGCCGCCACGGTTTCCGGCTCCGCCGGAGGACGGATCCGCTGGTATCGTTCCCGTATCAGCCGAACGGGACGTACGATGACGTAGAGCGGCCAGAGAGGTCGAGGCAGGCGCAGAAACGCCTCGTCCCGTTCGTTCGGCGTCACCACGAACCTGAGGTCCAGAAAATAGGGCTGGAGCTTGTCTCGCCAGCGCTCGCGCACCTTGAAGTGGAAGCGCCTTGCCGGTAGCCGATCCCTGTAGCCAGGCGACCACTGGTTCATGAGCTTGTCGGTCATGTAACTGGATAGTATCTCCAGGTCCGGCGGCCGTGGCTTGGGGAGCGCCAGCTCGGGCGCGGGCGCTCCAACCAATTGTCGCGCCATGAGCAGGCTAAAGGAAACGAGTTGGGCGCAGCCCAGCGCCTCAGCCTCCTGAATCACGAATTGCCAGTCCAAGTGCGGCTGTACCCGCACCAGTTCGGCGATGTCGCAAATCTTGAGCAGCGGAACAGGTCGCCCCCCGGACGCATCCTTGACCATCTGCATACACAGGACGATTAGCGTGTCCTCGGGCCCAAGAGACTGGATTGCGCGACCTGCCACCGCGATGGGCATCAGGCGTTGCCGATAGGCCTCGAAGTCCGGGTCGAAAGGAACCCGCGTAGGCATGATGGCGCGATGCAGATCGAGATGGGCGCCATCCACCTCGTGCACCAGCGCGAATTCATTACCCAGTTCGCGGCCGAGCATGTACCCGTTTTCCAGCAGCACATCACGTGCCTCGAGATAGCGGGAAGGGCTTACGAGGATGTCAATGTCGCTGAACTGCCGCAGGCCGATGTTGCCATAGGCCAGGGCCGCCACGACCGGCCCCTTGTAGGGGATCATCGGGATCTCGTGCGCTCTCAGCAGATCGATTGCCTGGAGCAACTTGGTTAACAGAAACAGGTTGTGCCTGAGGATCGCGCCGCTGAGCTGCTGCAACTCCTTCATGACCTCCGGCGGAATCCTGTCTTGCGTCGCCCCCTTGAGGGTTTGGTGCACGAGGGGCAGCACCTGATGATCGATCGCTTGCCGAACGAATCCGGACCAGTCCAGATCCTGCTGGAGGAGTTTCTCGATGCGTGTCGCATCGACCTGGTCGAGCTTCGTTCGCGCGCAGAGAAGGAGAAGCTCGAATTCCGGGGGCGGCCGGTCAGCGGAGGTCGCAGTTGACCATGTTTGCATTTCGCAGTTTTCCCAGGTAAGGCGGCAGCACCCCTAATCAAAATGCGCCCGCAACCAGAATTCGGCCGACAGTGGCCACCAGAAATCGTGCTTCGGCGACTTGCCCGCAAGGAAGGCATCGTATTCGCGCCGCAAGGCCCCGCCATCGAGGAGTCCCATCTGCTCGGAAACGGGTTCCCGCACCAGATCTTGTATCGCCGGTATCGCCCGATCCTTGAATCCGCGATCAAAAAGGCTTGCAGGAACCGTTTTGCCCGTTCTCCTGCGCACCTCCTCTGGCATCACACCCCTGAGTGCCTCACGGGCCAGCCGTTTCGGTTCGGAAACCCGGTTGACTCGCCACTGCGGGATCGCCAGTACAAACTCGGCAAG
>JAABTX010000276.1 GCA_011389655.1 Thioalkalivibrio sp.
GGGGTTCCACCGAGCCGGTCGCCGTCGAACTCGAGCGCGGCCGCAATACCCTCCGGTTCACCCGTTCCAGCGATGGCAGACCGAAGGGATTCAGCATCCGCGAATTCAAGCTCGTGCCTTGGGATCTCCACCTCGAATCGCCCGCCGGCTACGAAACCCCGACCGCCTCGGCGAAGGAAGAGGAAGGAATTTCTTCAGCGGAGCGCGATGCCCTCGCCCTCGCGTTGCTGCAGTCGCTGGCCCGCCTCAGTGCCGATGGCGATCTCCGGCCCTTGCCGATGGATCTCTCCTTCACCGGCTCGAAGGTGCACCTGCTCGAAGCCAAGGGCAGCGGCATCCTTGCCATTCAAGCGGCGAAGGGTGGAAAGACCGTCCTCGTCGCCCTAGAGGACCTGAAGCCGGAAGACCACGCACTTCTCGCGCGCCTTGCCGCCCGGTTGCGCCCGGAAGACACCATGGCCCATGCCCTCGCAGGGACCTATCTGGAATCGTTGGGTGAATCCGATCTGGCCATGAGCTATCGGAAGAAAGCCGGGGCGGAAGCGGTCGCACAACTCGGCGAGATGCTCGGCGGGACAGATTGACAGCCGGATCCATCGCCGCATTCATCCCGGGCACCATCGCGGAACGAAGGACCCGGCGAGATGCCGGATTCGATTCGTAGCCAAGGGAGCTGGCTCAAGACGTCATTTTGATTTCACAAGCCGCACACGTCGCCGACGAATTCTCCGGCATACTTGAAATTCCAAGGAATCCCGTGGGCCATCGGCGCGATCGTGCATTGACTGTTTCGCACGGAGCTGTGTTTTGCCGGGGACACCGAATCGATCTCACCACGGACACGCATATCCCTGGAGCGGAGATCGCACTCAGGCGGAGAATCACCTTGGAAAATTTGGATCTTATGCGAGGCATTCACTTGATTGGGCAACCAACTTCGGACGGTCAGGCCCAGGACTGCCTTGGAGTCCGACCACCAATGCTGACAACACCACCTCACCCGGGATTTGCACAGTCCCGCAGATCCAGTTGCCGATCTCGTCGTTGATCAAGTGACAGAGCTGTTCACAGGGATTGAGCCTCGGACTCCAAGGCGGCAATTCGACGATCCAGACTCGCGCCGGCCACAAACCCTGCCGGCCGATCATGCTTGGTGGGTCGGTTCGGTTCACTCGACCCGTGCATCCTGCTGATCTGTTGGAAGGGTTCGTCGAGAGACCTGATCGGGTTCCGGGAGGCAACCTCTCGGCCAGAGCCAGCATTTTTCTGGACGACCAGGAGAATCCTGAATCCTGGAGATCCTACGGGAGGATCAAGAGCGCCGGAAAGGGCAAAGCTTCTTTGTCGAAAAGCCAATCGGGTCAGGTCGCCCTCTCCTGAGAAGGGGACATGGGGCGAAGAGGCGTCACGCGCGCATGCAAGATAAGTCTTGGCTTTGTGACTCTCGGTCGTGTAAATCTTTATGTGTAAAAGCGTCCGACACGCCAGCTGCTGTTTCACCGTGCGCGAGCCCGATGGAGCGGAGCGGAATCGGGCTCGCGCACGGTGCCGCCTCCCCGGGGGGTTGGCAGCGTCCGCCCAAGGTCCCGGTCTGGAGGTGTTCAAAACAAACAGACAAAGACCATGGACGAACACAACCACGATAGCCTCCAGGACCACCTGCTCAACACCCTTTTCGCCGAAGGCCTCGGCGAAGGCGTCGCCACCGTTGCCCAGCTGCTCATGAACGCCGCCATGCTCATCGAGCGCGAGGATCACATCGGCGCCGCGCCCTACCAGCGCGGCGTCGAGCGCAACGGCCACGCCAACGGCTTCAAGCCCCGCGTTTTCCAGACCGCCGTCGGCAGGCTCGACCTCAGCGTGCCGCAGATCCGCGGCAGCGACGCAGCCTTCAGGACATCGCTCCTCGAGCAGGGGTGCCGCAGCGACCGCGCCCTCAAATCCGCCATCGCGACCATGTACGTGCAGGGCGTGAGCACCCGCCGGGTCACGAAAATCATGGAGGAACTCTGCGGCTTCGAGGTCTCCTCCGGACAGGTCTCCAAGCTCAACAAGGAACTCGACGAGGAGTTGGCCAAATGGCGCGCCCGCGAGCTTCCCGGGATCCGCTACCTGATTCTCGACGCCACCTGCTACAAGGTGCGTATCGAGGGCACTGTTCGCGACTGCGCCACGCTCAAGGCCATCGGAGTTCGCCGCGACAACGGCAAGCGCATGGTCCTCGGCGTTAGCTGCGCGCTTTCCGAGGCCGAGGTCCACTGGCGCGAGTTCCTCGTTGGCCTCAAGGAGCGAGGCATCGGCATCCCCGACCAGGTCACCTCCGAGGCCCACACCGGCCTGCGCGCCGCCCTCAAGGCCGCCTTCAACGCCAGCCCCTGGCAGCGCTGCCAGTTCCACCTCCAGCAGAACGCCGGACACCCGATCACCAAGCAGGAATTCAAGGGACCCGTCGCCGCGGAAATCGCCTCGATCTTCAACGCCGAGAGCAAGGTCCACGCCGAAGAACGCCTGCGCTCCCTCGTCGACAAATGGAGCGACACGCAGCCAAAGCTCGCCGCCTGGGCCGAGGAGAACCTGCCGGAAGGATTCGCCGTTTTCGACCTCCCTGAAGCCCACCGCAAAAAGCACCGCACCTCCAACGCCTGCGAGACGCTCAACAGCCAGATCAAACGCCGCGTCCGTGTCGTCGGACTCTTTCCCAGTGAGGAATCAATCGAACGCCTCGTCATCTCCGTGCTCATCGAGATCTCCGAGACCTGGGAAACCGGCCGGCCCTACCTTAGGGCTTCCTGAAAAAGTCCGAATTCCCT
>JAABTX010000029.1 GCA_011389655.1 Thioalkalivibrio sp.
CGATGCCCGCCCCGATCGAGCCCTGTAGGAGCGGCTTCCAGCCGCGATGCCTCCCCCGATCGCGCCCAGAGGGCGCTCCCACCAACCCCGATCGAACCGTGGGAGCGGCTTCCAGCCGCGACACCAACCCCGATCGAGCCCTGTAGGAGCGGCTTCCAGCCGCGATGCCCAGGCCTCGATGTTCAGGTCAAGGTGCGAGCGTCAACCCGCGCAACAGCTCGGGCGGGCAATGCACCAGGTCTTCGGGCCGGTCAATGTCGGGACAGGGCGGCAGTTCCACCAAACGCAGCCCGAGCTGCGCACAGTGCCGGCGTGTCTGGTCCAGGACCTCGGAACCACCCCAGCCAATACCCTCGAAGAGCCGCGGGGCCGGGACTCCAAGCCCGATCAGCACGTAGCCTCCGTCCAGCGCAGGCACCAGTACGCAGTCGCTGCCCCCTCCGAGTGCCGCGGCCGCGGCACTCACGGTGCTGGCGGTCAGGCCGGGCGCATCCGAACCCAGCAGCACCGCCGGCAGACCGGACTCCAGCGCGACGCGCATGCGCTGGCCCAGATCACCGTCCGGCTGGGCCTGCAGCCGGCAATCGAAGTCACGCCCGCATTCCCGCAGGAAACCATGACCGCAGTCGGGAGCGCACCACAATTCCACCGACCCTGCCTGCGAGGCGGAAGCCGCCTCCAGCGCCCGCCGAACGAGGCGGCCATGCAGCCGGGCCGCGCCCTCCGTGCCGAGCGCGGGAACCAGTCGGGTCTTCGCCTGACCCGGTACCGGTGCCCGCGCAAACACCAGGAGCCTCACCGGTACCGCTCCGCCAGCCGGGCCGGGTCAGCCCCCCGCCAGTAGGCGAGACGCAACCGCCACATCAGCAGGATGGTGCGCACCACACCGCGTTGCTCCCAGCGCCGGCTGGAGGTCACCAGGGAACTCCGCACGCAGGCGGGCCGTCCCGCCCGCCGCTTCAGCCGCCGCGACATCTCGATATCCTCCATCAGGGGGATCGCGGGAAACCCGCCAACCGCATCGAAGGCAGACCGCATGACGAAGACCCCCTGGTCGCCGGTGGCGATCCCGGTCAGGCAGGAACGCAGGTTCATCAGCCGGGCGGTCAGCGCCAGCAGCAGGCCGTCGCCCGAGAGGCGGACCGCACAGCGTCCCCAGGCCCGCCCCTGCGCGAGCGCGGAGATCACCGCAAGCGCGACGGGCTCGTCGATCCGGCTGTCCGCGTGCAGAAACCACAGAGCGGAGCCGCGGGCTCGCGCAGCCCCGGCATTCATCTGCAGCGCCCGCCCCGGAGCCGTTCGGAGCACCCTGTCCGCGCCCGCAGCGGCCAGTGCGGCACTGGAGTCCTCACTGCCGCCATCGACCACAATCACCTCGTGCCCGCGACTGCGGAGCGTCTGCAGGTCACGCAGAAGCCGCGGCAGCCCATCCTCCTCGTTCAGGCACGGAATAACCACCGACAGCATCGGTTCCGGCCGGCCCGGGCCGGATTCAGGTACCGGGGAGCCTGCTGGCACCATCGTCCGCCTCTCCGGATCGGCCCGCGCGGTGTGGGCAGACCGCAGCAGCGCGCGCTTGCAACACCGCGCCAGGGGCGGCAACCACGCCGGACGCCGCCGTCACCGAACGCCTCCTTTCCATCCGCGTGGCCCCCTTGCCCCTTCTGTCGCAAACGCCGCTCCAGTGCATCCGGCGGATACCCCGGGCGGGTGACCCGGGCCGACCGGGAAGGGTAGCAACCGAGCGGACGGCCTGCACTTACCGGCCAAAAAAAAACCGCCCCGTGGGGCGGTGAAAGCGCGATGGAGGAGAATCGCGCACGCAAGTCCATAAAAACAAAGGCCAACGGCATGGGGGACGCCCGACAGGACCGGGTTCCGGACCGGATCGGAAGACCGCAGTGGACGCGGGTGGGACCGCGCGGACCGGCCAGCCTTATCGCACTGGATCTATATCGAATATGCGAGCAGCATGGCTCCGGCAATCGTCAGCGACGCCATGCCCGATGCGACCAGTATCTTCATGCTCTGTTCCTTTGACTCGGGCGACCCTCTGCGCCCCTCTCATGGAACCTAAGCACATGCCGTGCCAAATTATGACCTTTAGAAGAATATCTCTATTAACTGCATGTTTATATTATTTTTTCCAATATCTCTCCGGAGTAATTCGGATGGGATATTGCTGCAACTTCGAGAAGGGAGGTGCCACATCTGTCAGTTCTCCGGCGCCATCTGTCAGGCCGCTTCGCCGATGGCGATGGAAGACACCTCAGACATGCCTCGGGATGGCTCCCGGCAGCCCAGCCCCGGAGGCAATCCGCTATCTTCGGGAGCGGTGCTCCAGACCCTTCAGCTTGCGGTAGAGCGTGCGCTCGGACACGCCCAGCCGGCCGGCCAGCTCCTGGCGATCCCCGGGGAACTCCGCGAGCACCCGGCCGAGATAACGCTGCTCGAGCTCCTCCAGCGGGATCACCTCACTGCCCTGAGGGCACGGGTCCGGCGCCCGCTGCAGATCCAGGTCCGCTGCAAGTTCCCGCTCGCCGATCTCCTGACCGTCCGCAAGCAGGCTGGCCCTCTCGAGCAGGTTGCGTAATTCACGGATATTTCCCGGAAAGTCCATGCCCTGCAGGGTGGCCATCGCCTTCGGCGTCAAGTGCTTGCCCCGACCGGATCGGATGCGCCCGAGCAGCGCGGGCACCAGCAGCGGCAGGTCCTCGCGACGCTGGCGCAACGAGGGCAGGGGGATCGGGAAGACGCTGATCCGGAAATACAGATCGAGCCGGAATTCGCCGGCCGCCACCTGCGCCCGGAGGTCCCGGTGCGTCGCACAGACCAGGCGGAAGTCCGCCTCCTGCTCGACGCTGCTGCCCACCCGGCGGAACCGTCCGGTCTCGAGCAGGCGCAGCAGCTTCACCTGCATGGAAAGCGGGATATCGCCCACCTCGTCCAGAAACAGGGTCCCGCCCCCGGCGGCCTCGACCAGGCCGGTCTTCTGCGCTGTGGCCCCGGTGAATGCCCCGCGCTCGTGCCCGAAGAGCTCGCTCTCGAACAGGGATTCGGTCAGGCCGGCACACTCCACCGGCACGAAGGCTCCATTGCCACGGGCGCTCGCTTCGTGGATCGCGTGCGCAACCATTTCCTTCCCCGTGCCGGTCTCGCCGAGCAGCAGCACGGCTGCCTGGCTTGGCGCCGCGCGCTGCACCAGCTCCAGCATCCGCACGAAGGCCGGGGAACGCCCCACCATGCGGTCGGCGCTGGGTTCGGGGCTGGCGAGCCGCGTGTGCCGCATGATTTCCAGCACATACCGCACCCGTCCGTCCTCTCCGGGGATCGCCCGGGTCTCCACATCCACGTGTTCCTCACCCCGGGGCGTGTGATGCACGTGCATCACCCGGCTGACCTTCCCGGATTCCAGGGTCGACCGCAGCGGACAGCACTCACCGGCCTGGTCGCAGGGCTTCGCATAGCCGTGGGAGACCTCGAAGCAGCGCCGTCGCCCGGTCACCGGAGCCGTGCCGAAGATGCGCTGGTAGGCGGGGTTCGCCGCCAGGATGTTGTACTGGGAATCGAGCAGCACCGCGGGCTCCGTGTAGACCTCCAGCATCGCGAGGGTCTCCGCCGGTATGGCCGCGGAGGCGGTATCGGTTTCCTTCATGTCACTCGACCTGTCATTTTTGGCAGCCGGAGCTTAACAGCAACCACGGCCAGCCGCATTTCCCGGGCTGATCCGAAAGGGCACGGCCGTGCACTCCCAACGCGCGTTCTTCGGCACTAAACTGGGGCATGGACCGGCAAACACTCACGGATGCGCTGGCGCAGGACCGGGCGGAGAGTCACCACTTCGAGGGCCTCCGCTACGCGCGCCTGACCGAGACGGTGAGTGGCCACCCGCGCGGCAGCGTGGTGCTCCCCGGCGGCGCGGTGATCCGCGGCTACCCCTCGATCGCGCGCATCCATGCGCTGACTGCCGGACTGCGGCAGCAGTTCCAGGGGCCGTTCTGGGCCGAGGAAAAGATCGACGGCTACAACGTCCGCGTGGTCTTTCACGAGGGACAGACCTACGCCTTCAGTCGCGGCGGGTTCGTCTGCGCCTTCAGCACCGACCGTCTGCAGGACCTCCTGCCGCCCGGGATCTTCGAACGGGAGCCCGACCTGGTGCTGTGTGCCGAGATCGCCGGACCGGACAACCCCTATCTCGAGGGCTCGCCACCGTTCGTCACGGAGGATGTGCAGCTGTTCGTGTTCGACATGATGCGCAAGGGCCAGCCCGGCTTCCTGCCACAGCGCGAGAAGATGCGCCTGATCGAGGAGCTGGGTCTGCCCGCCACCCGGATATTCGGTCGGTTTCTGCCCTCGGATGAGGCTGTCCTGCGCGATCTGATCCTGCAGCTCGATGCCGAGGGCGCCGAGGGACTCGTACTGAAGGCCGAGTCCGGCGATACCCGTTCCAAGTATGTGACCGGCCGCTCCAATATCGTCGACATCGGCGTCTGCAGTGCCCAGCTGCTGGACCTGCCGCCGGAGTATTTCACCAACCGCCTGATGCGCATGGCAATCTTCATGCACGAGAACCGCCAGCACGGAGACCCCGATCTGGAACGCAGCCTCGGGCGGGCCTTCCTGGCCGGTCTGGAGCGAGCGGTCGCCGGGAGCCGGGGGCACGGCCGGGTGGACCACCGCTACCGCTGCCGCTTCCGGGAACACCGCAATGCGCTGCACTTCATCGCCCACATGGCGGCGACGGGGGGGCAGCGAGTGCATGTCCTGCCCGACATGCCGCGCGAGGAAGACGGTTACTGGGTGCTCGAATTCGAACGTGTGTTCGACCGCATGACCGGCACGCTTGCGACCGCGTTTTCCGGTGCCATCCAGTTCGATTGATCGCCGCCGGCCGCAGTGGCGCCCTCAACCGGCCGGCGCGCTCCCCCGCCCGTCCGCCAGGTTCTCCATCACCCGGCGCAGGTAGTCCGCCGTGATCAGCTTGATACCCATGCGGTTGCCCAGCTTGCGCATGCCCTCGTCGGCACTCGCCAGCTCGGCGTCCAGCTCGAGGGCCAGCAGCACCGCGTCCACGTCTTCCCGGGAGTCCACCAGCCCCTTGCGCATCGCCTCGCGAAAGCGTTCCCGGAGCTGGGTGATCAGTTCCGGTGGCATGTCGGCGGCGGCCCCGGCCCGCTTGGTATGCTCCTCCGCGATGCGCAGGCCGCGGTCGATCCGGCGGCGCACCTCGTCGATGAACTCGTACAGCACGTCACTGGGAATCGTCAGGGAGAAGCGCCGGGGCGAGCGCACCCAGACCACGGTCTCGAAATCGGCCGCCAGTTCCTCCAGGTCGCGCATCGTCCGGAACTCCTCGTACACCGACAGCGGCATGTAGAACTCCGCGGGACAGCCCCGGGCGAGCTGCAGGAAGGTGCGCAGCCCGTCGCCGGGATCCTCGCCGAACTGGCCGAAGACGTGGGGGTTGGTAAAGACGCTGGTATCCAGTACAAAGCGGCGCATCGCGGGTTCCTGCCGTGACCTGCAGGTCTGCCATCATGGTGGGACCCGTCGGGACCCGTCAACCGGCGTGCGGGCGTTCCCGGGCAACCCCCCGGGACGATCGTTGTCCATCAATGCACAGGCATTGACATGGAGGCTGGCATGCGCGGGATCGAGCATATCCCCTGGCTGTACGACGCACTGATGAGCGTGATGGACCTCACCGGCTTCCGGCGCTGGCGTCACAAGCTCGTGGGCGAGACGGACAGCCCCACGCTGGAGGTCGGCTGCGGAACCGGGCGCAATCTTCCGCTGTACCCTGCCGGTACCGAGGTGGTCGCGATCGATCCCGACCTCGGCGCATTGCGCCGGGCACGGCGCCGTGCGCCGCACGCATTGCTCGTCGTGGCGCGGGCCGAGGCCTTGCCCTTTCGCGCGCAGAGCTTTCCGGTCGTGGTCAGCGGGCTGGTCTTCTGCAGCGTCCGTGACCCGGATCAGGGCCTGGCCGAGATCCGCAGGGTACTGCTCCCCTCGGGGCAGTTGCGCATGATCGAGCACGTCCGCCACCACCACCCCGCGCTGGCCCGGATGCAGGACGGCGTGCAGCCCGCGTGGACCTGGTTCACGGGCGGCTGTCACCCGAACCGGGACACCGAGTCCGCGGTGGAACGCGCGGGGTTCTCGTTCGACCCCGAGGATCGGGTGGCCAGGGGGGTGATGCGTCGCTTCTCGGCCCGAATCCGGCCGGAAGAGACCTGAGAGAACGCCCCACGCCCTCCCCGCCTGCGCAGGGGCGGACCCCGCTACTGGCCGCCACCGATCAGCAGCGGCCCGATGTCCGTGCCATTGACCAGCAACTCGCCCCGGCTGCTGGCCTCCACCCGCAGGTAGTGGATCACCTCGCCCTCCGGGCCGCTACGCTCCTCCGCGGCCAGCTTCAGGACCGTCGCAACGGCCAGGATCTGCTGCCGCACCGCCTCCGAGGCGCTGAATGCAAGCGCATACTCGATCAGGGTGTCGAGATTCCGGATCTCCAGCTCGCTGCGGCCGTGCAGCGAGTCCGGGGCACCGGCATCGCCCTCTTCCACATGCGCATTCCCGCTCAGGCGAAGACCCGTGATCGGCAGATCGATCACGATCGCGTTGACGTCCAGACGGGTGCGGTTCTCGAGCATCGCGCGAAAGACATCGCCGGGCTCCAGGTCCAGTTCCGCGCCGCCATGGTCCACGATGGCGCCGGCCGGCAATCCGGAGGCCGACAGATCCAGGACCAGCTCGCGCGGAATGAACTCGCGGGGAATCGGCAGAAGACCCGTCGACAGGTCTGAAAGTCCGCGCTGGCGATAACTCAATGCCAGTCCCGGTGCCCGTGTATCGAGTTCGAGCAGGCTCAGACCGAACTCCAGCAGCTCGAGGCCGTAGACCGCCGCGTCCGGACCCTCCGGGCCCACCCGGCCACCGATGCCGTTGAGCGATGCACCGAGCACGATGCTGCCGACGCCCTCCTCCGTCAGCCCGATGAGGTCTTCCGCGGGGAGTTCGTCGGCCATCAGCGACAGCAGGCCCATCCGGAACAGGGCGTCGGGGGTGATGCGGTCGAGCCGCAGATCGACGGTGAATGCGTCCATGCGGTGGGCGCCATCGCCGTCGGCGAAATGCCAGTCGCGACCCTGCATGCCAATGCGCAGGTCGCGTTGCCGCGCGCCCTCCGCGCTGGGTGCGAAAGCAGATTCCAGCCGCGCCGCGCCCACGCTGAACCATGCCGGGTCGCCGGGTTCCCCAGCGCTCAGGTCGACGATCTCCAGCGTCGTTTCGAAGCCGCCGAGCGCGGCCAGCGCCTCGGCCAGGAGCGCTTCCGGATCCTGCTCCGCCAGCCTGTCCGGATCCGCGGCCAGGTCCGCGATTGCGGAGATCGCGACAAGATCGACGTCCCGGTACTCGGCCCCGATGCGCAGGCCGCCCAGTCCGGCCATCAACTCGCCGGCCGAATCCTCCAGCAGCATCCGATCCACGGTCACCGCCAGCGGTCCCGAGACGACCCCTGGTTCGGATTCCGCCAGTTGCAGGTCCAGCTGGAGCCGGTCGGCCTGGATCCTGCCCGGGGTTCCCTCGGAGTCGCCGGTCTTCCCCACGCTGCCGCGGTCCGCTCCGATCGCGTCCGCGTCGAACGTCAGGGCAAGACCGCCGAGCCGCAGATCCGCGGTGAGCATGGTCCCGAGATCCTGGGCCCACAGTCCGCTCAGGGCCCGCTCGTCGATCTCGAGGACTCCCAGCGCGTTTCCGTGGCCGTCGCGCAGTCTCATCTCGCCGGGGATCTCCCACTCCGTCTGCCAGCGTCTCTCGGCCACCGGATGCAGGACCACGGTCAGCGTGCCCAGCTCCAGCACGGCAATGTCCGCAACCCCCTCGCCCCGCGAGGGATCCCGCAGGACCAGCGAGTCCATCACCATGCGCAGCGACCCGTCCGGCCGTTCGAGGATGTCGAGCTCGCCCTCCATCCGCAGCGGCGAATCGGGTGCCGCCAGGACCTCCAGCCAGGCCTCGCGCACCGACTCCGCCCGTTCGGAGAGCGCGGCCGCCACCGCCGGCTGCAGGAACCCCCACGTGAACACCGCCGCCAGCGCCGCCCTGCCCAGAATTCGCGTGATCGTCATTCGTTCTCTCTCCATTCGCGTGGCCACGGAGCGCGGCCCACCTTCCGTCGAGCCGTCCAGGGAAGGTTCCGCATGCGTGTCCTCACACCCATCGTCTTGCCGACACTGTACCTCGAACCCTACGCGCTGCGCCCTCTACCCCTGCCCCCCAGCCCGCGCGCGAGGGATCCAGCGGTGGCGGATTGCGTGCCCCGAGCCCGGCAACAGGGGCCGAAGCCGGGATCCCGTGGGTGCAAGGCCCCGCGCCGGGGTCTCCGGCGGTGTTTGCCCGGATGCAGCCTTTCGCCTACATTGGCGCGTCCCTGAGCATCCGCTGATATACCGAAAAAACGATGAGCGAGTTCACCGGTGCCCTGCGCCTGCGCCTGACCCGCGTGGTCGAGGCGCATCTCACCCAGCGCCTGATCATTGGGTTGATCCTGCTGAACGCCCTGACCCTGGGGCTCGAGACCTTCGACGCGGTGATGGCCTCCTTTGCCGGGCCGGTGATCCGCGTCGCCGACAAGCTCATCCTCGCGGTCTTCACCGTGGAGGTGCTGGCCAAGATGATCGCGTACGGAGGGCGGTTCTGGCGCAACCCCTGGCACGTCTTCGACTTCTTCGTGGTGGGCATCGCGCTGGTCCCCGGCACCGGCCCGTTCTCGGTGCTGCGGGTACTCCGCCTGCTGCGGCTGGTCTCGATGGTGCCGAAGCTGCGCTTCATCGTCGAGGCCCTGTTGCGAGCGATTCCCGGCATCGCCTCGATCCTCGCTCTGCTTGCGCTGGTCTTTTACGTCTTCGCGATCATCGCCACGGGCCTGTTCCGGGAAAGCCATCCCGAATGGTTCGGCTCGCTGGGTGCGTCGATGTATACCCTGTTCCAGGTGATGACACTGGAGAGCTGGTCGATGGGCATTTCCCGCCCGGTGATGGAAGAACACCCGTGGGCCTGGGCCTTCTTTGTTCCCTTCATCCTGATTGCAACCTTCACCGTGCTGAACCTGTTCATCGCGATCATCGTCGACGCGATGCAGCGAATGCATGAACACCAGGTCGCGGCGGAGGAGAAGACCATCACCACGGTGGTGCACGAGGAAAACGCGAGCCTGCACGCGGAGCTCGCCGCGCTGAGCGAGCAGACGCAGATGCTGCAGGCGCGCCTGAGCCGTATGCAGGCGCTGCTGGAGGAGCGGCAGAGGGGTTGAGCATCGGACCCTGCCGCGGCCCGAAGCACCGCCGGAGGCCAGTCCCCGGCCGGGCAACCCGCGGCGCCCGATCGCCGCGAGGGTGGCCTTCCGCAGGGGGCTGAGGCGGCCGTGTAGGAGCGTGCCCCGCACGCGAAGGGGCGCCGGGTTGGGATACCCGGCGTTCGGCGCGCCGGCGGCGCGTTCGCGAGCAGGCTCGCTCCTACAAGGGGGTTCGGCTGGCCGTGTAGGAGCGTGCCCCGCACGCGAAGGGACGCCGGGTTGGGATACCCGGCGTTCGGCGCGCCGGCGGCGCGTTCGCGAGCAGGCTCGCTCCTACAGGGGGCCGGGAGCACCGCCGGAGGCCAGTGCCCGGCCGGGCAACCCGCCGCGCCCGATCGCCGCGAGGGTGGCCTTCCGCAGGGGTGGCGGGTCACTCCTCGGTCAGCACCTTCAGATGGGCGACCACGCTGCGACCGAGTGCGGACAGCTCGTAGCCGCCCTCGAGGACCGATACCAGGCGCCCCTCGCAGTGACGCTTCGCGATGCCATGAATCTCGCGCGTGAGCCACTCGTAGTCGGACTCGACCAGCCGGAAGTTGGCCATTTCGTCCTCGAGGTGCCCATCGAAGCCGGCCGAGACCATCACGAGTTCCGGGTCAAAGGCCTCGAGCGCCGGCAGGCAGCGCTCCGCGATCGCCGATTGCAGCGCGACACCATCGGTGTCTCGCGGCAGGGGCATGTTGATCACATTGTCGCTGCGGGTGTCGGCACCGGTGTTCGGGTAGAAGGGGTGCTGGAAACTGGAGCAGAAAAGGACACGCGGATCGTCCCGGACAATATCCTCGGTCCCGTTGCCGTGATGCACGTCGAAATCGACGATCGCCACACGCGACAGGCCGTGTTGTTCCAGCGCGTGCATGACTCCGATCGCGACGTTGTTGAACAGGCAGAAGCCCATCCCGTAGTCGCGTCCCGCGTGGTGCCCCGGAGGACGCACGCTGCAGAAGGCGGTGTGGGTCGAATGCTCGAGCACGAGATCCACACCGAGAACCACGGCGCCGGCAGCACGGTGAGCCGCCTGCAGGCTGTGTTCGCCGTAATAGGTGTCACCGCCGTCAAGCGTCGCCCAGTGGCCCGGATTCGGACGACCCGCCTCCAGCGCCTCGAGATATGCCGCATCGTGCACCCGGAGCACCTGCTCGCGGGTCGCCAGCGGCGCCTCCCGGTGACGCAGCCACGGCTCGATGCCGGACGCGATCAACTGATCGTCGATGGCGTCCAGCCGCTCCGGGGATTCGGGATGGGCGGAGGGCGGCCGATGCGCCAGGCATTCCGGATGGGATATGAAGAAGGTTTTCATGCTTTCCCCCCTCGAGGCCGGGAAGGTCGTACCGAATCCGGGAAGGGCCCGGATTGCGTTGCTGCATTGACTATTAGATCAGGACCGGATACACAAGTCTTATTGCACTGCGTCAAACGTCACCCGAAGGTCAATCGTTCATGGGCCCCCATTACCTCAGCCGGATCCTGTCCGCCCGCAGCATCGCCGTGATCGGCGCGAGCAACCAGCCCGACGCGGTGGGCTCCGTGATCTTCCGGAACCTGCTGGCCATGGGCTACGAAGGAGAACTGTTCGCTGTCAATCCGAAGTACAGGAAGGTGCACGGGCGCAAGAGCTACCCGCAGATCGGAGCGATCGGCCGCAATATCGATCTGGCGGTGATCGCGATTCCCGCGGAGAACCTGCCCGGGGTGATCCGCGAATGCGGCAATGCGGAGGTCCAGGGTGCGATCGTGATGTCCGCGGGATTCGCCGAGGCCGGTCCCGAGGGCACTCGGCTGCAGGACAGGATGCGGGAGGCCGCCCGGGAGACCGGGCTGCGCATCATCGGACCGAACTGCCTGGGCGTGATGCGGCCCAGCCGCAAGATCAACGCCACCTTCAGCCGCAACAGTGCGGTTCCCGGTCGTCTCGCACTCGTCTCCCAGTCCGGGGCGATCTGTTCCGCCATTCTTGACTGGGCCGAGGATCAGCGCATCGGGTTCTCGCTGGTCGCCTCGCTGGGCGACGCGATGGACGTCGACTTCGGCGACCTGCTGGATTTCCTGGCGCTGGACCCGGAGACGCGCAGCATCCTGCTCTACGTCGAGGGCATTGGCGATGCGCGCGCCTTCATCAGCGGCCTGCGCGCGGCGGCGAGGATGAAGCCGGTGATCGTGATCAAGTCCGGACGCCACGCCGAAGGCTCGCGGGCCGCGATGTCCCACACCGGCGCGATGGTGGGTGCCGACGACGTCTTCGATGCCGCCCTCGAACGCGCCGGTGCGGTGCGTGCAAAGACCGTGCAGCAGATGTTCTCGGCAGCGGCCATCCTCTCGAGCGGCGCCCGCGCGCGCGGCAACCGGATCGCCATCATCACCAATGCCGGCGGTCCAGGGGTGATGGCCACGGACCGTGCGGTGGAGCTCGATCTGGGAATCGCGGAACTGCAACCGCAGAGCATGAGCCGGCTCGACGAGGCGCTGCCCCCGCACTGGTCCCACGGCAATCCCGTGGACATCCTCGGCGACGCCGATCCGGCCCGCTATCGGGCCGCGCTCGAGGCCTGTCTCGCCGACCCCGGAGTGGACGGCGTACTGGCGATGCTCACGCCGCAGGCGATGACCGACTCCGATGCCTCGGCGGAGGCGGTGATCGGCGGTGCGCACGGCAGCGTCCACGGCAAACCGGTACTGGCCTGCTGGATGGGCGGCAAACAGGTGGAGAGCGGCCGCGATCGCTTCAGCAAGAAGGGGCTGCCCCACTTCATCACGCCCGAGGCCTCCGTGGAGGCCTTCGCGTACCTGACCGCCCACCAGTCGAACCAGCGTCTGCTGCTGCAGGTTCCGGGACCCCTGAGCGACCGCAGCCCCGCGGACGTCGAGGGTGCGCGGATGATCATCGAGACGGCGCTGGGAGAGGGCCGCCATACGCTGGGCACCATGGAGTCGAAGGCCGTGCTGGCGGCCTTCCGCATCCCCGTGACCCAGACGGTGCAGGCGCACAGTGCCAGTGAGGCGCTGGTGGCCGCGAGCACACTGGGTTATCCGCTGGCGATGAAGATCGCCTCTCCGGACATCACGCACAAATCGGACGTCGGCGGTGTGCGGCTGAACATCACCACCGCCGAATCGGTGCGCAAGAGCTTCCAGGCGATGATGCAGGAGGCGGCGGAGGCACGGCCGGAGGCGCGGCTCGAAGGGGTGACCCTGGAACGGATGTACCGCAGCCACTACGGTCGGGAGCTGATGGTCGGCGTGATGCGCGATCCGGTCTTCGGGCCGGTGATCAGCTTCGGTTCCGGCGGGACCTCGGTGGAGGTGCTGCAGGACCGGGCGGTCGCGCTGCCGCCGCTGAACGAGACCATCATCCGCGGCCTGATCAGCCGGACCCGCGTGGCCCGGATGCTGAAGCGCTTCCGGCACATGCCACCCGTGGACGCGGTGGCGCTGGAGCAGGTGCTGCTGCGCATCTCCGAGATGGTCTGCGAGCTGCCCGAGGTCGCCGAACTCGACATCAACCCGCTGATCGTTGACGCGGAGGGCCTGGCCGCAGTCGATGCCCGGGTCGTGGTCGACCAGCCATCCGCGGACGCGGACCCCTACGCCCACATGGCGATCCACCCCTATCCCAGCCATCTGGTCGAGGACTGGCCGATGCCGGACGGACAGACCCTCACCATCCGTCCGATCCGCCCGGAGGATGCCCAGATCGAGCAGAAATTCGTGCGCAGCCTCTCCGACGAGTCGCGCTACTTCCGATTCATGCAGGCAATGCACGAGCTGACCCCGGAGATGCTGGTCCGGTTCACCCAGATCGACTACGACCGGGAGATGGCCCTGATCGCGGTGGTGGAGCCAGACTCCGGACTCGAGACGCAGGTCGCGGTGGCCCGTTACACCGTGAACCCGGACCGGCGTAGCTGCGAGTTCGCGATCGTGGTCGCCGACGATTGGCAGGGCCGCGGCATCGGCACCCATCTGATGCACTCCCTGATGCGGGTCGCCAAGTCGCGCGGGCTCAACCTGATGGAAGGCGAGATCATGGCGGGCAACACCCACATGCTGGCCCTGATGCGCCGGGTCGGCTTCAAGGTCCGGCCCAATCCGGACGACGAGGGCATCGTCGAGGCGGTCCGGGAACTCTGATCCCGGCCCCTGGAAGACCCTCCCCGACGCGGGAGTCGCTTCCAGCCGCGGTTCCCACCTTGCCTCGACACCATCGCGGCCAGAGGCCGCTCCCACCACCCCGAGCCCCCCTTGTCGCAGGAGCGGCTTCCAGCCGCGATGCGTCGTCCCATCAAGGGCCGGGGAGCGGATATCGAACCGCCGCAGGCGGGCCCGAAGGACGGCGGGCAGGATGCCCGGAGTAACGGCCCCCACCCCCAACCCTCCCCCGCCAGCGGGGGAGGAAGATCTTCATCGTCGGGAGTGGTCGCTCGTACCCTCGGGCCCCAACGGGCGCACGGTCCCGCGCGGCAGCAGGGAGGACAGCATCCACGCGGCGAACACGAAGGCGGTGGAGGCCAGCAGGCAGCCGGTGATGCCATGCGTCATGAAGATCCAGCCGGACAGCACCGTGCCGATCAGCCGTCCGCCCGCATTGGCCATGTAGTAGAACCCGACCTTCATCGCGACCCGGTCCGAATCGGCATAGTCCAGGATCAGGAAGGAATGAACCGCGGAATTCACCGCGAAGACCACGCCGAAGAGTCCGAGTCCGAAGATCAGCACCAGACCGGGATCGAGCCCGGTCTCCAGGCCAATGACGATCCCCACAGGTATCAGCATCAGCACCAGCGCCCAGACCCGCGCGGTCAGACCCGTCGGATCCAGGCCACGGCGGGCGATCAGCGTCGGGACGGCGGCCTGCACGATCCCGTAGCCGATGATCCACAAGGCCAGGAAGCCGCCCACCTGCAGGTGGTTCCAGTCCAGGGTCGCGGTCAGGAACACCGGCAGCGCGACCACGAACCAGACGTCGCGTGCCCCGAACAGGAAGAATCGCGCGGCCGAGAGCACATTGATCGCCGGGCTGTTGGCGAACATCTGGGTGAACTTCGGCTTGCCCGCGACACGTCCGAGGCCGCGCGGCAGCCCGAGCGCGGCCAGGCTCAGGCTCAGCACCAGCAACGCGGCCAGCGCGACCAGCGCGCCGCGGAACCCGACCGTGTACAGCAGGGCCGCGCCGACGAAGAAGCCGAGTCCCTTCAACGCATTCTTGGACCCGGTCAGCCAGGCCACCCAGCGGAACAGTCGGCCCTCCACGTCGCCGGCCACGAGCTTCACGCCCGACTTCGCGCTCATCTTGTTCAGGTCCTTCGCGATACCCGAGAGCGCCTGGGCGAACATCACGTAGGCCACCGACAGCCAGGCATCGGGGACGGTCAGCAGCAGAAGCGCCGCGATCTGCAGCAGGGTCCCCGACACCAGCGTGGTATTCAGCCCCAGCCGCGCGGCGACCCACCCGCCGGTGAGGTTGGTGACGATCCCGAAGAACTCGTAGAACAGGAACAGCAGCGCGATCTCCAGCGCGCTGTAACCCAGCTGGTGGAAGTACAGCACCACCAGCATCCGGATCGCACCGTCGGTAATCGTGAACGCCCAGTAGTTCGCGGTGATCCGCGCATACGCGGCGAGCCCGAGCGGCGAGGCGTTCAACTTCTGCGCTCCAGCGCTGGGGGCGCGCCGGACCGCGCGGGCAGAATCCGGCCGTCGGCGGCTCCGGGGCGCTGTGCCGGCCCCGGAGCGGAGGGGCGGAGTCCGGGCCGTCGGCGGTCATGGATGGCCGCCGTCGAGCGCCCATGGATGGCTTGAGCGTGCCCGGACTCCGCCCCTCCGTTCCGGGGCCCAACCACAGCGCTGAAGCACACGTCAGTTCAATACCCAGAATGCGTGGTTCAGAAACGCGGCGAAGCCGACCCAGGCCAGGTAGGGCAACAGCAGCGCGCCTGCGATCCGGTCGAGGCGCCAGAACAGCACCAGCGTTGCGAGGATCGCAAACCAGAGCACCACGATCTCGAACAGCGCGAGACCGATCTGCTGGAGGCCGAAGAACAGGATGGACCACAGCAGATTGAGGCCGAGCTGTACCAGGAACAGGCCGAGCGCCCAGGGTGCGCCCCGGAATCCGTGCACGCGCCAGATACGCCAGGCGGCGTAGGCCATCAACACGTAGAGCAGCGTCCAGACCGGGCCGAAGACGGCGTTCGGCGGCGCGAAATCCGGTTGCACCAACTGCGGATACCAGTCGGTCACCGAGCTCCGCGTGACCAGGCCGCCGATGATGGCCACCACGAGCACCAGGGCAAGCCAGAGCACCAGGCCGCGCAGATCGCGCCAGGAAATCGCATCACTTCGGTTCATGCCATTCTCCCCCATCTTCCCCGGTCGCCATGGCCGACTAGGCAGTGGTCTCGGTGTCGCGTCGGTCCTCCGCCAGCAGATCGCGCACGCGCTGGCGCATGTAGGCGATGTGCAGCCGCAGGTTGTAGAACTCCTCCATATAGGACAGCGGCACCTCGGTGGCCGACACGTCCCGGTCGAGACGTTGCAGCAGGGCCAGGTCGCTCTCCAGCCGGGAGCGCGGCAAGCCACCGCGCGACAGCTCCTCATCGATCAGCCGCACCTGGCGATACCAGCGGAAGATGCGCCGGCGCATGCTCCACTGCAACGCCGCCGGCGCAATGCGGAACAGCGGAATGATCACGGTCAGCAGCGGGATGATCAGGATCGCCGTGCGGTCGATCAACGAGGCTGCCCAGAACGGCAGGTGGCGATGCAGGAGGTTCGGGCCACGCTCGAAGAAGTAGCGCGCGTCCTCCGCCAGGGGGATGTCCGTGTATTCGAGGGACGGAAACTCGCTGGCCGATCCCACCAGATGGGGGGTCGGGCTGCGCTGCGCCGCCTCGATCAGGAGCTGAAGGACGCTGCGATGCGTGTCCTTGCGCACCACGAGGTATGTCGCTGCCGCGACCATGCGCACGTCCCGGGGCGGCAGATTGCGACGCGGATCCACCACACCCTGGAACAGGGTGACCGCGGACAGGTAGGGCAGGCGCTGCGCCAGACCGGCGGCCTGTGTCAGGTCCACCACGCCCACCGCGTCTGCGCCCAGCAGCCGTTGCACCAGCGGGGCCTGCGGCGCCATCACGAAGGCGGCGGCGTCGACGGCGCCGGTCTCCAGTGCATCGGCGGCCTCTCTGCCCCCGATCCTGACGAGATCCGTCCCGATCTCTTCGAGGATGTCATCGAATCCCATCTCCGACAGCAGTGCCCGCATCAGGTGCTGCGTCCCGCTGCGCTCGGCGCCGATCGCGATCCGGCCTTCGGCCAGCCGTTCGAGGCGGCCCGAGAGGGTCGAGGCCCGTTCCTCGCGCTGAGCCGGCGACTGGCGATGGAAGAGGAACAGCGGCTCGAAGGCGATGCTGACGACCGCCTCCAGTTCATTCGCCGCGCCAGCCGGCGCGGTGCCGCCCTGCACAAGCGCCGCATCCACCGCGCCGGAAAGGAGCAGGTTCCAGTTCTCGACGGAACCGGCCGTGGCAACGGTCTCGAGGCGGACGTCCTTCTGGGCGAACCAGCGCGCGTAGAGGTCCCCGGTCAGTTCGTAGGCCCCGCCCGGACTCCCGGTCGCCAGGCGCACCTGTTTCGGCGGCGCGGGCTCCACGAACTGCCAGGCGATGATCAGGGCCAGCAGGCCAATGAGCGCCACTAGGCCCCAGACGAACATCGCGGTGGCCGGGGCCCGCGGGACCAGGAGTCGTCCCGGCTTCTTCGGGGTATCGTTCATGAACGGGCGCATTCCCTTTCGATCCGCGCAATGTCTCACGATTCGATCCCGGACGCACCCTGCCGGCGCTTGACGACTCCCGGCATGGAATGTCCCCGGGACGTCTGTTTGGTTATCCTTGCAGCGCCCGGAGAGACCCTTCCGCAGCACCGATCCCGACACAGACCTCCCAAGATGAAGAAGACATTCCGGAACCTCCTGCTCGCGCTCTCGCTCCCGTTTGGCCTGTCAGCCGGCCATGCGACCGGCAGCGGTTCCCCGCCGCTCCCGGATCCGGCGCAACTCCAGCTGGCGTCGGTGCACGCAGCGGTGGCACCGCTCGACAGTGGCGGCACGTTGTACGGCAAGTTCGCCGACCGGCCGGTATCCATCGCCTCGATCACCAAGCTGATGACCGCGATGGTGGTGCTGGACTCGGGCCAGCCGCTGGACGAGTGGCTTCCGATCCTGGAACGGCAGGACGATCCGCCGAAGAACAGCTTCTCCCGGCTCCGGCCAGGCTCGGAGGCACAGCGCGGCGACCTGCTCGGGATCACGCTGATGTCCTCCGAGAACCTCGCGGCCTACGTGCTCGCGCGCCATCACCCTGGCGGCCGGGAGGCCTTCATCGAGGCGATGAACCGCAAGGCGCGGGAACTGGGCATGCACCAGAGCCGTTTCGTGGATCCCTCCGGCCTGTGGCCGGAAAATCGGGCCACTGCGAAGGACCTCCTGAAGATGGTCCGCGCCGCACACGCCTACCCGGAGATCCGGGAGATGTCCACGGATTCCAGCCGACGCGTGCACTTCCGCAGCCCGCGCTACAGTCTGGACTTCGGCAATACCAACCCGCTGATACACTCCTCGCGCTGGGACGTGGGACTGAGCAAGACCGGGTATATCAACGAGGCCGGACGTTGCCTGGTGATGGTGGCAGACGTCGGCGGCGAACCGATGGCGATGGTGTTGCTGGATTCCTTCGGCACCCGGACGCCACTGGGCGACGCCGGGCGGATCCGCCGGTGGCTGGAGACCGGGTCTGGCGGTACGGTCGCCGGCGCCGCGCTCGACTACGAGCGCAGAAGGGCCGCGGCCGTGGCAGGCGCGGGTACCGTTGGCGGCCAGTGATCGACCGCCGCTTCGGTCTGGCGCGGGGAGAACCTACTCCGCGCGCTCATGTTTGCGCAGGCGCTGGATGAACCCTGGCAGAAACAGCAGCAGGGCGATCAGCGCGAGCGCAACGAGCAGGAGCTCGATCAGGTTCTCCGCCCCTGCGAGCGACTGACGGGTCGCATGACCGAGCCAGGTGTAGGCCGCGAGATTCGGTATCAGCGCGATCCCGGTGGTCCAGGCGTAGGTGCTCACGCGAATCCCGGTAAGGCCGAGCGCGAAGTTGGTGGGGGCGAAGGGGAACACCGGAATCAGGCGCGTCATCGCGACGAACCGCCAGCCCTCGGCCTCCACGCCCCGCATCACCCGGCGCACCTTGGGTCCAGCGTGACTGCACACGTAGTCGCGGGCGAGATGGCGCCCGATCAGAAAGGCCAGCACCGCCGAAAGGGTGGCACTGGCCAGACTCAGGACCGTGCCTCCCCAGGGGCCGAACAGGCTGCCCCCGAGCAGGACCCAGAACGTCGTGGGAACCGGCAACAGGGCCAGCATCACGAAGGCCCCCGCGAACAGCAGGTAGCCCCAGGCACCGAAGCTCTGGAACCGCGTCTCCAGCGCGACGAAGTCGATCTCCTCGAGCGGAATCTCCGCGATCAGATGGATCACCGCCACGGCCACGGGCAGCAGCACCGCCACCCAGACCCACGGCTTCACGACCCCCCTCCCCGCCCCCCTGTCCTGCCCTTCGGGGGCCGCCCCAGCCTCGCGAGACGTTCCGCCAGCGCCTGCTCCGTGCCATCACCCCGGGGTTGATAAAAAT
Source organism: Thioalkalivibrio sp. (assembly GCA_011389655.1). Classification (GTDB taxonomy): domain Bacteria; phylum Pseudomonadota; class Gammaproteobacteria; order Ectothiorhodospirales; family Ectothiorhodospiraceae; genus Thioalkalivibrio. The sequence continues at coordinate 19,042 of JAABTX010000029.1, forward strand.
GGCGGCCGAGCAGCCGCTCGGGAAGGTAGGTCTGCCCGCGCGCGAAGCCGTCCGGCTCGTCGTGGTCGTAGCGGTAGCCGGCGCCGAACCCCTCCGTGCGCATCAGATCGGTCGGTGCATTGCGCAGATGCAAGGGAACCGGAAGGCTGCCGCTGTCAGCGATCGCGGCGCGTACCGCCCCGAGAGCGACATATGCGGAATTGCTCTTGGGCGCACTCGCCAGTTCGATCGCCACCTGCACCAGTGCCAGATCGCCCTCCGGACGTCCCAGCCGCTCGACCGTTTCCCAGGCCGCGAGCACCCTGCCCGCCAGACCCGTGTCGGCCAGCCCGATGTCCTCGTATGCCATGCGCAGCAACCGCCGCCCGAGGTAGCCGGGGTCACACCCGGCATCGAGCATGCGCACCAGCCAGTAGGCCGCGGCGTCCGGATCCGACCCGCGCACCGACTTGTGCAGTGCCGAGATCTGGTCGTAAAAGGCATCACCCTGGCGATCGAACTGCAGGGACTGCGATCCCATGACGGCGCGCAGCGCATCCGGGGTGATCTCTCCGCTCACGGCGAGGTCCGCCGCCGTCTCCAGCCAGTTCAGGGCCCGGCGCGCATCGCCGTCGGCCGCGTTCGCGAGGCGCTCGATCCACTCGTCCTCGAGGCGCAGCGCGATCTCTCCGAGGCCGTGCTCGGAATCGGAGAGGGCCTGGCGGAGGAGTCGGGCGATCGCGTCGACCGGGACCGGCTGCAGACGATAGACCCGAAGCCGGGACAGCAGCGCGTTGTTCAGCGCGAAGGACGGGTTTTCGGTGGTCGCCCCGATGAACCGGAGGGTGCCATCCTCGATGTGCGGCAGCAGGGCATCCTGCTGGGCCTTGTTGAAGCGGTGGATCTCGTCGATGAACAACAGGGTTCCCTGCGCGTTCGCCGCCCGCCGCGCCCGCGCCTGCTCGACCACGGCGCGCACCTCCTTCACCCCGGCCAGCACCGCCGAGAGGGTTGCAAAGGCCAGCGCGCCGCTGTCCGCGACCACGCGTGCGATGGTGGTCTTGCCGGAGCCCGGCGGCCCCCAGAGGATCATCGACGGGATCTTGCCCGCCTCGATGGCCCGGCGCAGAGCCGCCTCCGGCCCCAGCAGGTGCACCTGACCCAGCACGTCGTCGAGCCGGCGCGGTCGCATGCGCTCCGCCAGCGGCACGGAGGCGCGGGACCCGTGCGCGGAATTCTCCGGCTCCGCTACCCGCGGTGGCCCGGGAACGGGCGCGTCACCGAACAGATCACGGCTGCCGGGATCCCGGGTCACGGCCGGTAGACGTCGGTGCCTGGCGGTGGCGTGAACTGAAACTCGCCCGACGCCAGCACGGGATTGCGCTGCGTGTCCTGCAGGCGGATCTCGGTGCGCTGGCCAAAGACATCCATGAAGGCGAGGCCGAGCAGATCATCATCCGGACCGAGGTCCACTTCCAGACGCGTGAAGTCGGCATCAGTGGCACGCGGCAGCAGCACCAGCCGCCAGCCCTCCGCGACCTCCTCTTCGTCGACCGCGAAGTGCTCATCGAGACGGTGGGGCTGGGTCAGCAGCGCAAGAGGCGTCGCCTCGAGAGCCGTATCGATCGGGCGCACCGTGGCCTGGCGGAGTTCCGGGTCGTGGATCCACAGGTATTCCCCGTCCGCGACGATCTGCTGCTCGAAGGGGGCGTCGAGTTCCCATCGCAGTTGGTCGGGGAGCCCGATCGAGAAGCGTCCCCCGGCCTCCTGCAGCAGGAAGCCGGTCTCGTCGGTCAGGGTCTGCGTGAATTCCGCGGAATAGGTCTCGAGCCCCTGCAGGAAGCGGTCCAGCGCCGCGCGCGCGTCGGCAGCGACCGACGTCGGGACGAACGCGAGTGCCGCGAGCAGCACCGCGTAGGCGATGAACGGGAAGGGTTTGCGTGTCATCGGCATCACCGTCGGGGAAAAGGATTGCCGGCCCATGCTGGCACCACGACCGTAAACGGCGGCTGAATCGTCGCGCACCACCTCACTCCTTGCCCCCGGGCGCCAGGACCTCCCGGTTGCCGTTGGACTGCACCGGGCTGACCACCCCCGCCGCCTCCATGTCCTCCACCATCCGGGCCGCGCGGTTGTACCCGATCTTCAGGCGCCGCTGCACGTAGGAGATCGACGCCTTTCGCGACTCGATCACGATCTGCACCGCCTGGTCGTACAGCGGGTCACTCTCCGCCTCTGGCGCGGACGCTTCCAGCCCGGGGATCGCCGCTGCACCGGCCTCGGGTTCGTCCAGAATGCCGGGGTCGTAGTCGGGTTCACCGGTGGCCTTCAGGTACTCGACCACCTGGTGCACCTCGTGATCCGCGACGAAGGCGCCATGGACCCGCTCCGGCAACGCCTTGCCCGGTGCCAGGTACAGCATGTCTCCGTGTCCGAGCAGGTGCTCGGCCCCCATCTGGTCGAGGATGGTGCGCGAATCCACGCGCGAGGAGACCTGAAAGGCGATGCGGGTCGGAATATTGGCCTTGATCAGGCCGGTGATCACGTCCACCGACGGCCGCTGGGTCGCCAGGATCAGGTGAATGCCGGCCGCCCGCGCCTTCTGCGCGAGCCGCGCGATCAGCTCCTCCACCTTCTTGCCGACCACCATGATCATGTCCGCGAACTCGTCGACCACGATCACGATGAACGGCATCCGCTCCAGCACCGGCGGCTCCACCTCGGCCACCTGCTCGTCCGGATTGAAGGTCGGGTCCTGCAGCGGCACCCCCGCGGCCTCGGCCTCGCGGACCTTCTTGTTGTAGCCGGCGATGTTGCGCACGCCGAGCAGCGACATCAGCTTGTACCGGCGCTCCATCTCGGCGACCGCCCAGCGCAGCGCGTTCGCCGCGTCCTTCATGTCGGTGACCACCGGAGCCAGTAGATGCGGAATGCCCTCGTAGACCGACAGCTCCAGCATCTTCGGGTCGATCAGGATCAGCCGGATTTCCTCGGCGGTCGACTTGTACAGCATCGACAGCAGCATGGCGTTCACGCCCACCGACTTCCCGGAACCCGTAGTGCCCGCGACCAGCAGGTGCGGCATGCGTCCGAGGTCCGCGATCACCGGCGCACCGCCGATGTCCTTGCCGAGCGCGAGGGTCAGCGGCGATCTGGCGTTCTCGAACAGGTTCGAACGCAGGATCTCCGACAGCGAGACGAGTTCGCGCTCCTCGTTCGGGATCTCCAGCCCCACGGTGGATCGGCCCGGGATCACCTCCACGATCCGGACCGCGATCACCGACAGGGAACGCGCGAGATCCTTCGCCAGCGCGGAGATCCGGGCCACCTTCACGCCCGGCGCGGGGTGCAGCTCGAAGCGCGTGATCACAGGGCCCGGCTGCACCGCGACCACCTCCACGTCGACCCCGAAGTCGCGCAGCTTCAGCTCCACCAGCCGGGACATCGCCTGCAGCGACTCCTCCGAGTAGCCGCTGACCGCCGCGGGCGGTTCGTCGAGCAGGCCCAGCGGCGGATGGGGGTCGCTGGTGTCGCCCGCAAACAGGGGCACCTGCTTCTCCTTCATCACCCGGGGGCTGGGGGGTGGCGGATCGACGCGCGGCTCCACGCGCGACGGGGGCCGATGCGCGACCCGCGCCCGCTCGCGCTCCACGCGCACCTCCCGCTGCGCCTTCTCGGCCGCCCCGATACGCTGATCGCGCAGGGTATCGATGCGCGTGCGGAGGTATTCGATCCCGTCGAGCACCCCCTTGCCAAGACGATCCATCAGGGAAAACCAGGACAGCCCGGTGAATACCGTGAAACCCGTCAGGAACAGGGCCAGCAGCAGCAGCGTCGCGCCGACCAGGCCGAGCCCGGACGTGGTGACCCTGGCGACGAGCTCGCCCAGTATCCCGCCCGCGTTCACCGGAAGATTGCCGGGCAACCAGTGCAGCGCCGCAAGTGCGGAGCCGGAGAGCAGCGCCACCAGCAGCGCCAGTCCGCGAAGGCCCAGTTCCAGCGAACCCGCGATGCGCGCCTCCCGGCGATGACGGAACAGCCACCAGCCCACGCCGATGAACACCAGCGGAATCAGGTAGGCGAGATAGCCCAGCAGATGGAAGGCGACATCCGCGAACCAGGCCCCGGCCGCGCCACCGAGATTGCGCACCCCGGCGCCGTCCCCGGTGTAGGACCAGCCCGGATCCCCGGGGTGGTAGGTGAACAGTGCGACCAGCAGGTACAGCGCCAGCATGCCGAACACCAGCAGCGCGCCCTCGCGCAGGCCGCGCAGCAACTGCAGGCTCAGGCTTGCATCAGCCCGGGGCTGTACCTTGGTTTGCGCCATCTGGACATCCGTCGGAAGTGGGTGGGGAGCTGCGTCGCATGGGACGGGTGCTGCCGGCTTGCGCGGGTTGCCCTGCGCATCCGACCGGCGTGCCGGGCGCCCGGGCGCCGCCATGCCCCGCACGGGATCGGGTGCCGGGTGGTGGGCTCAGGGAGCATTCGAAGTCCCGATTCTACGTTGTTAAAATGGCGCCGCAAAGCGGGCAGTGGCCATCGGCGGCCTGTGGCCGTTGGACACTGTGGCGGCCAATGCGAATAATCACGCCCATGGCCGCCGCACGCGGTGTCGGGCCCTAACGAGCGTCCCGTTCCTCGAGCGCTTCCCCGTTTCCCCCGACCTTACGAAACCTGCACGGAGAACTGTTGATGACCGACACCAAGCACTGCCGTCTGCTGATCCTGGGCTCGGGTCCAGCCGGCTGGACGGCGGCGATCTATGCCGCCCGGGCCAACCTGAACCCGGTGGTGATCACGGGTCTGGAGCAGGGCGGACAGCTGATGACGACCACCGACGTCGACAACTGGCCGGGAGACATCGAGGGTCTGCAGGGACCGGACCTGATGCAGCGCATGCAGAAGCACGCGGAGCGCTTTGCCACGGAGGTGATCTTCGATCATGTCCACACCGCGGAACTCGGCTCGCGGCCGTTCCGGCTGATCGGGGACAGCGGTTCCTACACCGCCGATGCGCTGATCATCGCGACGGGGGCGACCGCGATGTACCTCGGGCTGGAGTCCGAGGAGGCCTTCAAGGGCAAGGGTGTCTCCGCCTGCGCGACCTGTGACGGCTTCTTCTACCGTGGTCAGGAGGTCGCGGTGATCGGCGGCGGCAACACCGCGGTCGAGGAGGCACTGTACCTGTCCAACATCGCCGAGCGCGTGACCCTGGTCCACCGGCGCGACGCCCTGCGCGCGGAGAAGATCCTGCAGAGCCACCTGTTCGAGAAGGAGGAGGCCGGAAAGATCCGCATCGAGTGGAAGCACGTGCTCGACGAGGTGCTCGGCGACCAGACCGGCGTCACCGGTGTCCGGCTGCGGCACGTGGAGACCGGCGACACGAAGGACCTGGCGCTCACCGGGGTCTTCATTGCGATCGGCCACAAACCCAACACCGGCATCTTCGAGGGCCAGCTGGACATGGAGGGCGGCTACATCCGGGTCCAGAGCGGGCTCCAGGGCAATGCGACGGCGACCAGTCTGCCCGGCGTCTTCGCCTGTGGCGACGTGATGGACCAGATCTACCGCCAGGCCGTGACCTCGGCCGGAACCGGCTGCATGGCCGCACTGGACGCGGAGCGGTTCCTGGAGGAGCATCCCTGAAGGGGCGGAGACGCGCCTTCCGGCCGGCCGCGGCGCCGGAAGCCCGGACCACCACGTGATCGGCACGCCGGAACAACCGAGCCTTCGGGTCGAGATCCGCGATGGTCTCGACGCGGTCGAGCCCGGATCCTGGGATGCGCTGACGGCCGGGCGCGAGCCCTTCCTCCGGCACGCCTTCCTGGAGGGGCTGGAGCGCTACGGCTGTCTGGGCAGGCGCTACGGCTGGTTCCCGCAGCACGTGCTGCTGTTCCGCGACGACCGGCTGGTTGCGGCGGCGCCCTGCTACGCGAAGACGAACAACTACGGCGAATTCGTCTTCGACTGGGCCTGGCAGGCGGCCTGGGAGCGTCAGGGCCAGCCCTACTATCCCAAGCTGGTGATCAGCGTGCCGTATACCCCGGCCACCGGTCCGCGCCTGCTGATCCATCCCGACGCCGACGACCCGGCGGCGCTGCAGCGCCGGCTGCTCGACGCGGCGGTCGCCCGGGGACAGGAGCTCGGCGCTTCCGGGGTGCACGTGCTGTTCCCCCCGGAACCGGAAGCGGCGCTGGCCGCCGAATCGGGTCTGGTGCGGCGGATGGGCTGCCAGTACCACTGGCACAACCGCGGCTACACGGACTTCGACGCCTTCCTCGCGGCCCTGAGCTCCAAGAAACGCAAGAACGTGAAGCGGGAGCGGCGCCGGGTCCGGGAACAGGGCATCGAGTTCCGCGTCCTGACCGGTGCCACCGCCAGCGCGGAGGACTGGGCCCGGTTTCACCGCTTCTACCAGGACACCTTCGAGCGGCACATGGGGATACCGACGCTCTCCGAGGGCTTCTTTGCCGGAACCGCCGCCGCGCTGGGACCCCAGGTGGTGCTGTTCGAGGCATGCCGGGAATCGGCGACCATCGCCGCGGCCCTGTGCTACCGGAGCCATGACACCCTCTATGGGCGCTTCTGGGGCTCCAGCCTGGAGTTGCCCGACCTGCATTTCGAGACCTGCTACTATCAGGGCATCGAGTACTGCATCGACGAGCGGCTGGCGCGCTTCGAGCCAGGCGCCCAGGGTGAGCACAAGATCCCGCGCGGATTCCTGCCCGTGCCCACCGCCTCGGCCCACGCCGTGCTGACCCCGGGCTTCGGGGCATCGGTAAAGGACTTCTGCCTGCGCGAGAGCCAGATGATGCAGGCCCAGTGTCAGCAGCTGATGCAGCACTCGCCCTACCGTCAGGAAGGCTGAGGGAAGCGGCGATGATCCCCACGTCCCGCCCGCGCGAACCCGTTCCCGTACCGCCCGACCGGCAATGAGCGGCCCCACGCGCCCAATGATCACCTGGCTGCACGCCGGGCTGGTGGGAGAGCCCTTCCCGTCACCCTCGCAGGCGTGGCTGGAACCCAATGGCCTCCTTGCCGCGGGCGGCGACCTGTCGCTCGCGCGCCTGCTACGCGCCTACCGGCAGGGCATCTTCCCCTGGTACGAACCGGGACAGCCCATCCTCTGGTGGAGCCCCGACCCGCGCACCGTACTGGACCCGGCGGCGCTGCGCATCTCGCGCAGTCTCAGAAAATCCATCCGCAACGGCGGATTCGAGGTCAGCTTCGACCGGGATTTCGAGGCGGTGGTGAGGGCCTGTGCGGCACCGCGGCCAGGGGCTTCGGGGACCTGGATCACGGTGGAGATGCGCCACGCGTACCTGAGACTGCACCAGGCCGGACACGCCCACTCCCTGGAGGTCTGGCAGCACGGTGAGCTGGTCGGTGGCCTGTATGGCGTGGCGGTGGGACGGCTGTTCTGCGGCGAGTCCATGTTCTCCCGGGTCAGGGACGCCTCGAAGGTGGGCCTCGCCTGGCTGTGCCGCCATCTCGTGGCCTGGGAGTGGCCGCTGATCGACAGCCAGACTCCGACGCCGCACATGCTGGCGATGGGGGCCCGCGAGATTCCGAGGGAGCGCTTCCTGGAACGGCTGCGTGACCTGACCAGCCGCGCACCCGGCGCGGATGCGTGGCAGTTCGACCCCGGCATCCATCCGCTCGACGCGGACTGGCGCCGGGGCGACGGCTGACATGCCGGCCATCGGGAACCGCCTGCCGCTGGCCAGGCACGCCCGGCTGCCGGTGAGGTTGCGGTAACGGCCATATACTGTTTACATGAACAGTATATGCAGCCAACGGACGACACCCCTCCCGGCTATGCCGAACTGGCCTGCTGCAGCAACTTCAGCTTCCTGCGCGGCGCCTCGCACCCGGAGGAACTGGTGCAGCAGGCGGCGGCACTGGGCTACCACGCGCTCGCACTCACCGACGAGTGTTCGCTCGCGGGCATCGTCCGTGCGCACGAGGCAGCCGAAGCCACCGGTCTGCACCTGATCGTCGGCACGGTCCTGCGCCTGCATGACGGACCGCGCCTGACCCTGCTGGCACGTTCCCTGAAGGGCTATCGCACCCTGTGTCGGCTGATCACCCGGGCCCGCCGTGCCGAACGCAAGGGGCAGTACCGCCTCGGACGGGACGACCTGCTGCGCCCGGAGTGGGCCGGCCTGCCCGACTGCGAGGTGCTGTGGCATATCGAGGCCGAAACCGGGACGCAGGCATCGGGGGTGGCGGAGCCGCTTCATGCGTTGGGGGTTGGGGATTGGGCGCAATGGCTGCAAAGGGTGGCCCCGGTGGAGCGCCTGCACCTTGCGGTTACGCTCGAGCGCAGCCCCGACGACACGGCGCTGCGGGAGCGGGCTGCGGCACTGAGTATGGCCACCGGAATCCCGGTCGTCGCCTGCGGGGACGTACTGATGCACGTACGTGGCCGGCGCGCGTTGCAGGACGTACTGACCGCGCTGCGGCTGAAACGGCCGGTGGCGGAGGCCGCACCGGCGCTGTTCCCGAACGGGGAGCACTGCCTGCGCCCCCGCGGGGAACTCGCCCGGCTGTACCCTGCCGCCTGGCTGGCCGAGACCCTGCAGGTGGCCGGACACTGCCGCTTCCGGATGGACGAGGTCCGCTACGAATACCCCGTCGATGCGATCCCGGCCGGCGAGCGGCCGGGGCCCTGGCTGCGCCGGCTGGTCGAACAGGGCTGTCGCGCCCGCTGGCCGGAAGGGACGCCGGAAAAGGTCCGCGCGCAGATCGAACACGAACTCGCGATCATCGCCGACCTCAACTACGAGCCCTACTTCCTGACCGTCCACGACATCGTCCGCTTCGCCCGCGGACGGGGCATCCTGTGCCAGGGCCGGGGCTCGGCCGCGAACTCGGCGGTCTGCTACGCACTCGGCATCACCGCGGTGGACCCGGCGCGCTCCAGCATGCTGTTCGAGCGCTTCATCTCGCGCGAGCGCAACGAGCCGCCGGACATCGACGTCGACTTCGAACACGAGCGGCGCGAGGAGGTGATCCAGTACATCTACCGGCGCTACGGGCGCGAACGCACCGCGCTGACCGCCACCGTGATCCGCTACCGGCGCCGCAGCGCACTGCGCGACGTGGGCCGGGCACTGGGCGTGAGCCGCGCCCGCATCGACGCCCTGACCGCGAACATGGCCTGGTGGGACGAGGGCATCCCGCGCGAGCGCCTGCAGGAGGTGGGGCTGGACCCGGACGGGCCACTGGCCCGGCAGTGGCAGGTGCTGGCGCAGATGCTGCGCGGCTTTCCCCGGCACCTGTCGCAGCATACCGGTGGCTTCGTGATCGCCGCCGGGCGGCTGGACGAACTCGTGCCGATCGAGAACGCGGCCATGGCGGAGCGCACCGTGATCCAGTGGGACAAGGACGACCTCGACGCGCTGGGCCTGCTGAAGATCGACATCCTCGCGCTGGGAATGCTCTCCTGCCTGCGCCGCTGCCTGGAACTGCTGGGCCGGCAGCGCGGGCGGAACTGGGGCCTGGCCGACGTGCCGGCCGAGGACCCGGCGGTCTATGCGATGCTGCAGCGGGGGGATACGGTCGGCGTGTTCCAGATCGAATCCCGCGCGCAGATGAGCATGCTGCCGCGCCTGAAGCCCGCGACCTTCTACGACCTGGTGATCGAGATCGCCATCGTCCGGCCCGGACCGATTCAGGGCCAGATGGTGCACCCCTACCTGCGCCGACGGCAGGGACACGAGCCGGTGACCTACCCGGGCCCGGAGGTGCGGCAGGTGCTGGAGCGCACACTGGGGGTACCCATCTTCCAGGAGCAGGTGATCGAACTGGCCATGGTTGCCGCCGGATTCAGCGCCGGCGAGGCGGACGGCCTGCGCCGCGCAATCGGCGCCTGGCGCCGCACCGGCAATCTCGCGCAATACCGCGAACGGCTGCTGCACGGCATGCGCAGCCGCGGTTACCCAGAGGCCTTCGCAGAACAGGTCTACCAGCAGATCCTGGGCTTCGGGGAGTACGGTTTCCCCGAGTCGCACTCCGCGAGCTTCGCGCTGATCAGCTACGTGTCGGCGTGGTTCAAGTGCCGGGAACCGGCGATCTTTGCCTGTGCGCTCCTGAACAGCCAGCCGATGGGATTCTACGCACCGGCGCAGATCATCGCCGACGCGCGCCGCCACGGGGTCGAGGTGCGGCCGGTGGACGTGACCACGAGCGCGGCGGACTGCACGCTCGAACCGGCTGGCGCCGCGGGGCCTCGAGGGGGACGCAGCAACGGCCCGGGCGCCCGCATCACGCCCGCGCCGGCCCCGGGGGCCGCAGCGCACGCGGGTCCGGAAGCCCTGGCGCTGCGGCTGGGCCTGTCCATGGTGCAGGGTCTGCACGCGGGCAGTGCCGACCGGATTGTCGCGGCACGGGCCGAGGCGGCGTTCCACGACGTCGCCGATCTCGTGGCGCGTGCAGGCCTGGACCGCGGCCAGGCCGAGCGACTGGCGCGCGCCGGGGCGCTGGCGCGGCTCGCCGGGCACCGCCACCGGGCCCGCTGGGCCACGCAGGCGGTGGAGCCGTCACTGCCACTGTTTCCCCTGCCCGGGGAACGCGGGGAGACGGCGCTGCCGCTGCTGCCCACCCCGACCACCGCGGCCGACCTGATACAGGACTACGCGGCAACGGGGCTCACGCTGGGGCCGCACCCGCTGGCCCTGCTGCGCAGCCACCCGGGCCTCGCCGCCCTCCCCACCGCCGAGACCCTGATCGCGGGCGGTGCGCGCCGGCGCGTCCGCTATACCGGGCTGGTGATCACCCGGCAGCGGCCGGGCTCGGCCAGCGGCACCGTGTTCCTGACCCTGGAGGACGAATCGGGCACGCTGAACGTGATCGTCTGGCCGGCGCTGGTGGCGAAGGCCCGGCCGGCAGTGATCCACGCAAGCCTGCTGGAGGTGACCGGGGAACTGCAGCAGGAGGAGGGAGTGACCCACCTGATCGCGCAGCGGCTGCAGGACCGCAGCGCCTGGCTGGGCGAGCTGGCCGTGCGCTCCAGGGACTTCGGATAACCCCCTGTGGGAGCGGCCTCCGGCCGCGATGGTTTGGACGAGGATCGCGGCTGGAAGCCGCTCCTACAGAAACACCCCGCAAAAACGCCCCGCGCGGCGCTGGCCGGGCGGGGCATCACCGAGACTCGGCCGTTTACATGAACAGGCAGATGTCCGACTCGCCGGCGAACTCGAAGAAGGCCGCGGCACCTGCATACTCCACGCCGTCGATGAAATCGCTGGTATCCATCTCGAAGAGATCGACGGTCATCTGGCAGGCGATCATGCGCACGTCCGCCTCCAGGCAGAGATCGCGCAGGTCTTCCAGGCTGGCAACGCCCTTCGCCTTCATCTTCTGCTTCATCATTACCGTCATCATCTTCTGCATGCCCGGCAGCGTCTGCAGCAGCACGGGCACCGGCATCGGCATCGGCATGCCCGGGTTGCCGAGGGAACTGACCTGGAGGTCCATGTTCTTCTTCAGCAACTGCAGGCCGTAGAACGTGAAGAAGACCTCCACGTCGTAGCCAAGCGCCGCCGCCGTAGAGGCCAGAATGAACGGAGGATAGCCCCAGTCGAGACTGCCCTTGGTCGCAATGATTGCCAGTTTCTTGGTGTCACTCATAGTTACTATCCCCAACTCGGTCGATTGATGGCATGGAGCGCGCTCTCGCGGGCGATCCATGAAGAACTTGTACACAGCCGGCTGGATTCCGGCAATCCGTGAAATACCCTAGACATTCCTTTTGGACGGCGAATCGAGCTGCCGATCCCGCTGCCAGTCCCGTACCAGGGCACAGCCCGCACAGACACCCAGCGCAGCCAGGCTTGCCCATACTGAAATGGGCACCAGTACCATCGCCAGAATAAACATGATCCATGCCAGAATTGTCATTCCACCTCTCTCCCATGCGCTCGCATGGGTTTCTTCAAGTCTTGAATTTCACCCGGAACCGCAGGCGACAGTCAACCTGGCGCCGGTGACATGTCATCCCTGGCTCCGTTGTTCCTCCGGGCCGACCGCGTCCCCGGCCTCTTCTCGCGCCGGTTGTTCTGCCTCGCCCACGCTGCCCCTGGCCCCGCTCGCGGTCATGCCGGCGACGGGCGCCTCCTCGTCCATGAACTGATTGTTCAGACGCTGCACGAAGCCCTCCACCTGATCGCGCAGGTCGTGCAGCTGACGCAACGAGCGGCGGCCAAGCCCCACGGGCGACCTGCGGAAGATCGAACGCCAGAACACGGTATTCTTGCGGAAGGCCGCTCGCCAGTTTCCGGACGAGGACTCTTCCGGCAGGGAACGGGCCACCCGCCGTGCAACCCAACCGCGGTTGATGAAGTGAATTCCCGCCAGCACGACCAGCAGCAGCACCACCGCCAGCACCGAGATGACCGGACGGTCCCCCACCGTCTCCAGCATGGTGCCGTCGAACCACGGCGCGAAGCCTCCGGTCAGCGCCTGAGCCCCCCACACCACCAGCGCGAGCACGATGGCCATCAACACCACGTCGGCGCGCACGACATTGCGGCGCCAGCGCGCCATGGCGCTCTGCAGCGCCGGCCGGACATCCATCTCGATGGACTCCGCGATCGCCTGCATCGCACCCACGATGCGATAGGAACGGGAGGAACTGATCTCCGCGATCTTGGCGTGAATCTCCTCGCGATCGCGCGATGCCTTGTGCTCGTACCGGGTGCGCACCTTGTCGTCGCCGATCTCCACCGCCGCACCCTTGTTGTACAGGCAGTAGAACCGGCCGGTGGCATTGCCCTGCCGCACCACCGCACGCTGCCAGGCCGAGACCACCTCCTCGAGGTTGTCCTCACGCCAGGTGGTGTCGATCATGTTCAGCACGAAGACCAGCTTGGTGAAGTCGTTGCGCGCCGCGACCCGATTGACCAGGTGTTCGAGGGTATCGCGCATTGCGCCCGGCTCCGGGTGCCGGGCATCGAAGAACACCAGCACCAGATCCGACAGATCGATGATGTGGTCGGTCAGCTGCAGGATGGTCGCGCGCTGCTCGTCGGCGTCGAATCCGGGGGAATCGATCAGGATGCGTCCCCGCAGCCGGTCCGCCCTCACGGTCTTCATCGCGAGGAAGTGATCCACCGTGCGGCCGCCGCCGTCGCTGAGACGCTCGATCTCGTGACTGACCCGGTAGAAGGGGAAGCGCGGATCACCGTCGAGCGCCAGCCCCGGCAGTTCCTTCACCTTTTCGCTGGAACCGTAGCTGATGACCGTGAACCGGTCATCCACGGCCTGGCTCCCGCTGCGTTGCACTTCCTTGCCGATGTAATCGTTGATGAAGGTGGACTTTCCGGCTGAAAACGTGCCCAGCACGGCGATCATCGGCCACCAGGAAATGGTGAAGGCGTAGGAATCCTCTTCGGGGTCGAGGAGACCGGCGCCATAGCCAATCCGGTCCAGCATCCGGAACGGATCCACGATCCCCTCGAGTGCCGGGTTCTCCTCGGAAAGCCGATCGCTGAGGAGCGCCAGCTGCTGGTTTACGCGATTGCCGGGACGATTGAACATCAGGACCACCCTGAGGCCGTGGTGAATCAGTGCCGTGTCAGCGGCTGTTCGAGTGTGCCGGGAAATAGGGGCCGGGCGACCCCGGGAATGGTCCCTGATTGCCGCCGAGCGGATTGAACATGTTCATCATACCCAGCGGCCCGGACACGTTGCGGTTCAGACTCCACATATCACGCTGCATATTCAGCGTCGACCCCGCCATCGTGGTGGTGTCGTTGGCCATGCTGCGGATATTCGTGTTCATGCTGGTAAGGTCCCGGGTCATTGAACCGATGTTGCGATTCATCATCACCATGTTGTCGCTGATCGTCAGCATGCGTTCGTCGATGTCGCCCATCTTCGTGGCCATCACCACCATCTCGCGGTCGATCGTACGGGTCATTGCGGACATCTCGATCACCAGGCGGTTCACGTCCCGGGTCAGGCTCGTGATCAGCCAGAATCCGTAGACGGCAAGCACCACGAAGGCCACCAGCGAGGAATAGACGATCAGCTGCAGACGGCGGGACCGGACATCGTACTCGTCGGGGTCCTCGAGGCGCGCATCATTGCGGTCATTGAAACTGCTCATGAGGTGAATCCACCCAGCATCGGTTCGTTACGGGCATCGGCGCCCTGCGTGCCTGCCGCACGGTCGACCATTTCCCGCAGCTGCGCCTGCAGTCCCGCCGCCCGTTCCTGCAGTGCAAGAGGCAGCGGGCGGCTCCCGTGCAGGACCAGGTCGAGATTCGGCACCATCACCCAGAGATCGCCCGCCGACTCCTCGTACAGTGTCACCCGGCACGGAAGGTAGGCGGCGGTGGCCGGATTGTGACGCATCAGGTCAACCGCGAGATGCGGGTCGCAGAAGAGATAGACCTGCAGCAGCGGGAAGTCGTCCCGCAAGCGGGACCGGATCTCCTGCTGTACCGGGAGCATGCCGAGGGATTCCAGCCCGAGGTCGGCCGCCGCCTGTTCCAGGCTTCGCTCCACGTCGCCCGCGTCACGGCCCGGCACGACCTGGCGCCGGTAGACCAGCGCCTCCATCGCATCACCCGTGCGCAGAACGGTCTTCGCGACCTCGGTATAGACGCCCAGCGCGGACCCGTCGAGCCCCCGCGCCTTGTTGACATAGGGCTCGAACGCAAGGATCGCCGCGGCCAGCGCGACAAGCGCGAGGAGCCCGACAAGGGCGAGCAGGTTGCGGACGAGCCTCATGCGCGGCTCCGGCGATACGCGTCAGCGTGTCCCCACGGCAGGCGATCATCCCCTCTGTAATGGGCAGGCACGGCATCTCGCATCAGACTGACGACAGCGTCGCATTCTACCTGAATCGCTCGAGATGCGAGCGTCCGGCCGGATGGAAGCGGTCGTACAACGGGGCGAGGCGCCGCAGCATCGGTGGCCGTTCCGCCTCGGGGAGGGCCTCCACCGCGGAATCGTAGGCCAGGAGCGCCGCGGCAAAATCGCCGGACAGGAAGTGGAGATTGCCCAGTTCGCCGTAGAGGTCCGCGCGCCCGGGCGCGTCATCCGGCAGTGCCCGCAGGCCGTCGGCCAGGACGTCGGCCGCGGCCCGGGGTCCACGATCACGCTGGACGCTGCGTGCAAGGGCCATGAGGCCGGACACCGTCTCTGTCGCAGGCTCCGGCTCGGCCACAGGCTCGGGTTCCACCGCAGGCTCGGGCTCCGCCGCAGGCTCGGGCTCCGCCGCAGGCTCGGGCTCCGCCGCAGGCTCGGGCTCCGTTGCAGGCTCGGGCTCCGCCGCAGGCTCGGGTTC
>JAABTX010000277.1 GCA_011389655.1 Thioalkalivibrio sp.
CTGGTCCTCGAGGAACCGGAAGCTGGATGGATAGGGTGGCTCGAGACCGGTCAGCGCTTGCTCGTACCACCGGGGACCCTTGGTCACCCCCTCGACCACCGGCGCCCCCGCGAGCCGCTCGTGGGGATTGACGCCGGCGACGGGGTAATCCCCGGCCCGTGGCGCGCTGGTGAGCAAGAGGCCCGCCGCTAAGATCAGGAACCGTTTACCGCTGGTGTGGAGCGCTCGCCTTTTCACGCCATTCCTCCTGTCGTGTTCCCTCGGACCGATGCCGCGCTTCCGAGCCCTTTCGTTTGGCTTTGAGCAGAGTCCGGAGCAACACCCGTGCCACCCCGCGGCGACGGACCTAGATGGTTGTATTTATTCAGGAATTACCGGGACCGCGGGGGCTAATGGCGTGGCCAGGCCGGGATGGCGCCATGCCGTAATGTCAGGAACCTTTGCCAGATTGGCGCAAGGGTGGACGTTAGGCCCGACCCCGTCCGACGCATCGCGGGAGATCACTCCACTGCGATCACCTTTGCGTCCCGGCGTCGAATGATGAGCTGGTTCTCGAGCCGGAACGGCGGCCCTGCCGAGACCACGCTCACCACGTAGATCCGGTGCAGGCGGCGTATCTTGCCAACGGCCAGGCCCTCGTCCCCCGCCGATGACAGCCAGGCCCGGGCCACGTCATGGGCGTCCTGCCAGGTGTCCACGCCGCGCTCCGCCCCCATGTTTCCCGCCTGCTGCCGGGAACCGGAGGAGGCCGCCTCCTCCGGTCCTGCCGGGATCAGCCGGATACTGCCATCACCCTCGCGCTCCACGCCCCATCCGGCGGCCTCCAGCCGGCCTGCCAGGGCGGGCGACAATGGCGGCGTGACGCGTTGGTGGGGCGGGGGCGCGTCCTCCCGAGCCTCGGCGGGGGGGTAGACCCTGAGTCCACCGCCGGCGTCCGGCTCCACTGCCCAGCCGGCAGCCACCAGCCGCTTTGCCAGGACGTCCAGAGGGCCTGCGCCGCCCTCGGCACCGCTGGGGCCGGAGGCCGGCGGCCGCTGTGCCGCCGGGGTCTCCTTGGGTCCGCCCCCGGGCCTCACGGGCCGCAGAAAGATGTTGCCCCGGGCGTCCCGGCTCATCTCCCAGCCCAGGCCACGCAGGCGCTCCGCAACTGCCTCCAGGGCATCGCCCCGGGGGCTTCCCGCCGCGGCGGCCGAGGCACCTTCCGTTTCGCGGCTGACGGAACGGATGAGCAGGTCGCCACCCGGCTGGCGCTGGGCCGTCCAACCGGCCTGCTCGAGTTTATCCGCGAGGACGGGATCATCCGGCGCAAGCAGCCTCCCCTCTCCCGCAGCCGCCGGCGAACCCGCAACCAGGCCGAGGAGAAGCGCCGGGCCGACCGCCTGGCGCACCATTAACGAAGGGTTGGACGGGGTCATCGGGAACTCCTTGAGTCAGTGGAAAGGCGTAAGGTTGGCGAACCTCGCCGGCCGCTGCGCGGCGATGGGCAGGGAAATTGCAACCCTCGTGCCACAGGCGCCGAGAGCCTCCTTGCCCCGGGCCGACGGCCACCATGGGCGGATAACAGGCTGTTTTCGCGGGAGAATCCGCGGGCCCCCTGATGGCAGCGGATGATCGCCCGGCTCCCGGCTGACAATCGGGCATGACGAAACGGCAGGCCCGTCCTCGGGCGCAGCGCGCGCCGAAAGTATTTCAATCGGGGTGGATATGCCAAAATGTCAGATTTTCACCGGTGCACCTCAGGCCCGGCTACCGCCCTCGCGGCCCTTGAGCCTTGAGGTGGCGCGCCGATCCGCTGGAGAAGGACACTAGATGGCTTCGCAATGGTCATGGATCCGGTCGCGCTTGAGCCGGAAGTTCCTGCTGGGCACGGCCGGCGGCCTGGTGGCCTCATCCCTCGTTTTCCTGGTGCTGTTCCTGGTCCTGCTGAGGGGGCAGATGGAGGCAGAACGGACCAACGCGGCGACCCAGCTCAACCGCCTGCTCCAGGCCTCACTGGAGAACGCCATGCTGAAGAACGACCTGGACGGCCTGCGGCGCATCATCCATGAGCTCGGGCAACAGACCGACATCGTCACGGTGATGATCCTGAACCCCGAGGGCGAGGTGCGCTTCTCCAGCCGTCCGGGGCTGCTCGGCAGGCGCTACGAGAAATTCCGGGACGCCGGCTGCGCCGGCTGCCACGAAGGCGCGGACGAGTACGTCAAGACGAGCCTGCTGCTGACCGACGGCGATGGCGTCCCGGTGCTGCGGAGCGTCAACCCCGTCCCCAATCGCCAGCCCTGCGCCGAGTGCCACGGTCCCCCGGGCGTGAACCCGGTCAACGGGATCCTGTTCGTGGACTACAACGCGGCGCCGGTCATGGAACAGGCCCGCACCACCGGCCTCTTGTTCATCGGGGCCGGCCTGGTGGTGCTCCTGCTCACCCTCGGCGGCGGCTGGTGGTTCATGCACCGCTTCGTCCTGCGACCGGTGGGCCGGCTGGACGTCGCGAGCCAAGCCCTCGCGGCGGGTGACCTGGACGTGCGCGTGCGGGTGGACGGTGACGACGAGCTGGCCGGCCTCGGGCAGCGCTTCAACGGGATGGCGGAGCGCATCCAGCAGGCGCTCCGGGCCCTCGGGGAGCAGGAACAGTTCCTCGAGCAGCTGGTGGACGCGGTGCCCGACGGCCTGCGCGTGATCGACGAGGATTACCGCGAGGTGCTCACCAACCGCGCCTACCTGGATCAGCTGGGGCGGCCCGCCGGCTCGGCACCCGGCACCACCTGTCATCAGGCGGCCCATGGCCTCGAGCAGCCATGCCCGCAACCC
>JAABTX010000278.1 GCA_011389655.1 Thioalkalivibrio sp.
TGGCGCAGGCCGGTGATATAGCGCCGGTCCCCGATATTCTTCACGGCACCGAACACCGTCAGCTGGCGGTTGACCGTGTACCGGGCCATGGCGTCGAACAGGGTGTACGACGGCATGAGTCCGCCCCACAGCCCCCCGGCGGCGCCTTCGGGAAAGGCTTCCTGATTGGTCGGGTCGCCGAACTGCTCGCCCCGATAGTGCGCCGTGAGAGCGGTGCTCAGGGCGCCGTCACTGTAGTTCAGCGAGGCATTCGCCAGGTATTCCGGCGCGTAGGGCAGTCGATTGCCGCGGTCAGGGCCTGAACGGAATTCCGATTCCGGCACCCAGGTGAAGTTGGTATCGAGACTGAAACCGCCACCAAGTTCGTAGCCGAGGACCAGCTCCATGCCCTGATGTATGGTTTCACCCGCGTTGCTCTGGGACAGGTTCGGATCGGTGTTACCCGTGACCACCTGGTTCTCGAAGTCCATGTAGAACAGCGCCAGCTCATAGTTCAGCGCGCCCTGCAGTCCGCGGATACCCAGTTCGTAGTTGACCGACTGCTCACCCTCGAGGTCCTGGTCCGTCAGTCCATCCAGCGCCACCCCGTTGGAGGCGGGCGAGAACGCCCGGTAGACACCGCCATACAGCTGTGCAGCGTCCGTGATCTGAAACGTCGCGCCGAGGCCCGGGAGAAATTCCGTATTGGAGGTGTCCTGGGAGGCGTTGTTCTCCGTCAGGATGACGCGCTTCTGCTTGTAGGCTTCCACACGCAATCCCGGGGTGACCGCCAATCGGTCCGTCACCTCAATCCGGTTGTGCACATAGGCCGCGACGCTGTCTGCTGAATCCACGCGGTGGCGGTCGTTGATACCCGTACGGTCTGCGGCACGGGTGGCGCGGATCCGCGTATCGTCGGATTCTTCCTGCATGAAGCGCAGTCCGAATTCTGCATCGCTGGCCATGCCGAACAGGCTGTGCTGCAGGTTCAGCCGGGTTTCAACACCGAAACGCTCGAAGGACCGGTTGTTTCCGGTGAGATCATCCGTGTAGACCCAGCGCCCCGCCGCATCCGAGGCCGCGGTATCGACATTGTAGCGCCAGTAGTCCCGGGTGACCTCACTCCAGTAGGCCAGCGTCTTCAGCGTTGCGCCCTCGCCGAGTTGCCACTCGTGGCTGAGATCGAGGCTGATGCGGTCGGTCAGAAAGTAATCGTCGGGCGCGGGGTTGTAGGTTCTGCCCTCGCGATAGTCCTCGAGCAGCAGCCCGCGGTAGGAGATGTTCGCGTCGTTCTCGTGGTAGGAGAACTTGACACCAAGCGTATGTTCGTCGTTGACCTGCATGCCCGCCTTGAGCATAAGGTCATTCATGTCATAGCCCTTGTCCATGAAGCCATCACTCCGGGCGTGGGTGGCAACGACGCCGGCAAAGGCATCGCCCGACTCCGTGCGCGTACCCGCCTCAATCGTGGCCTCTCGTGTGCCGAATGATGCCAGCCGCGTCGCGACCGCAACACCCTCGTCCGGTGTTCGTGTCTGGTAGTTGATAACACCGCCGATCGTTGACGGCCCATAGCGCAGGGACGCCGACCCCTTGAGCACTTCTATCCGCTCGACGCGCTGGATTCGCGGGTTGAAATAGCGCTCGTTGCCAATAAACAGGCCGGGAGCCACGGGAACACCGTCCTCGAGAATGAGCGACTTCGACTCACTGGCCGACAGACCGCGCAGACCGACGTTGGCGACGATCGAGGTTTCCTCCTCGCTTTTGGTGTTGATGCCGGGAACGCGACGCAGCGCATCCTCCGTCGACAGGGGCAACAGCACGTCGAGGCGTTCCCGATCAATAATAACCACCGACCCGGTCTGACGTGACACGGCGTCTTCTCGTTTTCCGATAACCTCGATGACCGGTAGCGTCACAAGACGATCGCTGTCGGCGACCACTGCCACCGGCTGCAGGATGGCAGCGACAGCGGCGGCCATGAGTGTACGTTTCATGCGATTTCCTGAAGGGGAATGGTTGGTAGCGCGAATCATATTGCGAACCATTCCTATTTACAATCCCGAATGAGACGAATTGTTCCGCATATCCTGAGATGAAGGCCAGCCAGGCGGGGCAACGCGCTTCCCCTGCACCTGGCGGACCGTCATCTCGCCACCAGGATTGCGATTCGGCACCGGTTCTTTGAGAATCACCAGCTGCTGCCCAATTGAACGCAGCCGCCACAGGAGACTTGCGTGCGTCAACTGACATGCTCTGTCGAGCACTGGTCGCTGAAGCGACCTTTCCACATCACCGGCTACACGTTCAACGAGGTGGCGCTACTCCATGCCAGCATTCGCGATGGCGATCAGGTGGGCCAGGGTGAAGCCACGGGTATCTATTACCTGCAGGAAACCGGCAGCAGCCTTCTCGCGCAGGCGCAAAGCGTGAGCGGCGCCATCGCCGACGGCGCCTCGCGTGACGACCTGCTGCGGCTGTTGCCGGCCGGCGGTGCGCGCAACGCCCTGGATTGTGCGCTGTGGGACCTGGAAGCCAGACAGGCGGGGAAACGGGTCTGGGATATGCTGGGTGTGA
>JAABTX010000279.1 GCA_011389655.1 Thioalkalivibrio sp.
ACCCGTGGTGACGGTCAACACCGTGGGTATCGGGTCGCCGGCGGACATGGCGACCGTGGCGAGGTCACTGGATACCGACCATATCAAGGTCAAGCTGAACGACAACATGCCCCTCGAACGTCTCCGCGCCGTGCGCGACGCGCGACCGGACGCGGTGATTGTCGTGGACGTCAACGCCGGCTGGACCTTCGCCCAGCTGGAAGCCCTGGCACCCCGCTTCCGCGATCTCGGCGTT
>JAABTX010000280.1 GCA_011389655.1 Thioalkalivibrio sp.
GGGCGGTGTTGTCGATCTCCAGCGCGGCGCCCTGGTTCACGGCGCTGGGCACGCCGGTGAGGGACTGGGAGACGAGGTCGCCGGCGGAGACGCGGCGGGTCAGCCCCTCGCCCTCGAAGCGGACGGGGCGGCGCTCCACCCCCGCGAACTCGCCGATCAGGGGGGCGAGGGCGGCCATGGGGCCGCCGGACTGGCCGGTGGCGATCTTGGTGACGGCGTCCGTCTGGGCGTCGTCGGCGGACTCGTCCACGATCAGGCCGGCCTTGATGTTCCCCTGGTCCATGGCGCCGGGGGAGCGCATCACGACGACGAAGTTGACGCCGTCGAGGCGCGTGCCTTCGTGCTCCCCGCTGTCGATGGACATGGCGATGGCGGCCTTGCAGTCGCCCTCGGTCGGGACGGCGGAGAGGTTGGTGGTGATGCAGGGGCACAGGAAGCTGCAGTTGCAGGTTTCCATGTACCGCCCCTCGATCTTCCAGGGCATGGCGGGCCTCCGGGACGGGTGTGGTCCTGCGGGGAAGCGTAGCACGGTGACGTAAGGTCAGATAGGGCGGATGCGGGGGAGAGGCGCCGGACTTTCCGTTCCGGAAGTCTTTGCGGCGCAACCGGCGGCCCGCTACGGGATGCGCCGTTGACCCGCGCGAAACGGAGGCGGCGCATGGAGGATCTGGGGCTTCTCGTCGACCTGCACCGGGAGGGCGCGCGCCAGGGGCCGGGCGGGGACGCGGAGACGCGGCTGGCCCTCCGGCTGTCGGGGCTGGAAGGGGCGACGGGCCTGAGGATCGCCGATATCGGCTGCGGGACGGGGGCCTCGGCCCGGCTGCTGGCGCGGGAGCTGGACGCCACGGTGACCGCGGTGGATTTCCTGCCGGAGTTCCTGCGGGAGCTGGAGGCGGCGGCGGAGCGGGAGGGGCTCGCCGACCGGATCGGGACGCTGGCCGCGTCGATGGAGGCGCTGCCCTTCGAAGACGGGGCCTTCGACGCGATCTGGGCGGAGGGCGCGATCTATATCATGGGGTTCGCGGCCGGGGTGAAGGCCTGGCGGCGGTTCCTGAAGCCGGGGGGCGTGCTGGCGGTGTCGGAGCTGACCTGGCTGACGCGGGACCGGCCGGAGGAGCTGGAGCGGCACTGGATGGAGGAACCGGCATTCCCCATTTGGCTTGAGTTGCGCGATGCTACCGTTGTGGAATGTGGTTTTCCAAGCGATTCCCGGCATAGCCGGTTCCGAACTTCGGCTCGCCGGCCGCGAGGAGGCCCCAGACCGGCTGGTCCAGGTTCCAGGGGCGTCGAAACGAGCGTCTTCGGGCATGCTTGTTCCGTCGCCGGGGTCGCGCCCAACGGCTCGGAAGGGGTCGCCGGTCATGCGGAAGCTGCCTCAGCCGGGGGGCCGCGCAGGCCATTGATCAGGTCGAGCACGCCGGCGAAGACCTTGCGCGGCAGCGCCGCCTCGGCGAACTGGAAGACGGCGTAGCGGGCGTGCCGAACCAGCCGCGCGCCGGTCTTGATCAGCCGCTCCCGCAGCGAGGTCAGCGACCAGGTCTCGACGGCCTCCGGCGTCGCCAGCGTCCGCAAGAAGTTGGCGAGGTTGTAGGCCAGCGCGTGGAGTTGAAGCCGGACGGCGTTGGCCGCAAAGCGCATGCAGGAGAGCCGCGTCCACTTGATCGCTTGCTTGCCCTCCTTGATGTGCTGCTCCGCCGTGCCGCGGTCGTTGTAGAAGGCCAGCACCCGCTCGTTGGGCAGGCTGCGGTTGGTGACGATGAAGCCCACCCTCGGGAACAGCTCGCCGGGATGGAACTCGACCTTGGCCACCACCCGGCGCGCCGTCGACCAGCTCTTCGCCCGGTAGTGGAAGCTCGTGTAGTGCCGGACGACGTGATGCGGGGGCCGGCCGGGGCGGCGCTTGGCCAGCCACGCGATCCGTGCGTGCAGCTTCGGGTTTCCCTTGATGCGCACGGCGTAGTCCCAGCCCTCGGCCTCAAGCAGGTCGAACAGCGCCGGGATGGCGAACGCGGCATCGGCGCGGAACCGACGGCGCGTGATCGAGGGGCGTGTCGTCCTGGAATACCGCGCCAGCACGGGCTTCAGGACATCTTCCCAGCCATCGGCGCTGTGGACGTTGCCGGGCCGGAGGCTGCATCGCTCCAGGTCGCCGAACTGGTTGAACACGAACAGCGGATGCAGGCACTTCGTCCGGAAGTGGCCGTTCCAGGCCGCCCCCTCCTGGTCGCCGTGGACCGGGCTCTCCGAGCTGTCCATGTCGAGCGTGACGACCTTCGGCGGGCGGCGGTCGTGCACCGCGTCGATCCAGCGGCCGGGCAGGTCGGCCAGCGCCGCGAGGTTCTCGGGCCGGGTCAGCATCGCGGTCTCGAACCGCCCCATGGCGCTGGCCGAGGCCGCGCCGCGCTTCACCGCACGACCGCCGACGAGCCGGCGCATCACCGGGTCGCGGCGCAGCCGATCGGCGTCGTTGACATCCTCGTATCCGGCGAGCCGCGAGAAGATCGACTGTCGCAGCAGCCCGGCGAGGCGGTGCCGGCCGTTCCTTCCCGTCCGCGGATCGCCGATGAGCGACGCCGCCAAATCCGTCAGGCCGAGTGCGTCGTCCAACTCCCGGTGCAGCAGCAGGCCGCCGTCGGAGCTGATCGAGGAGCCTTGGAAAGCGAGCTTCACCGAGCGGTCGAACTGGAGCCGCAACGGGCCGGTCTGCGCTTCACCCGTCGCGTTCGCCGTCGCCATGCCGCTCCGCTCCGACTAACCCTCTGCGATGTTGAGACTATCAGGCGTCTCC
>JAABTX010000281.1 GCA_011389655.1 Thioalkalivibrio sp.
CCACCAACGGAACAGGCGATGCCGCCCCCCCAGCCCGCGCAACACCGGCCGCGAACACATCCGGCGACGCCGACGAGCCGCGCATCCAGCGTTCCGAGTGGCTGGAGGATCCGGAACGTCTGCTGCAGGCGGTGCGTGCCCGGCCGGTGATGCAAAACGGTGCGCTGCACGGCCTGGAGGTGCGCCCGACCCGCAACGCACGCCAGTTCCAGCAGGCGGGACTGCGCCCGGGTGACGTGATTACCTCGGTGAACGGCATGCCCCTGTCCAGCATCGAGGACACGGATCAACTCCTCGCGGACCTGGCCGGTCAGAGCCAGGTCAGCATCGTGGTCGAACGCGAGGGTCAGGCGTTGCCCCTGAGCATCCAGCTGATTGATTGAGTGTGCCGATGGCGAAGAGACTGCTGAAGATGCTGCTGGTTCTCGCGGTCACCGGGCTGTTCCCGGCGGCCGCGTCCTCCGACACGCTGACGCTTAACCTGCGCGATGCCGAGATCCAGACCCTGATCGACCTGGTCGCGGAGGAGACCGGCACCAACTTCATCGTCGACCCGCGGGTGCGCGGACGCGTGAGCGTGGTCTCCGGGCGCCCGGTCGAGCGCGACGAACTGCTCGATCTCTTCCTCGGCGTGCTCAAGGTCTACGGCTTCGCGGCCGTGCCCGGCGACGCGGCCACCAAGATCGTGCCGGACGTTCAGGCGAAGCAGGCCGAGGTACCGAACCTGTTCGCGGAGGACCCGCTGCGCGCCGACGACATCGTGACCCACGTGATCCAGACCGAGCACGTGAGCGCGGCCCAGCTGGTGCCGATCCTGCGCCCGCTGGTGCCGCAGGGCGGCCATCTCGCCGCCGCCACCGAGAGCAACTCGCTGCTGGTCTCGGACAGCGTGGCGAACGTGCGCCGCCTGCGCGATCTCATCGCACGCATCGATCAGCCGGTATCCGACGGCTACGAGGTGATCGAACTGCGCCATGGCCGGGCCACCTCGCTGGCCAACCAGCTGCGGGAACTGGAGACCGGGGCGGGGGGAGAGGGGCGGCCGCGCGGCCAGGTGCGCGTGATCGCGGACGAGCGCGCCAACGCGATCATCCTGTCCGGAGACCCGGAGCGCCGGGTTCGGCTGCGCGCGCTGATCACGCGGCTGGACACCCCGGTGGCGGCGGGCAACACCCAGGTACACTACCTGCGCTACGCCCAGGCCGAGGACGTGGTGGAGGTGCTGCGGGGCATCGCCGAGAGCCGCGAGGCGGCAGAGGCCACCGACGGGCAGCGCGCGAACCGCACGGTGCGCATCCAGCCCCACCAGAGCACCAACGCGGTGGTGATCTTCGGCCCGCCCGAGGAGATCGGTGACTACGGCGACATCATCGGGCAGCTGGACATCCGGCGCGCGCAGGTGCTGGTCGAGGCGGTGATCGCCGAGGTCTCCTCCGACCGTGTGCGCCAGCTGGGCGTGCAGTGGGCGGTCGGCGACCCTGATTCGGGACTGGGCCTGATCAACTTCAACCGCGACGGCCGCGGCCTGCTGCAGCTCGCGGCCGGCGTGGACGGCTTCCTCGGCGGCGACGTCGCCGCCCCCCCGGACTTCGGAGACGGCCTGAGCCTGGGCGGCCTCGGCATCAGCGGCAGCACGCAGATCGCGGTGCTGATCAACGCACTGCAGGGCGACTCGTCAAGCAACATCCTGTCCACGCCGAGTCTGCTCACCCTCGACAACGAGGAGGCCGAGATCGTGGTCGGCCAGAACGTGCCCTTCGTGGTCGGCCGCGCGGTGGAGGACTCCGGCCAGGCCTTCGACACCATCCGCCGCGAGGACATCGGCGTGAAGCTGCGGGTTCGCCCTCAGATCAACGAGGGCAATGCGATCCGTCTGGAGATCGAGCAGGAGGTCTCGCAGATCGCCCCGACCGGCGACGCGCGCGACCTGGTCACCAACACGCGGTCCCTGAGCACCCACGTGATGGTGGACGACGGGGAAATGCTGGTACTCGGCGGCCTGATCTCGGAGAATCGGGTGGACACCCGCGACCAGGTGCCCGGTCTCGGCAGCATACCCGGCCTCGGGCGCCTGTTCCGCTATGACAGCCAGAACATGGAGAAACGCAACCTGATGGTCTTCCTGTACCCGCGGATCGTGCGCACCAACGCCCAGGGCGCGGAACTGACCAGCGAGAAGTACAGCTTCATCCGCCGGCAACAGTTGATGGAAGCGGAGCGGACCGGCCATCGCGGTGACACCCCGGTGGTTCCGGAATGGCGTGAACTGAGCTACCTCCCGCCGCCCTTCGCCGAGACCAGCCCGAACGGATCCCGGGTCGAGGCCCTGACCCAGCTGCCGCCGCCCTTCGCCGACATCAGCCCGCTGGCGGCCCCGTCCCGGTATCGATGAGCGCGTTTCCCGATCCCGGCACCCTCCCGACGGACCAGACCTCCGGTGACCCGCTCAGCCCGGGCTACGGCTTCTCGCGCCGCTCCGGCGTGCTCCCGGGGCCGGTGCTGGGCGGGCGCCGCACGCTGTACCTGCGCGCCGACGCGGATCCGATGGCGGTGCTGGAGATCCGTCGGCGCAGTGCGGAACCCCTGAAGCTGGAGACCCTGCCCCAGGAGGAGTTCGAGCGCCGCCTGCGCGAGAGCCACGAGCGCAGCAGCGACGAGGCCATGAACCTCGTCGAGGGCCTGAGCGAGGAGGGCGACCTGCTCAGCGTGGCCGAGGCGCTGGCCGAGCCCGAGGACCTGCTCGAGGCCGAGGACGATGCCCCGATCATCCGGCTGATCAACGC
>JAABTX010000282.1 GCA_011389655.1 Thioalkalivibrio sp.
TCTCGATCGCGATGACGAACATCGGGGCGGCGATGGCGTTGAGCGTGATGACGCGCCCTTCGACGGCATAACGGCCTGCCGAGATGCGATTTTCCAGACAGATGCCGCGCAGGTATTCCGAATGCATCTGCGCGGGCATCGGGGCCCTGTCGTTGACCCAGACGGTCAGGTCGGTCGGCAAGTCCGGCTCACCAAGGAAATGCCGGCGCGCGGCCCGCGACCAGATCAGGTCCTCGGACCGGATGGCCGCGGAGGCGCCGGACATCTGCGGACGGTCGAGACAGCCCTGCACGCGGTAGTCGTTCAGGGGCAGGTGGGCCTGCTTCGCGGTCGGATTGCGCCATGAGAGGCAGAACATGGAGAAGCCCTGATCCACCGGCCAGCGGATGAACGCGTTTTCCGCCGAAAGGTCGGGAATGTAGTCCTTCATGATCCGTGCGAGGCTCGTCATGACGGCGCGGTCCAGCGCAGCGTGAGAGTGTGGGGCGCTCCCCGACCTTCATCGCGTCGTCGCTGGCTATGGTCATTCGGTGAAGGGCGCGCCGCCCGCGTGGGCCGGAAACCTCGACCGACCTTGCCTTCGCCGAGGATTTCAGGTGCCACGGTCGTCGGCGGCCTGTCGATGTGAGCGGGCAGTGCACGCCAGCAAGGGAGGTCTTCAATCGGGCTCAAGATGTTTAAACCAAGCGGCAGAAGCCGTGAGAAATCTCGCCGGCTCGGGGTGCCCCTTAGCTGGGCGCGCAGTGTTTGGTCATCCGAGTGCTCTCGTGCCGGCCCTCGTCGGCCCCGCCACGCAAGGCAGGCTCCCGTTCACGGCCGGTGACCCGGAAGACCTCAGGGCCGTACCAGCCCGCCGGCCTCCATCTCGACCCGCTCCGCGAGGTTGATAACGCTGTCATGCAGAAGTTGCAGCGCATACGTGGGGTTGTGGACCCAGGCGCCTTTGTCCTTCGCCACGACCTGGTAGTTGTAGGCGGCCATCAGAAGGCGCGGGGTCCAGCTGGCATAGCGGTTCGGAAAGACAGCCTCCTCCGGGCCGATCGTCCCGTCGCCATCGCTGTCGGCGAAGAAATAGGGGAAGCTGTCCGACGCGTAGCCGATGGGCGCGTCCGCCACCTCACGCGCATAGGTCTCGATCGCGTCGAGAAGGAGGGCGTGCAACCCCTCGATCTCCGCGCGAATGCCTCCGTTCGTCGCGCCGTCGCCGTCGAAGTCGGAATGCCGGGTGCGGATCGCGGTGATGTCGTTCACGCCCTGGTGGCAGGCGAGACAGCCCTCGATTTCCACCTCGGTCGTATGCGGCTCGTGGCAGGCGACGCAGGTTCCCGCGCTTGGCACGTGGGCGAAGCGGCCGGCATAGTCGAGGTCCGGATACTGAAAGCCGCCGCGCACCTCGGCGCCATGCATCACCGCGGCCGCCACACCGTAATGGACGTTGATGAAACCGAGATCGGGCGACACGGCGTCGAGCTCCATGCCCTCCGCCGCAGACAGAACACTGTCGGTAGAGGAGCGGCCCTGGTGGCACATCGTGCAGGTGGCAGAAGACCCGAGCCCGCCGAGGGTGACGCCCGAGGGGAACGGAACGGCGTCGAGCGCCTCCGCTTCGGAAACATGGCAGGATGCGCAGCCGATCACCGTGTTGATCGTTCCGGGATGCTCTACCGAAAGGGGCGCAGTGTCATCGGCGCCCAGCCAGTCGAGCATTCCCGTCTCGGAATGGCAGGCCGCGCAGGCGGGCGGAACCGCCCCGTCTTCGTTCCAGTGGGTGAAGGACGGCGAGCGATAGTCGCTGTGCGGGCCCAGAAGCCAGGCCTCGGTGACCTCCGACAGGCTGAACTCCTCGGCCGCGACCGGCGCGGAGACGAGAAGCAGAAACGCGGCAATCCGGGACAGGAAGGGGGATGTGGACATGGTAGCCTCCCGAACATCTGACTGGCTCTTGGCTATCATGCTGGCAGGAATCGGCATTGCGCGAGATCAATGACGATAGTGTCACGAGGCGCGAGGTGTTCGGGAGCCGCCTTGGGGCGGTTGGAGACGCCTTGGGGGAGGTGGTAGGATGAAAGATGTTCGTGCTATCAACGGGTTAGGTCAATGGCGGCAGCCGCTGCGCCTGCCCTCTGGCGTCGTGGCCCTTCTCTATCCTGCCGTCTGCCTCGCACCCCTTGCCCTCGCAGTGACCCGGGAGGTGGCACCGACCGCTCCGTGGGAGGTTGCGGCCGCCGGTTTCGGCCTTGTCGGGCTGGCCACGATGGCGGTGCAGTTCGTGACCTCCGGCCGATTCCAGATCGTCTCCGGGCGCCTTGGCATCGACCGTGTCATGGCCTTCCACAAGACCGCAGCGTGGTGGGTCTTGCTGGCCCTGCTGCTTCATCCGCTCCTCTATGTCGTGCCGACCTTTCTCGCCGACCCCGCCCTTGGGCTGGAACGGCTCTGGGCTTACCACACGCTGCCGCATTACCGCAGCGGGGTTGTCGCGCTCTCGGCCCTCATCTTCATGGTCGTCGGATCGGCGCTGCGCGGCCGGTTGCCTGTCCGCTACGAGACCTGGCGGGCCGCCCATCTGGTTCTCGCGGCCGTGGCGCTCGGCGCCGGGCTGCACCACGCCGTTACCGCCGGACGTTTCAGCGTCATGGGGCCGCTCAACGCCTACTGGTGGGCCATCGGCGTGGCCGGGGCCGGTGTCATCGGCATCCTCTACGGCTGGCGATGGGCGCGGCTGCACCTCCGGCCTTGGCGCCTCGCCTCCGTCGTGCGGCGGGCCGACCGCAT
>JAABTX010000283.1 GCA_011389655.1 Thioalkalivibrio sp.
ACTCGGCCCCGACCTCCTTTTCTTCAATTCCGTAACAGTCGACAAGGATGCCTTGCCGGGAGATCTCCTGGTGTTCCGGCTCGGAGAAGATCCGACCAAGATCATCGTGGCGGACCGAACCGTCACCGCCATTCAGGATAAGGGCTACGACGACATCTACTTCGAAAAACTCGATTGAAGATCGAAGAGCGAGCGACCATGAACAGAAAGCCGACCAGGTCCGTCATCACCGAGAACGCGCCATCCGAAAGCGCAGCGCCGGAACTGCTCACCGAGCTTCTCAGCCGGTCGGCGGCATCGAATGGCACGAAGGGCGTGTTTGTCGGCAAATTCCGCGGGCAAACCGACACCGGCGCCCCCCTCGTCGATCACCCCGACCACCCCGGCGGCGCCCCCATCCCCGCCCGCACCACCGTCCAGGTCGACCACGCCGCCCCGGACACCCCGGTCGTCCTGGTCTTCGAGCACGACGACCCCAACCGCCCCATCATCATCGGTGTGATCCAGCCGCCCACCCCGGCGGCCTCGGTATCGATCGACGGCGAACGCGAGGCCATCCTCGAGGGCAAGGAGCGGATCGAGCTGCGCTGCGGCAAGGCGAAGATCGTCCTGACCGCCGACGGCAAGGTCCTCATCAAGGGCACCGACATCGTCAGCCGTTCCGAGGGCCCGAACCGGATCAAGGGCGCCTCGATCCAGATCAACTGACCCGACCCGAGCAGCCTGGAGTCCATCGCGATGACCTCGCCCGCGCGCATCCTGTTGCCCATCCTCGACGAGCACTTCCTCGAGCTCGACATCCTGTGGGAGCGTCGGGAGGCCGGCCTGGGCGACACCGAACTGACCGGGCGCGAACTTGCCGAGCTGGAACAGCGCGCCCAGCGGCACCTGGACGGCCTGCTGCTGGGGCCGGAGTATGCACTCGAACTCGCCCGCCGCGCACTCGCGGCTGACGAACGGGGGGCCGCCACGGCCGCCGGTTTCGTCATGATGGATCTGGGTGATCCCGTGCTTGCAGAAGAGCTGGTGCGAGCCCTGGCGGTGGCCGCGCCAGAAGCCGCCCACGGCATCCGCATCGCGCTGCGGCATCGCGATGTCGGCCCGCTCGCGCCCTCGTTGCGGGAACTGGCCGGTTCGCTGGAGCCCGTCGTGCAGGCCTGTGCCTGCGACGTCCTGGCGTACCATCGCCTGGAGAAGATCGCGAGCGTCCGTGACCTGCTGACGGCCGAGGATGAGGAAGTCCGCGCGCTGGCCTCCGGCGCCATCGGCCGCTGGCAGGGTCCGTGGACTGCCGACGACCTGCGGGCGCAGCTCGCGGTTCCCGGAGCCCCGCTGGCGCACCGGGCCGCCCTGGAGACGTCGGCGAGGCTGTCGCTGCGGGGCCTGCTGGAGGCCTGCCGGGACGCTGCCTACCGCGAGGCCGATCCCTCCCTGGTCGCCCTGGCCTTCCTCGGGGTGATCGGCGATGCCGGCGAGGTCCAGGATCTGCAGCGGGCCCTGGAGCGCCCAGACCTGGCGCCGGCGGCCCTCGCCGCGCTCGGCGCGCTGGGCTCGCCGCAGGGGGTGCCCGCCATCCTCGACGCCCTCGGAGACCCGCTCCTGGCCCACGCCGCCGCCGGGGCGTTCCTGCGCATCACCGGGGCCGAGGACGTCAAGGGCGAGCCGGCTGCGCCGCCGGCGGAGCTCGACGAGGCGGAGGCCGAATTCTGGGACGAACACGTTCCCGCCGAGGCGGCGCTGGCACGTCGATGGTGGCAGGAGAACGCGGCGCGCTTCACCGACGGTATCCGCTGGCAGCAGGGTGTCGCGGAGTCGGAAACGATCACCGCCCCGGAGACGGCGATGGGCGTCCGCAGGGATGCGTGGCTGCGGAGTCTGAACGCCGGCGAGGCCGACGCCCGGAGCGAGTTCCCCGGCTAGCGGGGCCCCGGCTGCCAGCGGTCAGCGCCGGCGGCGAATCGCCATCCCCAGGAAGCAGATTCCAGCCACCACGAAGATCACGCCGCCGATGGTGGTGCCGTCGCCGAAGAAGCGGACGGACCCGAACAGGAACCACGCCCCGGCGGCGGCGAAGACGATCCGGTACACTCGAGCGTTCACGCATTCACCACCCGGTTCCCGTGGCTACGCGCCATCGTAGTGCCGCATCACCGAGTGGGTGTGCGAGTAGAGGTGGTGCTCGGCGATCGCCTTCAGCAGCGCCTCGAGGTCATCGTCCACCAGGACCTTCGATCTCCGGGCCTTCGTGGCCACCTGCCATGCCTCCTTCAGGATCGGGTCGGCGAAGGTCGGCGAGATGCCAGGCTCGCTCAGCAGCTTCTCATTCTTGTAGAAGAAGTACAAGCACTGCGCGACGTAGGCCGCCGCCTCGTCCATCCCGACCTTCACCGCGACCACCGAGAGATCGCCCGCGATGTGGACGCACTCGTGGACGATCAACGCCTCGTTGTCGGCCGTCACGCCGCTGGCGTCGAAGCCCAGGACGAGCTTGTTCTCATGGTAGCGGTACTTGGCAGCGCCGCCGCCCAGCTTCGCGTCGTGGGTCACGTCGATCCTGGCGTTCAGGATGCCCTCGCTGACGAGCGAGAACGAGGGTGGGCCGACGCGCAAACCGCCGAGGGTGAAGTCGATCTTCTTGACCTCGGGTTTCGCGAGGACCGAGCGGACGAGGGTCCTCAGGGCTGCACTCATGTCTGAATCCCTTGACGTTTCGGCCAGTGACCGACGACGCCGGGATCGTCGATCGACGATCCCGGCGTCGGGATCCTAGGGC
>JAABTX010000284.1 GCA_011389655.1 Thioalkalivibrio sp.
CGTCACCCGGGGCCGATTTCACATCGGCCTGGACATCTTCGAGGCCAAAATCGGCCATGAAGATGCCGGCGCCGAGGATGAGGCTCAATGCGAGGCCGGCTGGTCGATTAGTCCAGCACCAGAATCTTTCAGTCATGATTAAGTCCTTGCCGCCACGCCGTGTCGGCCGTCAGCGATTGGTTGGGTTAATGGGTCGGGACACGGAAGAGGATAGCCCGAAGGGGTTAACCAGATTCATCCAAAGTTTAACGCTCGTAGGCGACATATGTTAAGTTTGTTAACGAGCCTTCTGGAAGCCATTGAACTCCAGCCGCCGCGGTGGAGCCCTGACCATGTCCGATAGACCGAGCGTACTTCTCGTGCAGTCCGGTGCTGCCGACCATGAGGAACTGAAGACATTACTGCAGGAGGCGGATATCACCGTTCAGCGGAGCAGCCAGTCCCAACTGGCCGGTCGCCTCGCCCATGGTGCTCAGCCGTCCGTCGTAATTTTCGACACCCCGGTACCCCCCGCGGGGGGAATGACGACGGTGCAGGCGCTTCGGGATGTGTGTACTTCGGGCCTCATCATTCTCTGCGCCAATGCCGATTCGGTAGACTGTATCGTCGGGCTGGAGATGGGCGCAGACGACGTAGTCTGTCGGAACCGAGACCCGCGCGAGATCCTCGCCCGAATCCGCCGCCTGATACAGCGCGCGACGGACCTGCGGAAGGCGAGCACGACCCA
Source organism: Thioalkalivibrio sp. (assembly GCA_011389655.1). Classification (GTDB taxonomy): domain Bacteria; phylum Pseudomonadota; class Gammaproteobacteria; order Ectothiorhodospirales; family Ectothiorhodospiraceae; genus Thioalkalivibrio. The sequence continues at coordinate 728 of JAABTX010000284.1, forward strand.
GGGCGTCATCAACTTCGCCCATTGGACCTTCGACCTCGACCGCAGGGAGCTGGTGCATCAGGACGGCCGGAATATCCATCTGACCCCCGGTGAATTCAAGCTGCTTGCCGCCCTGGTCACCCAAAAGGGGCGGGTCATGCGGCGTGATCAGTTGCTGGACCACATCAGCGACCGCGATCGGGCGCCCAACGACCGCACGGTGGACGTGCTGCTAAACCGCCTGCGTCATAAGCTCGGGGAGCCAACGGGCGAACCGCGCCACTTGGTCACCGTCCATGGCGTCGGCTACGTATTCCACCCCTAGACTCAATTCCCGGAACCCATCATGACCGCTCCTCTGCTTGACCCCCAAGACCGGGCGTTCCTCTTCGACTGGTTGGCCACCGTATTCCTGCGGGAGCCCGATGCCGCTACCATCGCCCTGTTGCGCGGGGCCGAGGGCAAGGCCTCCCTGGCTGCTGTCGGGGCCGTGCCGGGCCTTGGAGGGGATGCTGTAGCATTGGGCAGGGCACTGGACGCCATTCATGATCGCGAAGGCAACGACTCCGATACCGCCCTGGCTCTGGCCGCACGCTTCGGTACCCTGTTCCTCGGAGCCGGAGGGCCGGACAGTGCCCACCCTTACGCATCGGTGTATCTGGAGAAGCGTACCCATGGGGCGGCAACAGACCGTGTCGCCGCCTTCCTGGCCGCCCACGATCTGGGCGTCGACACCGGCATCCCGGAGCCGGCCGATCATATCGCGGTCGCCCTCGCGGCCCTGGCCGAGTTGTCACGCCGCGAGGTCACCGCCGCTGCAGGGGCCGAAGAAGCCCTCCTGAAGGCCCAGAAAGGCTTCGTGGCCGCCGAGCTAATTCCCTGGGTTGGCTCCTTCTGTGAGCGCGTCGAAGACCAGGACCCCGACGGTTACTACGCCGCGGCGGCCCGAATCACGAGGACGGTCCTGACGACGGCCTACGGGTCCGGTCCGCGTTAACAACCCGATAACAAATCCATCGGCCTGTTCATAATCGAGAGCAAGGGCGTTTACTCCGCTTTAGTATGCTGACGCTCCAATCGCGGATGAGCCCGTTTCAGGCGCCTCCGCCTTATTCGTTACTCAAGGGGAGGAAAACCATGGAATCCGATTCCAAGTCCAATACCGCCGGCAAACAGGTCTCCCGGCGGTCTTTTCTGAAGGGCTCTTCGGCCTTGGCGGGTCTTGCGATGTTCGGCGGTCCGGCGTTGCTGATGAGTTCACGCAGCGTCGCCGCGAAGGACGCCTCGGCAAGCATCCTGTCGGGTTCGCACTGGGGCGTCTTCAAGGCCCAGGTGGAGCAGGGCAAGTTCGTCGCCGCCAAGCCCATCGCCGCCGACAAATTCCCTACGGATATGCTGAACGGTCTGCCCGACCTGCTCTACGACGACAGCCGCATCAAGTATCCGATGGTGCGGGCCGGCTACCTGAAGCACGGCCCCAAGGCCAATGATGAGATGCGCGGGGCGGACGAATTTGTCCGCGTGTCGTGGGAAAAGGCCATAGAACTGATCGCCGAGGAGCTGGAGCGGGTCAAGAAGGCCGACGGCAACGAGGCCATCTTCGGCGGGTCTTACGGCTGGAAAAGCGTGGGCAAGCTGCACAACTGCCGCAACCTCCTCGGTCGCATGCTGAACCTGCATGGCAGCTACATCAACCACACCGGCGACTATTCGACCGGTGCCTCCCAGGTCATCATGCCCCATGTGGTCGGTCGCCTGGAGGTCTATGAGCAGCAGACTGCCTGGCCGGTGGTGGTGGACAACAGCGAACTGGTGGTCCTGTGGGGCGCCAACCCCGCCGTGACAAACAAGATAGACTGGATCCTGGCAGATCACGGTGGTTACGAAGGCTTTGCCGCGCTGAAGAAGAAGGGTACGCGGGTCATCGCCATCGACCCCGTACGCAACGACTCTGCTGACTACCTGGAGGCCGAATGGCTGGCGCCGCGACCGCAGACCGATGTCGCCATGATGCTGGGGATTTGCCATACCCTGGCATCCGAGGGCCTGCACGATGCCGATTTCC
>JAABTX010000285.1 GCA_011389655.1 Thioalkalivibrio sp.
CTCATGTCATCCTCCCTTGCGCGCGCAGCGTAATACTCATCACACCTGTAAACAACAGAATAACAATACCAAAAGGTTTTCCCGGCGTGGTCCGTGGGCAGCCGCCTTCGGGCAGGACAGTCCCGGCGGTCACCGAAGGGCACAGCATCGCGACGGGGGCGGCATGACCACGCAAGGCCGATTGTGATGCCGCGCGGCAGCGATTAGTTTCGGAAGGGAACAGCCAGAGGAACCGCCATGTTCAGCCGGGAGACCAGGGACGACAAGATCGTTCGGCGCAAGCTGTCGGAACAGGTGCTGGACCGGCTGCACGACATGATCCGCAGCCAAGAGTTGAAGCCGGGTGACACCATGCCTTCTGAACGCGCGCTGATGGAACGCTTCGCTTCGGCGTGGGCCGCCCCGCCGTCCGCGAGGCCCTGCAATCGCTGCACAACAGCGGGCTCATCACGATCACCCACGGTGAACGGTCACGGGTGAACGAGATCAACGCCGCCACCGTGCTGCACCAGTCCGACGACCTCGCGCGGCTGCTCATCAGCACCGCGCCGGGCAACCTCGACCACCTCAAGCACGCCCGCCAGATGTTCGAACTGGGCATGGTGCGCGTCGCGGTCGAACAGGCGACCCGTGACGACATCACCGGCCTGCGCGCACTGGTTGCGCGGCAGGAGGCCGAACTGGGCAACGCCACCGCCTTCATCTCTGCCGACACGGCCTTTCACCGCAAGCTGGCCTCGCTCTGCCAGAACCCGATCATCTTGTCGGTTTCGGACGCGATGCCGGGCTGGCTCTTCGAGTATCACGTCAGCCTTCTGCACCGGTCGGGCAGCGAGGACATCACCCTGCGCGGGCACGCCAGGATCGTCGACCACATCGAGGCGCGCGACATGGACGCCGCCCTCGACGAGATGCGCCGCCACCTGGAACGGTCGCGCATCGCCTTCGAGCCGCACGAAGACAACCACTAGCGCGGGCCGCCGCCGTCGCGGATCCAGCCGAAATAACCCTCGGACCCCATCTGCCCGCCCTTGAGCGCGATTTCCAACCCGTCGTGCGGACCGTCGCCATGGGCGGTGCAGAGCGCGGCGCCGGGGATGGTGGGGGCCTTGGCCACCAGCGCCGAAAGGCCAAGCTGGCGCATCCCGTGACCCAACGTATCCCCGCCCGAGATCACCGCGCGGCGCAGGCCGGTGCGGCGCAGCACCCTGTCGAGGATGCGCCCCAAGGCTTCGCCGATACGGCGGTTGGCATCAGCACCGTTCATGCTGCTGGCGGCCAGCGCGGCGCGGAACCGGGCGATTTCCGCACATTCGTGGCCGGACGCCGAGTGGACAAGCGGGCTCTGCCCCCTCCCGGTCGCCGCGCAGGCGGCATCGACCAGCCGGTCCTCCTCGGCCCTCAGCGCCGCGTCCGGACCACAGGCCCGGGCGGCCTCGAAGGGCAGCAGGGCGAACCCGTTCCGCCCGGCCCGGTCAAGCTGGCGCGCTTTGACCGGCGAAACCGACCCCGAGCCGGCGGCGATCTGCGCGAAGGCCCCGGTACTGCCAGGCTCCGGCAGGTCGGCCAGAAGGCCGCTTTCCCGCCAGTACCGCACCAGCGCATATTCCACCTCCTGGCTGCCCACAACGAACCCGAGCCGGTCGCGGTTGCGCCAGATCAGGGCCCCGGCGGCGGCCTCCGATCCGGCGTCGATACTGTCGAGCGAGAGGATGCGCGCGCCCCCTTCCAGCAGCGCCTCCAGCCGCGCCTGCGGATCGGCGGCCAGCGCCTCCAGGTCGATCAACCCGCCGGGCAGTTCGGTCTGCTGCGCGAGGTGGCGCAGCAGATCGGCCTCGGCCATCGGCGTCACCGGGTGGTGCGCCATGACCGGGTGCAGGTCCAGCCGGTGCACACCCTCCAGTCCGGCGGCAAAGAGGCTACCGAAGGCCTGGTAGCGGCGCATCGCGGGCGCGGCGGTCAACAGGGGCACCGCCTGCGACGGCCGCACGGTCAGGCCGATCTCGATGGCTTTGCCGATCGACCCGCTGTGGGGCGCGGAATCGAAGGTGCTGCACAACCTTGTAGTGCAGGATCGGCGCATCCAGCCCATGCAGGAACGCCAGTGGCGCGGGCAGATGCGCTTGCATCCACTCCAGGCCGTGGCTGCGCGCGGTCGAGGCGATGCCGATGCCGCGGCAGCCGGCAAAACGCTCCATCAGCGCGGATGTGGGAATGTCGGCGAACAGCACCGAGGGCACACCGGAAAAGGCCAGGACCTCCATCACCGCCGCCGACCCGGTGAAATCGTCACCGTACTAGGTGACCCACGGCCCCGTTGCGTCGACCATGGTCCGCTGCACTCCCGGCAAAATCACTTGATACGCTCATACCATTATCACCTTATCATATCAGTTTGGCAGGCGGATATTCGAGAAGGACTGACGAAAATGGCAAAGGTCGCGTTGTTCGGGGCGGTTGACAAGATGGGGGTCCGCCTGTCGACCAACCTTGCAAAGACCAATTTCGAGGTGCGCCACGTCGAGGTGAGCGCCGAGGGGAGGGCCCGGCTCAAGGACGCGCTGGGTTTCGACAGCGTCGACCGGGAAACGGCCATGGACGGCGCCGAGGTGGTGATCCTCGCGGTGCCAGACACCGTGATCGGCAAGGTCGCCGCCCATGTGGTGCCGACCGTCGCGCCGGGCACAATGGTCATGATCCTGGATGCCGCCGCGCCCTTTGCCGGCCACCTGCCCGAGCGCGCGGACATCACCTATTTCGTCACCCCCC
>JAABTX010000286.1 GCA_011389655.1 Thioalkalivibrio sp.
GGGGGCGGATGCTGCGAAGATTTTTGTTTGCCAGCGCGGTGCTGTGATTCGGCTGCACCGCGTCACCGGTTCGTGGCGAGGTGGCGGAGGATCTGGCGTTGAAGTCGCTCGAAACCGGCCGGGAGCAGTGGAATAAGGTTCAGGGGGTCTGGAACAGGGAACCCGACGCAACCTTGTCCCCGCTTGTCACGACTGGACTGATGCGCATTCTCCCGGTCGAGTGTCCGCTTTTGTATTAAACAAGCCCGACGAGTTGCATTTCTTCCCGTAAATATTGGTTCCACCAACGACCCAGGATTAGAAATGACGTGCCGCTACAGCACCGGGGGAAGTTCGCGATGAGGGGCATTTTCGTGATCTTCCTTATCGCCTTTCTCAGCCTAACCGCCTGCAGTCCGGAAGATCCGCCTCCACCCTCTGCGCCGGTCGGAGTCGGGGTCTACGAAATCCGCCCGGTCGAGATCAATCGCGAATGGCGCTTCAGCGCTCGCACCGAGGAGGCGGAAGCCGTGCAGGTTGTGGCACGGGTGGAAGCCGAAGTGGCGGCGGTTCTGTTCGATCGCGGAGCGCGTGTCAGCGCCGGGGACGTGCTGTTTCGGCTCGACGACGAGGAACTGCGCGAACAGCTCAGGCAGGCCCAGGCCCAGGTGGAGGCGCCCCGCAGCGCGCTGGAAGTCGCCGAGCGAAACCTGAACCGCGGCTTGGAGCTCGCGGAGCGGGATTTCCTTTCGGCCGCCGACCTTGACAAGCTGCGTGACGCGGTCAATCAGGCGCGATCGGCGCTGGCGGCAGCAGAAGCCGCCCTTGCCCAAAGCTGGCTGAACCTCGAGTACGCCATTATCCGTGCTCCCATCGACGGACGCGTGGGGGACACCGTTGCCACTGTCGGCAACGTGGTCGGCCCAGTGTCCGGCACCTTGGCCAGGCTGCTGGCAACCGACCCGATCGTAGCCCGTTTCCAGCTGACCGATCGCGAATTCCGGGAGGTGGTCCGGCTGCGTAATAGCGGCCTGGATGCGGACCAGCTGCAGATTCATCTGCTGCTGGAGGGTGACGAACGCTATCCATGGCCGGGCCAACTGGATTTCATCGATATCGCCGTGGATGAAAGTACCGGCACGGCGCAGATCACCGCGCGTTTCCCCAACCCCGACGATGAGCTGGTCCCCGGCCTGTTCGCGACGGTCGAAATCGCCTCCCGTGAACAGGAAGCGACATTGCTGGTGCCGCAACAGGCGGTTCGCCGCAACCTGCTCGGCCATTTCGTCCTGGTCGTGCAGCCGGATCAGACCGTCTCCGAGCGCCAGATCATGCTGGAGCGCGAGTTGCGCGCCGCCTCTGTCGTGGCCGCCGGTCTCGAACCGGGTGATCGGGTCGTCGTCGAGGGTCTGCAGAAGGTGCGCGCCGGCAGTGCCGTCGAGACGGCCACGTACGACTGGGATGATGCCACCGGCCTTCTGGCTCCAGTGGACCTGATTCGACCGTGACCGAGTTCTTCCTCAACCGGCCGAAGGCGGCCTTCGTCCTGTCCATCCTCATCACCATGGCTGGCCTGCTTGCCCTGCAGACCCTGCCGGTCAACATGTATCCAGACCTGGCGCCTCCGCAGATCCAGGTTCGCGCCATCTATCCCGGCGCCAGCGCCGAGACCGTCGCCGATGCCGTGATTCGTCCCATCGAGCAGCGTCTGAACGGCGTCGAGGGCATGATCTACATCGAGTCCGCCGCCACCAGCGACGGCGTGGCGGCGATCACCGTGACCTTCGCCACTGGCACCGATGTCGACATGGCCCAGGTCAACGTGCAGAACCGGGTCACGCTCGCCGAGAGTCAATTGCCGGAGCAGGTTCGGCGCGAGGGCGTGGTAGTGCGCAAGCAGTCGAGCAACATGTTGATGGGGATCAACCTGTTCTCCGAGCGCCCCGAACTGGATGCCCTGTTTCTGAGCAACTACGCCACGACCACCTTGCTGGAGAACATGGCCCGGATACCGGGCGTAGCCGAAGCGTCGGTACTGGGCACAAGCGAGTACGCGATGCGGATCTGGCTGGATCCGGAGCGGATGAGCCTGCTCGGCATCACCGTGGGTGATGTCAATGCGGCTGTACGCGAGCAGAACCAGATCGTCGCCGCCGGTTCCCTGGGCCAGGAGCCGGCTCCGCCCGACCAGCTCTTCACCTTCAATATCCGCAGCGAAGGACGCCTGAGCGAGGCCGGCGAATTCGGCCAGACTGTGATCCGGCTCGGCGACGACGGCCGGGTCATCCGGCTACAGGACATTGCCCGGGTCGAACTGGGTGCGCGTTCCTACTTCGCCACCTCGCGTCTCAACGGCCGCGACACCGCCTTTCTCGTGCTCTACCAGCTGCCCGAGGCCAATGCGCTGGACGTGGCCGAGCGCGCACGGGCCGAAATGGAGCGCCTCGCGGTCTCGTTTCCGGACGGCCTCGAATACGCCATTCTGTTTGACAGCACGCGCTTCATCGACGAGTCCATCCGCGAGGTCGTGCATACCCTGTTTGAAGCCATCGCGCTGGTCATCCTGGTAGTCTTCCTGTTTCTGCAAAGCCTGCGCGCCACGTTGATTCCGGCCATCGCCATCCCGGTCTCGCTGATCGGCACCTTCGCCTTCATGGCGGTGATGGGCTACTCGATCAACCTGATCACCCTGTTCGGCCTGGTCCTGGCGATCGGCATCGTGGTCGACGATGCCATCGTGGTGATCGAAAACGTCGATCGGCTGATCCACGAGAAGGGCATGGAAGT
>JAABTX010000287.1 GCA_011389655.1 Thioalkalivibrio sp.
TGGCAGCGCCGACAGGTTGCGTTTTGCACGCACCAGAGACCGCGTTGGTGGCAGCAGCAGCTCGGCAATCTCGCCACGAAATGCGATCAGCGCGACCTGATCACGGCGCACGTAGCAGTCGTTCAGCAGCAATTCCACTGCGCCCTTGGCCTCGGCGAGACGGTGCAGCGCCGCAGAACCGGATGCATCCACGGCGAAGATGATGGTGCTTTCGGTACGCTCGCGGAATCGCGTGACGCGAAAATCAGTGCGCCGCACAATGACGCCTGGACCATCTGCATTGCCGGCTGCGTCCTGCTCTGCACGACGCAGTCGCTGCCACGGCGCAGCGGTTCTCAGGGTGTCGATCAAACTGAGCCGAGCACCACTGCGGGGATCACCGGGCATCGTACCCATCGGTCGGCCGCGCGCCTTTGAACGCTGCTGCACACCCGATTTTCCGGCAGCTGAACTGCCGGGACCACGCTGCACCAGCCCGGCCTCGATACTGGCCAGCAGGGATGGCGGGATGGCGGCGGCGGCCGCTTCGAGAATGCGATCCTCCAGCGGCTGCTGTCCCGCCTGATCCTCATCGGCATCCCCGTCATCGTCATCCGGACGGTCAGCATCATCGGGGGGCTCATCATCGGGCTCGTCCTCCTGCGGGTCTGGCTCTGGAGGCGGGTCTTCCGTCTGCGGCTCCTCCTCATTGTCCTCGGGAGGTGGTGGCGTCGGAGCGCGGGTCGCGCGCGGCGCCAGCACCAGGCGCGCCGCTGCATCGAGGTCGCTCGCCTCCAGCGCTTCGCGACCCGAAAGCGCCGCCACCGCTCGCGCGCAGGCCAGGGCAAACTGACACGCACGCAGGGAATCGATACCCAGCATCGCCGCCGTCGCGCAGACGGCCTGGAGGCTTTCATCGTTCACGACGACACCCGGGTAACGCTGCCGCGCTTCGGCGATCGCGTCCGAGCTGAACGCCGAGGCATCGAGGTCACGTATGCTCAATGGCGTCAGGTCCAGATGAAATGCCAGCCGGTCGCGCAGTACCGGCGACAGGGACTCATCATCGGCCTGGCCTTCGTCCAGTGCAATCAGCGCCAGGCGCGCTGCGACATCACCGTTGACGCCCTCCCGGGCCAGGGTGAGCTCACCACGATCCAGCGCCGTTGCGAGATGGGCGACGGTGCTGCGCGAGGCGCGCTCGGCCATGGCCAGCAGTGCAAATCCGCCGTCGCATTCAGCCAGCAGGCCGCGCTCCGATACCGGCAACCCCGCGCGCAGTGTCGCAGCAAGGTCGAGCCCGCCCAGCAGGCGGGACTCTGCGATGTGCAGCGGGATGCGCCGCACCGGCCGATCCGGTGCCAATCCGTCACGCCAGCCCTCCAGCCAGGTATCGCGCACCGGGCCGGGACAGGCGCGCAGTGCAACACCGCCCAGTGCCTCGGGCGCCACCGCGGTGACCGCAGCCGCAAGAACAGCGTCCTCCCACAGTGCCGCCATCCCGGCGGTGGCGGCCGCATCGTCCAGACTGAAAGCCGCCGCGGTCACGCTGAGAACAACTCCTCCATGGCACGGCTGATGCGGGCACCGGAACCGGACTCATCCAGCGGGTCGCGGCGTAGCCGATGACGCAGCACCAGTGGCGCTATGGCCTGCAGATGATCGGCGGTCACCTCTCGCACACCGTCCAGCGCTGCCAGGGCCCGGGACGCCCGGATCAGGGTCAGCTCGCCACGCAGGCCATCCGTGCCCAGGGCGATACACAGGCGTGCCGCCAGCTCGACGATCGCGTCGGGCAGTTCTACCTCGGCCAGATGCTCACGAGCGTTCTGAATCTGCCTGCGCACCTTGCCCTCTTTACGCTGGAAGCGCTTGATAAATGCGGCACGATCGCGGTCGAATTCGTCGCGCAATCGCACGATGCTGATGCGACTGGTGAGCTCGGTCGGCGTTGCCACGTCCACCGACAGGCCAAAACGGTCGAGCAGCTGCGGTCTCAACTCACCCTCTTCCGGGTTGCCGCTGCCAACGAGAACAAACCGCGCCGGGTGGCGGATACTCAGGCCCTCCCGCTCCACGACGTTTTCTCCCGAGGCTGCCACATCGAGCAACGCATCGACAATATGATCCTCAAGCAGGTTGGCCTCATCGATATACAGAAAGCCACGGTGGGCGCGCGCCAGCAGCCCCGGTTCAAAGGCCTTTTCGCCATCGCGCAGGGCGCGTTCGAGATCCAGCGCGCCGATGACGCGATCCTCTGTCGCACCCAGGGGCAGATCAACCACGGGCATCGGCTCGCTGCGGATCTTTTCCTTGCCGCTGTCTTCCCCCGGCCGGCACTGTGCACAGAGCCCCGGCCGCGCGGCGTCAGGGGCACAGTTGTAGGGGCAGCCCGCGACTACCTCCATCTTGGGCATGAGCGCGGCCAACGCGCGGATCGCCGTGGATTTGCCGGTGCCGCGGTCACCGAACACCAGTACGCCGCCGACTTCCTGGTCGACCGATGCGATCAGCAGCGCGCGTTTCATATCATCCTGGCCAACAATGGCCGAAAAGGGGTAGGCAAGCGCCATAGTAAGCTGGTTATCCCTGTTGCTGGTGACTGTAGCCGCCATGCTGCGGCCGGGTTTTTGCCGTGACCGGTGACTTTCCTGCCTCCTTTGACTGTCAAGTTGGCGCGACACCTGTCGGCGACCTGATCTTTTACCTGCAGCGCCGGCGAAACTCAAGCGCTGGCGCCAAACACGGGCACTTTTCACGGGCTCGCGGTGACCGGGA
>JAABTX010000030.1 GCA_011389655.1 Thioalkalivibrio sp.
AGACCGGCCCGGCCCAGCGGGACTTCCTGGTCGAGGCCCTGAAGAACACCGATGCCAGGATCCGCGACGGGATGGGCGTGCACCCGGCCTTTCTTTATGCGGCGATCCTCTGGGCACCGGTGCGGCGCGAGGCCGGGGCGCGGCTGGACGCCGGCGAGGAACCCGTCGCCGCCTGGCAACAGGCGGGTTCCATGGTGCTCGAGCGGCAGGTGCAACGGGTCTCGATACCGAAGCGTTATTCACTGGTGGTGCGCGAGATCTGGGAGCTGCAGCAACGCCTTCCCCGGAACCAGGGCGGGCGCGCCCTGAAGCTCCTCGGCCATCCGCGCTTTCGCGCGGGCTACGATTTCCTGTGCCTGCGCGCGCGTGCGGGCGAAGCGGATCCGGAACTCTGCGCGTGGTGGACCGAGTTCCAGGACAGCGACGCCGCGCGCCAGCAGCAGAGGCCCGCGGCGGGGGCACCGGACACCGCGACGCGGCCGCGGCGCGGTCGGAGCCGGCGCCGGCCAAGGGCGGTGTCGTGAACGCGCCGGTGTCGGCCTTCATCGGGATCGGGGCCAACCTGGGCGATCCGGTTGCCCAGGTGTTCGACGCCCTGGCGCGACTGGCTCGCGACCTGCCGGAGACCCGTCCCTCCGGACGCTCGCGCCTCTACCGCAATCCGCCGATGGGGCCCCGGGACCAGCCCGATTACGTGAACGCGGTGGCGCGCCTGGAGACCCGGCTCGAGCCCCGCGCGCTGCTGCACCGGCTGCAGGCCATCGAGGTCGCCTGCGGGCGCCGGCGCGACGCCACCCGCTGGGGTCCGCGCCTGCTCGATCTCGACCTCCTGCTCTTCGGCGAAGAGGTCATCGACGAACCGGGCCTGCGGGTCCCGCACCCGGGTATCCCGGAGCGTGACTTCGTACTGCTCCCGTTACTGGAACTGGCTCCCGGGTTGATGATCCCGGGGCACGGCCCGGTCGCGGCGCTGTGCCGCGGGATGTGCGGAACCGGGCTGCAGGCCGTTGCCGAGGAGACGCGCGCATGAGCCTTGCCGATTTCCGGTTCATCGCAGTGGAGGGTCCGATCGGGGTCGGGAAGTCGAGTCTCGCCCGGATGCTCGCGGAGCACCTGGGCGCAGAGGGCCTGTTCGAGGTGCCGGACGAGAACCCGTTCCTGGAGCGCTTCTACCAGGATCGTTCCAAATACGCCCTGGCCACGCAGCTGCATTTCCTGGTGCAGCGCATCCGGCAGCTGACGCCGCTGGCTCAGCTCCAGCTCTTCGAACGCCTGCACGTGGCCGACTACCTGGTGGACAAGGATCCGCTGTTTGCGGAGCTCAATCTCTCACCCGACGAGATGACCATCTATCGGGAGATGTTCCGGCACCTGCGCCCCCGGCTTCCGCGCCCGGACCTGGTCGTGTGCCTGCAGGCCCCGGTCGACGTCCTGCTGGAACGCATCCGCCGGCGCGGCCGCGGCTACGAGCGCCGGATCGACGGCGCCTACCTCGAACAGTTGAACGCAGCCTACGCGGAGTTCTTCTATCATTTCGATGCGGCCTCGCTGGTGATCGTGAACGCGGCGGAGATCGACTGGGTCAACCGCGCCGCGGATTTTCGGCAGCTCGTCGAATTCCTAAATCAGGTTCACGGGGGGAGGCACTACTTCAACCCTCTGCCCGTGCAGCTGTGACCGGTGCAGGAGGTCCGATGCGCACTACCATTCGCACCCTTGAAAGGCACAAGCGGGACGGACGGCCGATCACCTGCCTGACTGCCTACGATGCCAGCTTCGCCCGGCTGCTGGACGCCGCGGACATCGACGTGATCCTGGTGGGCGACTCGCTGGGCATGGTGGTGCAGGGGCACGAGACCACGCTTCCGGTGACCATCGAAGACGTGGTCTATCACGTCGCCGCGGTGTCCCGGGGCGCGCGTCGCGCGATGCTGATGGCCGACCTGCCGTTCCTCGGTGACCGCGACGTGCTGACCGCGCTGGAACAGGGGGGTGCGCTGATGCGCGCCGGCGCGCAGATGGTCAAGGTGGAATGCGACGGCGCTCACGCCGATCTCGTGCGGCGTATGGCCGGTGCCGGGATTCCGGTGTGCGCGCATCTCGGCCTGACCCCCCAGGCGGTGCACCGTTTCGGTGGCTACCGGATCCAGGGCCGGGAGTCCGCGGCGGCCGATCGCATGCAGGCGGAGGCACGGGCGCTCGAGGCCGCGGGCGCGCAGTGCCTGCTGCTGGAGGGGGTTCCGGAGGCGCTGGCGACGCGCATCGCGCACGCGGCCCGGGTACCGGTGATCGGGATCGGCGCGAGCCCCGACTGCGACGGACAGGTGCTGGTGCTGCAGGACGTGATCGGCCTGACGCCGGATCCGCCCCGGTTTGCACGCAACTTCATGCCGGGGGCCGGAGGGCTCGCCGAGGCCATCGCGGCCTATGCCGCGGCAGTGCGGGAGCGCCGCTTCCCCGTTTCCGGCGAGCACACCTTCACCTGAACCCGATGCGGATCCTTCGCGATCGACGCCAGGTGACCGCGCTGTGCCGGGAATGGCGGAGCAGGGAGCTCGGCAGACTCGCCTTCGTGCCGACGATGGGCAACCTGCACGCAGGTCATCTTGCGCTGGTGCACCGCGCACGGGAACAGGGCCGCCGGGTGGTGGTGAGCGTGTTCGTGAACCCCCTGCAGTTCGACCGTCCCGACGACCTCTCCCGCTATCCGCGAACGCTGGAGGCCGACGCGAAGGTGCTGGCCGAGGCCGGGGTCGACGCCCTGTTCTGCCCGGACGCCGCCGAGATGTACCCGGAACATGAGCCGGTGACCGCGCGAGTGGTGGTCTCCGGGCTGTCGCGCGTGCTCGAAGGCGAATCGAGGCCGGGCCACTTCGACGGGGTCGCCACCGTGGTCGCCAAGCTGTTCAACCTGGTGCGGCCCGATCTCGCGGTCTTCGGCGAGAAGGATTATCAGCAGCTGCTGCTGATCCGGGGCATGGTCGCGTCGCTGAACTTTCCGGTGTCCGTCGAGGCTGTGCCCACGGTCCGCGAGAGCGACGGGCTGGCGCTCAGTTCCCGCAATGCCCGGTTGTCGCCGTCCGGGCGGGCGCGCGCGCCGGAACTGTACCGCTGCCTGCGGGACACGGTAGAGGCCTGCCTGCTCGAACCCGACCAGTGGCCCGGGATCTTTCCCGAGCTCGTCGCCACGTCCGAGGCACGGTTGCGCGAGGCGGGTTTCCGGCCGGATTATCTCAGCATCCGGCGCGCCGAAGACCTGGGGGAACCCGGGCCGGGGGACCGGGATCTGATCCTGCTGGCGGCTGCCTGGCTTGACGGCGTCCGGCTGATTGATAATCTGCGGCTTCGCTGCGGGAAGTTTGCCGGTCCTGCATGATTGCCGCATAATGCGCTGCACAATAGTTGCTGACGAACGCGTCACCGGAGTTTCCGCCGATGATGATTAGCCTACTGAAGGGCAAGCTGCACAAGGCCCGGGTCACGCACTGCGAGCTCGAGTACGAGGGTTCTTGCGCGATTGATATCCGACTGCTGGAGGCGGCCGGCATCCTGCCGTTCGAGCAGATCCAGATCTACAACATCGACAACGGCGAACGCTTCACCACCTATGCGATCGAGGCCGAAGCGGGCTCGGGCGTGATCTCGGTGAACGGCGCCGCCGCGCACAAGGCCGCGGTCGGGCACCGGGTGATCATCTGCGCCTATGGCCAGCTGGACGCGGAGGAGGCCCGATCCTTCACCCCGAACCTGGTCTACCTGGGTCAGGGCAACCGCATCACGCACACCGGCCACCAGATCCCCGTCCAGGCCGCCTGACGCTGCGGCGTCCCCACCGGGCTGTGGTGGGTGCGCTTCGCTTCACCCACCCTACGGGTTACCTGCTTCCGCCCACGCGTAGGGTGGGCCAGGCGCAGCGTCCCCACCGGGCTGTGGTGGGTGCGCTTCGCTTCACCCACCCTACGGGTTACCTGCTTCCGCCCTACGCGTAGGGTGGGCCAAGCGCAGCGGGCCCACCGGGCTGTGGTGGGTGCGCTTCGCTTCACCCACCCTACGGCCTACCTGCTTCCGCCCACGCGTAGGGTGGGCCAAGCGCAGCGGGCCCACCGGGGACCCCCTCAGCCCGTGTTCCGCATGCCGGCCGCGATCGCGTTGATCGAGCGCAGCAGCGGCGCAATCCAGGGGTTGGCCTCGTTCTCGTCCGAACGCGCCTCCTCGACGGCCCGCGACTCCCGCAGCAGATGGATCTGGATGCTGTTCAGCGGATCCAGGTAGGGATTGCGCCGCTGCAGCGACAGCGCGAGCAGCGGTGTCCCGGCCATCAGTGCATCGAGCTGCGAGACCAGCAGCACCTCCCGCACCGTGCGCTCGTACTCTTCCCGGATGCGCGCATAGACCGTGTCGGCAAGCTCGCGATCGCCGCACAGGCGGGCGTATTCGGCAGCGGTGCGCATGTCCGCCTTGGTCAGCGCCATCTCGCTGTTCGAGAGCAGCGAGCGGAAGAACGGCCACTCGACATACATCCGCCGCAACAGTTCGAGCCGGCCCGGATCGTCCCCCCGCCAGCCTTCCAGCGCACTGCCGATCCCGTACCAGGCGGGTACGGTGTGACGGGACTGCCCCCAGCCGAAGACCCACGGAATGGCCCGGATGGACGACTTCGATCGGTCGGTCTTGCGCCGGTGCGAGGGCCGGGAGCCGATGTTGAGGAAGCCGATCTCCTGCACCGGCGTGCTCTCGTAGAAGTAGTCGAGCAGGCCCGGGGTGCGGTCGACCAGATCGCGGTACGCATCCTCGCCGAGCGCGGCGAGCTCTCCCATCGTCACGCGATATTCGTCGCGGTCGCAGGTCGGTTCGCGGATCAGGCTGCGGCTGGCGAGGATCAGGCCGGTCGCGCCCATGCCGATCTCGTAGACCGCGGTCTCCACGTTGCTGTACTTGTAGGACAGCACCTCCCCCTGCTCGGTGAACTTGATGCGGCCCTGCACCGTGGCGGGAGGCTGGGCGAGGATGGACTCGTGGGTCGGACCGCCGCCCCGGCCAACGGTGCCGCCGCGCCCGTGGAACAGCTGGCAGCGGACACCGAAGCGCTCGCTGATCGCGACGATCTTCTGCTGCGCCTCGTAGAGGCTCCAGCTGGAGGCGAGGATGCCGCCGTCCTTGCAGGAATCGGAGTAGCCGAGCATCACCTCCTGCAGATCGCCATTCGCGGCCAGCATGCGCCGGTAGCACGCGTTGCCGAACAGGCTGTTCAGCACGGCGTCGACGTGGAGCAGGTCCTCGATGGTCTCGAACAGCGGCGCGATCCGAAGATGGCAGAAGGGGTCGTCCCCGCTGCGGCCGGCGAGGGCGGTCAGCCGCCCGAGCAGCAGGACCTCGAGCACGTGCGACGCGGCATGGGTCATGGAGATCACGTAGGTGCCGATCCCCTCCGCCCCGATCTCGTGGCGCATCTCGCGGATCACGTCGAACACGCGCAGCGTATCCCGCGCTTCCTCGTCGAGGGCGTCCCGATCGATCTCGGGCAGCTCCGGGCGATCGATCAGCCGGCTCAGCAGCTCCAGTCGGGATGCCTCGTCCAGGGAATGGTAGCCGGTTTCCACTCCGGCCTGTGCGAGGACCGTCGCCACGGTGCGGGTGTGCACGCCGGATTCCTGCCGGACGTCGAGGTGATGCAAGTGGAAGCCGCAGGTCTCCACCAGGCGGATCAGGTCGGTGAGTTCCCGTCCGGCAATGTTGCGCTCGCCGTGGCTGACCAGCGAGTCGTGAATCACCCGGAGGTCCTCCAGAAAACCCGCCGCGCCGGCGTAGGCGGAACTGACGGGCAGGATCGCCGCCTCGCCCGAAAGGCGCCGATCGACCGTCGCCAGCGTCTCCTTCAGACGGAAAAGCATGATCTGGAGCTTGCGGCGATAGGGCTCCGTCTCGTAGCGGTCCCGGGCGCCCTGGAAGACCGCGGGCGCGATGCTGTCGTCCGCCTCCAGGCTGGCCTGAAAGGCCGCGGACGGCTTGCACATCAGTGACGAGTGCGTGAGGACATTGCGCAGCCGCACGACGCGCCTGAGGTACTCGCGCAATACCTGCTGCATCGCCAGCCGGCAGGCCATCGCGGTGACCGCGGGGGTGACGTTGGGGTTGCCGTCACGGTCGCCCCCGATCCAGGAGCCGAAGCGCAGGAAGGCCGGGATGCGGATCGGCAGGCCGCCGTCGGCCCGGGTTCCGTAACTGCGCCGCACGGCCTTCTCGAGGAACCGGTAGGCCAGCGGTATCGCCTCGAACAGGCTCTCCTCGAAATAGAAGAGACCGTACTTGATCTCGTCGCGTACCTGGGGCTTCTTCACCCGCACCTCGTTGGTACGCCACAGGATCTGGATGTGCGCCTCCAGTTCCTCGATCAGCAGCTGGCGCTCGGCCGCGCCGATACGCGGGTTGTTGAGCTGGTCCGCGGTCCGGAACACGCGCCGCTGGTTCTCCATCGTGGTGCGTCGCCGGGCCTCGGTCGGGTGGGCGGTGAATACCGGTGTGTAACTGATCTGCGACAGCAGCCGCTCCAGTTCGGGTGCGGTGACGCCCTCGGCATGCAGGTCGCGCAGCGTCCGGTCGAAGGAGCCCACCCACAGGGGCTCCCCGCTGCTGACCTGGGCGCGGCGCCAGCGGTAGTACAGGTCTTCCTCGGCGATGTTGACCAGGCTGAAGTAGATGCTGAACGCGCGGATGACGCGCTCGGTCACCTCCGGGCTCTGTTGCACGATGAAGCGCATCAGCCGCTGGCGCAGCTGCGGATCTTCACGCTTGCGGAGGCTGACGAAGCCCTTGCGCAGGGTCTCCACGGCGCTGAAGACCTTCTCGCCCTCCAGCCGGCGTATGACCTGTCCCAGCAGATCGCCGAACAGACGAACCCGGGCGCGGAGTTCCCGGTCCCTGGGCAGAAACGGCTGGTCGCTTGGATGCGTAGTCATGAGGCCCCTGGATGCGCGGCTTGAACGAGCGGGGCCGGCACGGTGGCCGGCCCCGGATCTGTAACGTTCCGTCGATTCCAGTATAACGCAGGCCCGCAAGCGGGCCGCTCACGCCCTGCCGGCCAGCCCTCGATAGAGATCCAGGTAGGCCGAGGAACTCTGGTTCCAGTCGAAGTCGCGCACCATGCCATTGCGCATGATCCGGCGCCAGTGCTCCTGCCCGGGTTCGGCGAACAGCGCCAGCACCCGCTCGATCGCGCCGGTGAGCGCGCTGACGCTCGCAGGGACGAAGGAGAAGCCGGTCGCGGTACCGTCCGCGAGGGTCGCGGGATTCGCGTCGATCACCGTGTCGACCAGGCCGCCGGTCGCGTGCACGACCGGAGGCGTCCCGTAGCGGAGGCTGTACATCTGGTTCATGCCGCAGGGCTCGAAGCGCGAGGGCATCAGGAAGGCGTCGGAACCGGCCTCGATGCGGTGCGCGAGCGTCTCGTTGTAGGCGATGACCACGCTGCAGTGCTGCGGATGGGTGACGGCCAGCGCGCGCGCCGCGTCCTCGAAGCGCCGCTCCCCGCTGCCCACCAGCGCCAGCTGAATGCGGCCGTCGGCCAGAAAGGGCGCGCACGCCTCCAGCAGCAGGTCGATTCCCTTCTGTTCCACCATCCGGCCGACGTGCCCCAGCAGCGGGACGTCGTCCCGGGCCGGCAGATGCAGATCCCGCTGCAGCGCGGCGCGGTTCAGGGCCTTGCCGGACAGGTCGTCCGCACTGTAGTGGGCCTCCAGGTAACCGTCGCGTTCCGGGTTCCACTCGCGGTAATCCACCCCGTTCAGGATGCCGTACAGGCTGGCCGAACGCGCGCGGAGCACGCCATCGAGGCCCATGCCGGCCTCGGGGGTCTGGATCTCGCGCGCGTAGGTGGGCGATACCGTGGTGATCAGGTCGGAGAACACCAGCCCGCCCTTCATGAACGACAGCAGTCCGTGGAACTCCAGGGCCTCGAGGTGCCAGAGATCCTCCGGCAGGCCCAGCGCGTGGCGCACGGATCCGGGGAACAGACCCTGGTAGGCGAGATTGTGGATGGTGAAGACGGTCGGCGGTCGCCGCGGGTGGTCGCGGAGAAAGACCGGCACCAGACCGGTCTGCCAGTCGTTCAGATGCAGGATCTGCGGCGTCCAGCCCACCCCCGCCTCGTTCACCGCCAGCGACGACACGGCCCGGGCGAAGGCGGCGAAGCGCTGCGGGTTGTCCGGCCAGTCGCTGCCGTCGGTCGCCCGGTACGGATCGCCGTCGCGCTCGAAGTACATCGGCCAGTCGATCAGGTAGACCACCACCGAGGTACCGGGCAGGTAGCCCTGGATCAGGCTCCACGGCGCATCGGCCGGGCCCGGCAGGCGGGTCGCGTCGGCGAGGCGGCTGACCGCCCGCGGGTAGGCGGGCAGCACGAGACGCACGTCCTGGCGGCGGCGTTTGAGTGCGGCGGGAAGACTGGAGCTGACGTCGCCGAGCCCGCCGGTCTTGACCAGTGGATAGGCTTCGCTGCTCGCGAACAGGATGCGCATGGAGACTCTCGGGTCGCGTTGTATGGCCTGGCCGGCCATTGTAGTGTAGGGCCGCACCCCATTTCCTGCCGCCAACGACTCGAGGAGCCTTCCATGCCCCAGCCCCGACACGCCTCTGCCCGCTGGCCGGAGCTGGCGGACGCCCGTGGCCGGCTCCGCCCGGTGTCCCTGCGCGAGTTGCTGTCCGGCGACCCGGACCGCGTCGAACGCGATGTGCTGAATGCCGCTGGGCTGCGCCTGGACTGGACCCGCCAGCGGCTCGACGCCGCGGCCTGGACGGCGCTCTATGCGCTGGCCGGGGATGCCGGGTGGGCCGATGCGCTGCGCCGCCAGTGGGATGGTGAGCACGTGAACACCACCGAGGACCGGGCCGCGCACCACATGGCCCTGCGCCTGCCGCGCGAGGCCAGCTGCCGGATCGACGGCCAGGACGTGGTCCCCGAGGTGCACCGGGTCCTCGATGCGATCGAATCCCTGGTCCAGCGGGTGCACGACGGCCGCCATGTCGGCTATTCCGGCCGGCCGATCCGCAGCGTGGTCAATATCGGCATTGGTGGCTCCGATCTCGGTCCGCGCATGGTCTGCGCGGCTCTGGCACCGCTCGCGACCACGACGGCCGAGGGCCATCCCCTGCGCATGCACTTCGTCTCCAACGTGGACGGTGCCGCGCTGGAGGCGGTGCTGCGCGAGTCGGACCCGGAGACCACGCTGTTCATCGTCGCCTCCAAGACCTTCGGCACGCAGGAGACCCTGACCAACGCGCGTTCGGCCCGGGCCTGGCTGCTCCGGCATACGGATCACCCCGAGGCGGTCGCGCGGCATTTCGTTGCGGTGTCAACGCATGCCGAGCGTGTCGCGGAGTTCGGCATCGACATCGCAAACATGTTCGGTTTCTGGGACTGGGTCGGCGGCCGGTACTCGGTGTGGTCGGCCATCGGCCTGCCGGTCGCGCTCTATCTCGGCATGGACGGTTTCCGCAACCTTCTCGCCGGTGCGCACGCGATGGATCGGCACGTGCTGGAGACCGTGGCGCCGGAGGCCAACGCGGCGCTGCGCATGGCGCTGGTGGACATCTGGAACCACAACATCCTCGGCGCCTGCGCGCGGGTGGTGCTCCCCTACGACGAGCGCCTGAGACTTCTGCCCTCCTACCTGCAGCAGGCGGAGATGGAGAGCCTCGGGAAGGGCGTGCACGTCGATGGTTCCCCGGTGGAACGGGACACCGGTGCGCTGGTCTGGGGCGCCGTCGGTACCGACGGTCAGCACGCCTTCTACCAGCTCCTGCACCAGGGCACGCGCTGGGAGCCGACGGAGTTCATCGGCGTCGCGCAGCCGGCGCATGGCCTGCCCGGTCATCACACGATCCTCCTGGCCAACCTGATCGCACAGGCTGAGGCCCTGGCGCATGGCAAGACCGCCGCCGAGGCCGCGGCGGAGATGTCGGCGGACGGCGTTCCGGACTCCGAGGTGCAGCGGCTGGCACCCCACCGCAGCTTCCCGGGCGACCGGCCGAGCACCGTGATCCTGATGGAGCGGCTCGATCCGCACAGTCTCGGGGCGCTGATCGCGCTCTACGAACACAAGATCTACCTCCTTGCGACCCTGTGGGAGATCAACGCCTTCGACCAGTGGGGCGTGGAGCTCGGCAAGCAGCTGGCGGGCCGCGTGCTCGAGGATCTTCGCTCTGATGCCGGGACCCATGCGCATGACCCTGCAACGCTGGCCGCAATCGACTGGCTGCGGGCCCGGCTACCCGCCTCCTGAGTCATGGACGGCAAGCCGTTCGCCGGGTCCGCCGAACAGAACAGGGGCCCGATCCTCGACGTGCTGCGGCGGTGGTTCGCCGAACCGGGCAGTGTGCTGGAGGTGGGCAGCGGAACCGGCCAGCACGCGGTGCATTTCGCCGCCGCGATGCCCCACCTGAGCTGGCAGCCTACCGAGATCGAAGGCCGGACCGAGGGGATCGAGGCGTGGCGCCGCGACGCGGGGCTGGACAATGTCCGGCCGGCCCGGGTGCTGCGCGCCACGGGCCCGTGGCCAGCCGAGTCCTACGATTACGTCTTCACCGCCAACACCGCGCACATCATGCACTGGTCCGAGGTGCTGGCGATGCTCGCGGGGGTGTCCGGCGTTCTGCGTCCCGGCGGGATCTTCGCGATGTACGGACCGTTCGCACGAGGCGGCCGCCACACCGCGGCCTCCAACCTCGAGTTCGACCGGGCGCTGCGCCAGTCCGACCCGGGGATGGGCGTGCGCGACATGGACGCGATCCAGCGCGAGGCCGTCCCGCTCGGGCTGGATCTCCTGCAGACGATTGCGATGCCCGCCGACAATTTCACGCTGGTCTGGCGCCGGCGCGCCGGCGCCTGAATGCGCGCCCTCAGCGCGACGGGTCGAGGCCCCCGCGCGGGTATTCGCCAAACGGCAGGCGCCCGTCGGAAGCACTCGGGTAACCGCCTTCCGTCGGCGGTGCCAGGGGCCACTGGTGGTCCCTCCCGCTGCCCGGCGCGGGCATGCGATCGCCCCGTGCCCCGGCCGCCGGAAAAGCGGCCCCACCCCGCTGACCGCGGTCCGTCGGCACGGCAGGGAGACCGGCCCGGTCGCGCGGCTCCACGCCCGGCGGCACGGCGGGGAAGTCGATCCGGCCGTCGCCCCGGTCGTGGCGCGGGATGTCGGTGTCCTGCCCGGCGGGCGCCGTGAACGCGGGCGCGCCCCAACCCCCCGGCGAAGCGGACCCCGTCCCCCTCCGGTCTGCCTGCTCCCGCGGGTCACCCGAGGGCATGCCTCCCCGCAGGCCTTCAGGCACGTAGACCGGGCTGGCGGGAGCGATAACCGGCGACTGGTTTCCGCCTCCCAGCGGCGGCTGAGGGTCCTGGAACCGGTCCCCTCCGGAAGCGTCCGCCCGAGCCCGCGGGGGATCCTCGATGTCCTCGAGATAGCCGCGGGGCGGAAATTCGGGTTCGCTCTGGAACCGGCCGCCGGCTCCGCCGCGCTCCTGTACCTGTACCAGTACATGGTTCCCGATCGGGGCGTGGGCGACCGCTGGTTGGTCCCACGCCGCGGGGGTCGGTTCGGTCACTCCAAGGAACAGCACGCCCAGCGTGATGGAGGCGGCGATCATGGTCTTTCTGTCGGTCACGAAACACTTCCGTCAACGGTTTTTGCCGATCCTCGAGGATAGGCGTTGTCGGCCGTTTTTCCAGCGCGGCAGGGGATCCGGGCGGCCCCGATGTTCGCCGGTGGTGCGATCAGCGGCCGGCACGGGCGCCGGCGTGATGTCCTCGCGCGGCAGCAACCGGAGCGTCAGACCAGCGGTGTCGGAGGGCGCCGGTCAACTGCGCGGGCAGAACATCGCGGTGGACGTGGGCCCGGGCGGGGACGACCGCGTCGGGGGTGGATACCGATCGCCAGCTCGCCTCACTCCTCGCGATGACGGCCATGCCCGCGTTTCCCTGGCGGGTCTCACAAGGCCCCCGTCTGCACCAGCAGCCGGTGGATGCGCTCGGCGACGTACCGGTAACCATCGCCGTTCGGGTGGATCGGATCGGCCTTCATCGTGTCGCGCGAGAGGACGTGTGCGAGCGCTTCGTCCTCGACCGGAACCCGCAGCCGCTGGCCGATCTCGGCGTAAAGCGGGTCGCTGCGCAGGCGCAGCAGGGTGGGTGCGGGTACCGCGACCAGCAGCACGTCGATGCCCCGTTCCCAGGCGTGGCCGATCATCGTCTCGAGGTTCTCGCGGGTCTCTTCCGTGTCCACGCGCCGCAACAGGTCGTTGCCCCCGTGCGTGAGGATCAGCAGGTCGGGCCGGTGCGCCTCCAGCAGGCCCGGCAGCCGGTCGACGCCGCCACGCGAGAGCTCTCCGGCGATCCCGCCGTTGATCACCCGTCGCCCGCTGAGGGCCTCGAGGCGGGACGGATAGGAGGCCTCCGGGGCGGCGCCGGTGCCGGCCGTGAGGCTGTCCCCGAAGGCGAGAATCACCGCATCCGGCGCGAGCGGCGCCAGCGCCTCGGGTCGCGGCGAGCACGCGGCGGCCAGGAGGAGCGCGCAGATCAGGCCGATGATCGGGGCAGTGCTCCAGCGTGCGCGCGCCCGTGCCCGGGATCCTGCCTCGCCTCCGTTCATTCCGACTCCCCGGTGTTGCTCGAGCGCCATTATGACAGCCCGCACCGGTGGCGGTCCCGAACCCTGGCCGGAACTCCAGGCCCCGGCGCGGCGGGACCCGGCCGGGCCCCGGAATTGACCCCCGCGCGCCGTCATGGCAGTTTGACCTGCCCTGATCCGGGGACCGGTGCGGGCTCGCAGTCCGCGCTGGCCACTCGATGCCCTGGCACTTCACACCGCCATCTGTAAAGGAATCCACGAATGAAGCTTCGCAGCCTTGCCATTGCCGCCGCCGCTGTCCTTCCGCTGAGCGCCCTCGCCGTCGAGCCCAACATTCAGCCGGGTGAGTGGGAACTCAACTCCGTGACCACCTTCCCGGGAACTCCCATGCCCGAGCAGACGGAATCCTCGCGGGAATGCGTGACCGCAGAGGACCTGGCCGAGGGCCTCGCATTCGACGTGGACGTCGAGGGCTGCGAGATCACGGACATGGATCTGCGCGAGGGAGGCATGAACTACTCGATGAGCTGCCAGGACGACGAGGGCTTCGAGATGACCATGGATGCCGAGCTTCTCTTCATGGGCGACCAGACCGAGGGCACAATGCAGGCCCAGATGCTCACGCCCATGGGACCGATGGAGATGCATATGGAGCTCGACGGCCGCCGCATCGGCGACTGCTGAGCCCGCGCCGGGACAACCGGGCAAACGGGGCCCCCGTCCCGCGCCCGTCACGTCCGATCGGGAGGCTCGATCAGCACCGGGTCCCCGACGCGAATCAGGCCCCCGGTCAGCACGCGCAGGCAGACCCCGCTGTTCCTTCCCAGCGCCCGGGCCATGTTTTCCCCGGTGACCTGGTTGATGTAGCCGCACGGTGGCCGGGGCTTCAGGTACTCGAAGCCCGCCCCGCCGATCCGGAAGCGCCGTCCCTCCAGATCCCGGGTACGAATGCCGGAAACGACGAGATTGCGCCGGTGCTGCCCGCGGTCCACCGCCACGGGCAGGCGCCGCTGCGCGAGCCGGAGGTCGTGCTCCGAGATCAGGGTGACCTCGCAGCTCTCGACCGGATGCCAGTGCCCGGTGGCCAGGGAATAGCGGTCACCGGCGAGCCCCTTGCCAGCGATGGCCTGCACCGATGCCGGTGCCTCCATCGGCTCCCCGGCTGCGGGGCTGATGAAGATCGCGGCCAGACGGGGCACGGGCGCGGCCCTGCCGAGCCTCCGCAGCAGCGCGGTCCAGGCCATCAGTACCGGTAGCCGAAGGTCTCCTCGAAACGCGCTGCGAAGCCCTCCGCGTCGAAGCGGTGGTTCTGGGTGCCGGGGCTCGCGATCTTGATCGACCCGAGCAGCGAGGCGATGCGGCCGGTGGTCTCCCAGTCCATGCCGCGTTCGAGCCCGAACAGCAGGCCGGCCCGGAAGGCATCGCCACAGCCGGTGGGATCGACGACCGCTTCCGGCGTCACCACCGGAATATCGATGCGGCGACCGCCCGTGTAGATCTGCGATCCCTCGCCGCCGCGCGTCACGATCATCGCATCGACCCGTTCCGCCATCTGCTCGAGGCTCAGGCCGGTGCGTTCGGCGGTCAGCTGGGCCTCGTAGTCATTGAACGCGGCATAGGTCGCCTGCTCGAGGAACCGGTTGAGTTCCTCGGCGTTGAACAGCGGCAGGCCCTGGCCGACGTCGAAGATGAACGGAATACCCGCCCGCTCGAACTGCTCGGCGTGCTCGATCATGCCTTCGCGGCCGTCCGGTGCGACGATACCGATGCGGACGCCAAGGCTCGCCGCCTCGTCCACGCGGTTGTAGTGCGAGAAATTCATCGCCCCCGGATGGAAGGCCGTGATCTGGTTGTCGTCCTGATCGGTGGTGATGAAGGCCTGGCCGGTAAAGCTGCCCTCCACCGTGCGCACGTGGCGGGAATCGATGGCCTGCTGTTCCAGCCACTCGGCATAGATGCCGAAGTCGGAGCCCACGGTGGCCATCGGCACCGGGTCGCCGCCAAGAAGCCTCAGGTTGTAGGCCATGTTGCCCGCGCAGCCCCCGAACTCCCGGCGCATCTCGGGAACCAGGAACGAGACGTTCAGGATGTGCACCTTGTCGGGCAGGATGTGATGCCGGAAGCGGTCGGGAAAGACCATGATGGTGTCGAAGGCGAGAGAACCGCAGATCAGGGCGGGCATAGGCATTCCTTTGATTGCAAGTGAAAAAGAGCGGCGCTGCGGCGGTATCAGCCGGGCGCCAGGGCCTGCATAGCCTAAGGATTTGCCCGGTCGGTCACAAATCCCGACGCCGGTTTGTAGTCTCGTCCGTCCCGTCCTACCCTGCTGCGGGCGTCTCCCGCACAGCGTTCAATCGGTTCAACGCGGGGGGTGACGGAGACCATCATGTCCATGATCGAAATCGGCGCCGGCCTGCGGATTCCCGAGGAGGCGCTGGAATTCCGCTACAAGCGCGCGACCGGGCCGGGCGGCCAGCATGTGAACCGCACCGAAAGCGCGGTGGAACTGCGTTTGCGCCTGGAGACCCCGGGGCTGCTGCCGCCGCCGATGCTGGAGCGGTTGCGCCGGATTGCGCGCAGGCGTATCTCTCGGGAGGGGGTGCTGATCATTCACGCCCAGCGCTTCCGCAGCCAGGAGCGCAACCGCGAGGATGCCCTCGCGCGACTCGCGGACCTGCTGCAGGAGGCGGCGCAGCCGCGGGCGCCGCGGATCGCCACGCGGCCGACCCGCGCGTCGCGCGAGCGCCGTCTTGCCCGGAAGAAGCGCCTCGGCGAGCGCAAGCGCGGGCGCGGAAGGCTGCGACCGACCGAGGACCACTGACCCGTCCGGAGATGCCATGAAGAAGCCGTCACTGATCATCCTGCTGCTGGTGCTCGCGCTGGCGGTACTGACCCTGCAGTTCCTCGGGCCGGATTCCGGGCTCGGGCCCGACGCGCCGCCCCCGGCCGAGGAGATCGATGCAAACGGCGCAGCGCTGGTGGTGCCCGATGTGGCGGTGCGCGACCTGGACGGCCGTGTCGCCTGGCGGGGCGATGTGGACCTGGCACCGGAACTCCAGCGCATCGCCGCGGGAGAGCGCGATCCGCACCGCAACGACGGCGGGGTGTTCCAAAACCGCGAGGGGCTGCTGCCCGACCGGCCCCGCGGCCACTACCGGGAGTACGTGGTGCGCACTCCGGGCATTTCCCACGCGGGGCCACAGCGTCTCGTGATCGGCGCCGACGGGGAAGTCTACTACACCCATGACCACTACCAGAGCTTCCGGAGGATACGCTGATGACCCGGGACCGCGTTCGCTCGGGGATTTGGGAGTGGCTGGAGCTGTCCGATCCGGTGCTGCGGCTGGACGCGGATACGGTGATCGACGAGGTGCTGGTGGTGCTGACGGAATGCGGGCTGGATGCCCGCACCGTGGACGCGCGGACCCTTTCCGGCAAGGCGGCGCTGCTCGAGGCGCTGCACCGCACCCTGGAGCTCGACGAGTGGTTCGGGTTCAACTGGGACGCGCTGGAAGAGGCGCTGCACGGGCCGGAGGAGGCGGCGGCCCCGGAGCGCGTGCTGGTCTGCGTGGGCTTTGGCGACTTCGAATCGCGCGCGCCGGAGGACGCCGAGGTCTTCCTCGACATCGTGCGGAACGTGGCCTCGACGCCGGGCAGCGGGCTGCGCGGCTGCGTACTGACCCCCTGAGGGCTACCGCCCCTTGCTCCCCTCTCCCGCTTGCGGACAAGGCGGCCAGGGACCGGGACAGATCTGCAAATCTGTCCCCGCGGGCGCCGAGGCCGGGGCCGACGCCGCACCCCCCACCCCAGCCCTCCCCCGCGAGCGGGGGAGGGGGCTTTCCTTGTCAGGGGTGGCGCAGGGTCATGACACAGGAGGCCATCGCCGAGTGGTTGCCAAGAATCGTGTATTTCCTGGTCCTGATTCACCTCGCGCGCGGCCTCTTCTGAGCCGCATGGCCCGCTAGACTGTTGTGATGGCAGCCGATGCAGCGACACGGGCAGAGGGTCCGGGAGGCCGCGACGTGGTCTTCGAGACCCGGGGTCTGACCAAGACCTACCTGATGGGGGAGGTGCAGATCCACGCGCTGCAGGGCGTGGATCTCGATCTCTATGCCGGAGAACTGGTGGTGATGCTCGGCGCCTCCGGCTCGGGCAAGTCCACACTGCTCAACATCATGGGCGGGCTGGACACCGCGACCTCCGGCAGCGTGCGTTACCGCGACCAGGACCTGACCCATGCCTCCGAGAGGGATCTGACGCTGTTTCGGCGCGATCATGTCGGCTTCGTGTTTCAGTTCTACAATCTGATCGCAAGCCTGACCGCGAGGGAGAACGTGGCGATCGTCACCGAGATCAGTCGTGACCCGATGCCCCCCGAGGAGGCGCTCGCGCGGGTCGGGTTGAAGAAGCGGCTGGATCACTTTCCGGCGCAGCTTTCGGGTGGTGAGCAGCAGCGGGTCGCGATCGCTCGCGCCATCGCGAAGCAGCCGGCGGTGCTGCTGTGCGACGAGCCGACCGGCGCGCTGGATTCGAAGACCGGCATCCAGGTGCTCGAGGCCCTGGAACATATCAACGACGAGATGCGCACCACGGTCGCGATCATTACCCACAACGAGGTGATCGGCGAGATGGCGGACCGGGTGGTTCGACTGCGCGACGGGCGCGTGGAGGGGATCCACGTGAATGACCGGCGCCGCGAACCCCGCGAGCTCCGCTGGTAGGGGCGCTCGGCTGCGCGCGCTGAACCGCAAGCTGCTGCGTGACCTGTCCGCGCTGAAGGGACAGGCAGCGGCGATCGCGCTGGTGATCGCCAGCGGCGTGATGACCCTGATGATTGCGGTGACCACGCTGGACGCGCTGAGTCTCACGCAACAGCGCTTCTACGAGGACTTCCATTTCGCCGACGTCTTTGCCGACCTGACCCGTGCGCCCGAGGCAGTCAGCGAACGCCTGCGCGGGATTCCGGGGGTGAACCGGATCGAGACCCGGGTAAAGGCTCCGGTCCGGCTCGAGGTGCCCGGGTTCGGCGAGCCGGCGCGGGGCCTCCTGCTGTCGATTCCGGACGGGCGGGAAGCGCTGCTGAACCAGCTCTACCTGAGGGAGGGGCGGCTGCCGGATCCGGGGCGGGCGGACGAGGTCGCGGTCAGCGACGGCTTTGCCGCGGCCCACGGCCTGCGTGCCGGCGACCGGATCACGGCGATCATCCGCGGACGCCTGACCACCCTGTGGATCAGCGGCACGGTGCTGTCGCCGGAACACGTATACCAGGCCGCGCCCACTGACCTGCTGCCGGACTACCGGCGCTACGGCATCCTGTGGATGAACCGGCGCGCGCTCGCCAGCGCCTACGGGATGGAGGGCGCCTTCAACAACGTGGTGCTGGGCCTGGAGGCCGGGGCGTCCGAGGCGAGGGTGATTGCGGAGGTCGACCGCGTCCTCGGCCGTTACGGCGGCACCGGCGCGTACGGCCGCGACGACCAGCACTCGCACCGCTTCCTGCACGAGGAACTGAGACAGCTGCGTGCCCAGGCGGCGATCCTGCCGACCATCTTCATGCTGGTCTCGGCCTTTCTGCTGAACGTGGTGCTCGGCCGGATCATTCGCAACCAGCGGGAGCAGGTGGCGGTGCTCAAGGCCTTCGGTTACCACGACCGCGACATCGCGCTGCACTACGGGACGATGACCGGCATGATCGTTGCCATCGGCAGCGCGCTCGGCATCGGATTCGGCCTGTGGGCGGGCAGCGGGCTGGCGGGGATCTACACCGAGTATTTCCGCTTTCCCGAGCTGAGGTTCAGGCTGCAGGGCTGGGTGATCCTGCTTGCCATCGGAGTCGCCGCGGGCGCCGCGATGCTCGGCACCCTGCGCTCAGTCCGGGCGGCGGCGCGCCTGCCGCCGGCCGAGGGCATGCGCCCGGAACCGCCGGCGCGCTTTCACCGGGGCTGGCTCGAACGTTCGGCCCTCCGCGGCTGGCTGGATCAGCCGACGCGCATCGTCCTTCGCAACGTCTCGCGCCATCCGCTGAAGTCCGCCCTGTCGGTGGTCGGGATCGCGATGTCACTGGGTCTGCTGGTGATGGGTGCCTACCAGCTGAATGCGGTCGATCACATGATCGACACCCAGTACCGTCAGGTGATGCGCATGGACCTGCACCTGAGCTTCAGCGACCCGACACCGGCCCGGGTGCAGTCGGAGCTGCGTCACCTGCCCGGCGTGCTGGTTGCGGAGACCTACAGATCGGTTCCGGTGCGGCTGCTGGCCGGGCACCGCGAATACCGCACCGCGGTCCTCGGCATGGATGAGCAGCCCTACCTGCGGCAGTTGCTGGACGGGCGGCAGCGGCCGCAGCGCCTGCCACCGGAGGGGCTGTTGCTGACCGACTACCTGGCGCAGGACCTCGGTCTGCGCGTCGGCGACCGCGTGCGGCTGGAGGTGCAGGAGGGGCACCGCCAGACGGTGACCGTGCCGCTGGTCGGTGTGGTCGATGAACCCCTGGGGGTCGGTGCCTACATGCGCCGCGCGGCGCTGAACCGGCTGATGCGCGAGGGTCCGGCCGTGAGCGGAGCCTGGCTGATGATCGACGCCGGGCAGGAGGCGACGCTGTTCGAACGCCTGTGGGAGCTGCCTGCCATCGCCAGTGTCGGCATGATCTCGGAGGCCGAAGGCGACATCCGGGAGTACATGGCGGATACCCTGCTGATGTTTGCGCTGGTCTTCGTGCTGCTCGCGACCTCGATCACCTTTGCGGTGGTTTACAACAACGCCCGGATCGCCTTTGCGGAACGCTCGCGCGAGCTGGCGACGCTGCAGGTCCTGGGGTACTCCAGGGCCGAGGTGAGCTGGATCCTGATCGGCGAGATCCTGCTGCTCACGCTGGTGGCGCTGCCGGTCGGGTGGCTGATCGGAACCGGATTCGCCTGGGCGCTGAACCAGGCCTTCAGCATGGACATGTTCCGCGTGCCGCTGGTGCTCACGCCGGGCGCCTACGGCTTCGCGACCGCTGTTGTGCTGGCCGCCTCGGTGGCCGCGGCGGCGCTGGTGGTCCGGCGCCTGCACCGGCTCGACAAGCTGTCGCTGCTGAAGGCGGTAGAGTGACCATGGAGTGCGGCGGCTTGCCGCCGCCTTGCCCTGCAGGGGGCCTGCCCCCTGTCGCGGAAGCGAGCTTCCGCGAATGAAAGCGGGAGCAGGCTCCCGCAGTCCAGAAGTGCTTTTTGGGGGGTGGATTCCCCCTGGTCCACGAGGAGAACATCCGTATGAAGGTGCGCAAGAAGCTGCTCTGGGCCCTGATCGCGCTGGTGGCGCTGGGACTGCTCGCCTGGACGCTGATGCCCGCGCCGGTGCCGGTCAGCGCGACGGCGGTGGAGAGCGGCCACTTCGCCGAGACCGTGGCGGAGGAGGGCCGCACGCGGCTGCAGGATTCCTTTACCGTGTCGGCGCCGATCGGCGGCTATCTGTTGCGGGTGGAGCTCGAGCCCGGCGATCCGGTGGAACGCGGTCAGGTGGTCTTCCGGATGGAACCGTATCCCGCCCCGGCACTGGATGCGCGCAGCCGCGAGTTGGCCCGGGAAGACCTCTCGGCGGCCCGGGCACGCCTGGAGACGGCCCGTGCCACCCTCGAGACGGAACAGGCGGAGGCCCGCTTCGCGGAGTCGGAGTATCAGCGTTACCGCCAGCTGCACGAGAACGAGCTCGTCTCCGCGACGGAAATGGAGCGGGCACGGAGTGTGCGGGACCGGCGGCGGGCCGCGGTCCGCGCGGCCGAGCACGCGGTCGAGGTGGCCCGGTTCGAGGTCGAGAGTGCACGGGCGATGGTGGACATCGCGAGCGGGCAGCGGATCGAGGATGACCAGCCACAGCTCGAGGTCCGCTCCCCGTCCGATGGCCTGGTGCTGGAACGGCACCGCTGCTGCGAGGGCACGATCAACGCCGGCGAACCCGTGCTGGAGGTCGGCAACCTCGGGGATCTGCAGGTCCAGGTGGACCTCCTGTCGATGGACGCGGTGCAGGTACGGGCGGGCATGCGGGTCCTGATCACCGGCTGGGGCGGGGACAAGACCCTGAACGGGACGGTCCGGCGGGTGCAGCCGGCGGGATTCACCAGGGTATCGGCGCTGGGTGTCGAGGAACAGCGGGTCCCGGTCATCGTCGATTTCGACGACGTGCAGCAGGCGGCCAGGTGGTTCGGGGTCGGGTTTCGGGTCGAGGCGGAGTTCGTGCTCTGGGAGGGCGATGACGTGCTTCAGGTCCCCACCAGTGCGCTGTTCCGCAGCGACGGACGCTGGTCGCTCTTCGTGGTGGCGGATGGCCGTGCGCAGAGGCGCGAGGTCCGGACCGGGCGGCGCAGCGGCATGAGCACCCAGATCCTCGGGGGTCTGCAGCCGGGCGAGATCGTGATCACGCACCCCGGCGACCGCGTGCGGGATGGCGTGCGCGTGAGTCCGGAACCGCGCGGCTGACCCCCAGCATGCCCCGGCCCCCTGTAGGAGCCAGCCTGCTCGCGAACGCGCCGCAGGCGCGCCCAACGCCGGGCGCCATCCGACATCCATTCGCGTGCAGGCACGCTCCTGCAGGTGTGGTCGTGGGAGCGGCTTCCAGCCGCGATGCGGCGTCCTGCTGTGAGATGCCCAGGGCCATCGCGGCCAGAGGCCGCTCCCACAGGAGGCCGCCCGGGGTTCGTGGGAGCGGCTTCCAGCCGCGATGTGGCGTTGTGTCGAATGCCCAGGGCCATCGCGGCCAGAGGCCGCTCCCACAGGAGGCCGCTCCCACAGGAGGCCGCTCGGGGTTCGTGGGAGCGGCTTCCAGCCGCGATGCGGCGTTGTGTCGAATGCCCAGGGCCATCGCGGCCAGAGGCCGCTCCCACAGGAGGCCGCTCGGGGTTCGTGGGAGCGGCTTCCAGCCGCGATGCGGCGTTGTGTCGAATGCCCAGGGCCGTCGCGGCCAGAGGCCGCTCCCACAGGAGGTCGCTCGGGGTTCGTGGGAGCGGCTTCCAGCCGCGATGCGGCGTTGTGTCGAATGCCCAGGGCCATCGCGGCCAGAGGCCGCTCCCACAGGAGGCCGCTCGGGGTTCGTGGGAGCGGCTTCCAGCCGCGATGCGGCGTTGTGTCGAATGCCCAGGGCCATCGCGGCCAGAGGCCGCTCCCACAGGAGGCCGCTCCTACAGGCACACCCGGCGCCGGGTGGCGGGCCCTAGCGGCGATCGGGCGCCCGAAGACCAGCGCCCGGCTCCCGGCTAGCGCAGATTGCTGAGCCAGTAGAAGCGGTACGGGGGGACCACCAGCCGGTCGCTGAACAGTCGCGGCGTCTCTCCGGTGTGGAGATCCTGCAATGTGCCGCGCAGGTGGACGCTGCGGTAGCGCAGGTTGCCGAGTTCCAGATACTGGGGGTTGGCGTCGAAGTTCGCGACCACCAGCACCGAGGAGGCCATGTGCTGTTCCGGGTGGGTGCGCAGGAAGGCGAACAGATGCGGGTTCTCGAGATCGATCAGCTCGCGGTTGTTGAAATCGGCGAAGGCCGGCACACCCTTGCGCACCGCGATCATCCGCTTCAGACCGTCGAAGATCCGCTGCTCCACGCTGCCGTGCTGGTACCGGCGCCCGGCCTTCTCCCAGTCGATGCGCGGCCGGTTCATCCAGCGGCTGTCGCCGGCCTTGTTCGGGTCCTGCAGGTAGCTGTATTCGCTGAGTGTGCCAATCTCGTCGCCGTAGTAGAGCAGCGGTATGCCGCCAAACGACAGGATCATCCCGTGCAGCAGCAGGATGCGCTGGATCGCGCGGTCGATCGCCTTTTCGTCGCCGGCCTCCAGCGCACTCTCGAGCCCGGCGAGCGACGCGAGTGAACCGGAGATCCTGGCATCGCCGGTCTTCTCGTTGCGGCCGAAGGGCTGGCCGCGCGCGTCCGAGCCCTCGTACGCGCCGGTAAAGTAGTCGACCAGGAACCTGCGGTGGGCGAAGGGCTCGTAGCCGGCCGCGATGATGTCGCGGTCGTCGAAGCCCAGGCCGATGTCGTCGTGGCAGCGCACGTAGTTCAGCCAGGTCGCGCGGTCCAGCTTGTTGGGGAGGCTCTGGATGCCGAGATTCAGCAGGCGGGCATTGCGGGTGGCCATCGCGTCCCAGAGCAGTGCCATGAAGGTCGCGTTGTAGGCGATCTCGCACTCCTTCGCGATCACCGCGTCCTCGCCGAAGTACTTGATGATCTCCAGCGGCGCGACGATGGCCTCGGCGATGAACAGCACGCCCGGCGCGGTGACCTGGCAGCAGTCCTTCATCAGCTGCAGGATCAGGTGCGCCTCACGCTCGTTCTGGCTGGTGGTGCCGATCTTCTTCCACAGGAAGGCGACGGCGTCCAGGCGCAGGATGTCCGCGCCCTGGTTCGCCCAGAACAGCAGCACGTCCAGCATCTCGATGAAGACGTCGGGATTCCCGTAGTTCAGGTCCCACTGGAAGGAGTTGAAGACCGTCATCACCCACTGGTCCATCTCCGCGTCCCAGGTGAAGTTCCCGGGCGAGGTCTCCGGGAAGATCTCGGGCATGGTCTCCTCGAACATGTCCGGGATGTCGCGGTTGGGGAAGATGTAGTAGTAGTCCTGGTATTTCCTCTCCCCGGCACGCGCCCGGCGCGCCCACCCGTGCTCGTCGGAGGTATGGTTCACCACCACGTCCAGCGTCAGCAGCATGCCGCGCCTGCGCATGCTCGCGGCAAGCTGCTGCAATTCCTCGAGCGTGCCGACGCGCGGGTCGATGCGGCGGAAGTCACTGATTGCGTACCCGCCGTCGCTGGCCTTCTCCGGGCACAACAGCATCGGCATGATGTGCAGCATGTTCACGCCCAGTTCCTGCAGATAGGGCACGTGCGAGCATACGCCGTCGAGGTTCCCGGCGAAGCCGTCGGCGTACAGCGCCATTGCCACCCACTCCTGGCTCAGGAACCAGTTGTGGTTGTGTTCCCGTTCCTTGTCCTGCGCCTCGAGCTCGGCAGAACGCTCGATGTAGCGCGCCGCCATCACCTCCACCAGCTTGATGCTCTTGTCCCTGAAGTCCTCGCGGGATCCGTACAGGGCATGGAACAGCGAGTGGATCGCGTAGAAGTTGGCCCCCAGCCGGGTGTAGAAATGGCGCAGGTCCTGACGCCGTATCTCCGGCTTCAGCTCATCGAGGATCTCGTTGAGCAGGGAGTGGGATACCTGTTCGTACATGGGGCTCCGGGGGGATGCAGGGCGACCCGGAACGCGACGTCACCGCCCCGGGCGCAGGAGTGTGGCGGACATGATCGGCAACCCGGCGCCCCAGCGCAAACGGTCCAGGCGATCCCGCGCCGGGGATGGCCGCCCAGGGGCGCCTCCTGTGGGAGCGGTCTCCTGTGGGAGCGGCCTCTGGCCGCGATGGCCCTGGGCACCTCACAGAACGCCGCGTCGCGGCTGGAAGCCGCTCCCACGACCCTTGCAGGAGAGAAGCCAGAAGCCGCTCCCACGGGGTACGAGGGGCGTCAGTGCGCCCCTGAGGCCTGTCGCGGTGCATGCACGAGCACCGTCCCGGACAGCCAGTCGTGCAGCATCAGCCGGCGCGGATGCAACTGACTGAGGCCAAGCCCGACCAGCACCAGCGTGGTGACGGCGATGGTGACCGCAGCGCCATATTCCCGCGCGAGGTGAATCGCGAACAGCAGCAGCAGCCATTGCGCGAGCGCGACCAGGTAGCGCAGCGTGGCCCTCCGCACCGTCACCGGGCCGCCCCCCTCGTCGCGCAACCGGATCTGCCAGGTCTGCATGCCCAGCGTCTGGCCGGTGCGGGTCCAGAACCCGACCAGGAACAGCCAGGCGGCAAGCAGGTTCACGGCGAATTGCAGCGGGATCATCGGCCGCCCCACAAGGTTCCCGAGAAACACGAAGAGGAGACCCAGGACCATCCAGATCGCCAGCAGCAGCAGGCCGTCGTAGATCATCGCTCCAAGGCGGCGGAACAGGCCTGCGGGCTCGCCCTCCGCGGTCGCATGCACGGCCACCGTCAGAACACGGACTGGAAGGGAATGACCTCGACCTCTTCGCCGGCGCCGGCGCCGCTGCTCTCCGCGGGCAGACGGATGTAGGCGTTGGCGAGGCTCATCGAGCGCAACTGGTGCGATCCCTGCCCTCCGGTGGACCGCACGACCCAGCCGCCGTCGCGCTGCTCCAGGATGCCGCGCTGGAAATCGGCGCGTCCCGGCCGCTTGTGCAGGTCCTCCAGCAGCCGGGCCTGCAGCGTCCAGGGCGGTTCCGCGGCAGCACCGCTGAGCCGGAGCAGGGCCGGGCGCACGAACAGCGAGAAGGTCGCCATCGCGGACACCGGGTTCCCGGGCAGGCCTAGGAACAGGGCCCTGCCGAAACGGCCGAAGGCGAGTGGTCGGCCCGGCTTTATCGCGACCTTCCAGAAGCCGACGCGACCCTCCTTCTGCAGCAGCTGCGACACGAAGTCGGCGTCGCCGACCGACACGCCGCCGGTGGTCAGGATCAGGTCGGCGGTTGCGCCGGCCTGCGTCAGTGCCGAGCGGACCGCCTCCTCGGTGTCGGCGATCACCCCGAGGTCCACGAATTCCACTGGGTAGCGCGTGAGCAGCGCCGCGAGCGTGTAGCGGTTGCTGTCGTGGATCTGGCCGGGGCCGAGCGGCTGCCCGATGGGCACGAGCTCGTCACCCGTGGTGAAGAAGGCCACGCGCGGGAGGCGTACCGCGACGACTTGCGGGATGCCCTGCGAGGCCAGCAGGCCGATGTCGGCCGCGGTCAGGCGGCGCCCGGCGTCGAGTATCACCGCCCCGGCCCGGGTGTCCTCGCCACGTTCGCGGATGTAGGCTCCGGGGGTCGCGTCCATCTCGAGCGTCACCTGTCCGCTCTCCGCCAAGCCAGTGTGCTCCTGCATCACCACCGTGTCCAGGTCCTCCGGCACCACCGCCCCGGTCAGTATCCGGACGCACTCGCCGGGACCGACGGGTCCCTGCCAAGGATGCCCGGCCGCGGAGACGCCGATCAGGCGCAGGCGGTTTCCGGCCCGGCCGTCTGCCGCGCGCAGCGCATAGCCGTCCATTGCCGAATTGCGCGCTGGCGGTATGTCGATCCGCGCGGCCACCGGTTCCGCGAGCACCCGGTCCAGCGCCGCCGCGATCTCCAGCGTCTCGGTGCCGCCCACGGGGACGCTCTCGGCCAGCACTCGCTCCAGGGCCTGCTCGACGGTCAGCGCATTGGGATCGGATTCGTCCAGGCAGGTGGTCGCGGTGTTCATGATCAGGTCTCCCTCCCGGGGCGCCGCAGGCCGAGGTATTCGCCGATGAAGTTTGCGATCAGAGAGACATCGTCCAGTGGCAGGGTGCGCATGCCGCCGGGTACCGCATCCGGCCGATCGGTCGCGACGGCGACGATGTGAGGGTCCCCGGTGCACAGCAGCGGCTTGCCGAGGACGGCGCGGTGTATCTCGATCTTCGGGATCGGCTCGCGCTTGAACCCCTCGACCAGGATCAGGTCAGTCCGGCGCGGGTCGATCCGGTCGATCAGCTCCGGCAGCGCCGGATCGGTCTCCTCTCCCGACGGATTCTCGACCATCAGGGCGAACCGGCGGCTCGATGCGACCAGCACCTGTCCCGCCCCGGCCTGGCGGAGCTCGTAGCTGTCCTTCCCCGGTTTGTCGACATCGAAGTCGTGATGTGCATGCTTGATCATCGCGACCTCGAGGCCGCGAGCGCGCAGCACCGGCAGCAGACGGGTCAGCAGTGTGGTCTTGCCGGCCCCGCTCCAGGCGGCAAGACCCAGAAGTGGAATCGGTCGTTCACGGGTGTCGGTGTTCATCTCGGCGTCGGTATCTCGGTCCCGGTCGTGCCGGAATGCGTGCCTGTGCGAGGATAACCGAGCGGGCGCGGGATCACACCCGATTACCGGTGTGGTGATCCGGCCTCCCGCCCGGTCCGCGGATTCGGGAAACCCGAGCGGCGGGTGGTTGTCCATCAGTTGGGGAAGGCGCGCACAGCGCGAGCCCTGCGTGTAGGATTGAATCCGGGTCGTCCGCGACCGCGACACCTGTTCCGCAAGGATACCCGGTCCGGCACCACCACATCCTGAAGCCTCCTGGGATACGAGCATGCGCCTTCAGTCGATGAAATCCTGGTTCCGTATGGTCCTCTGGCTCCTGCTCCTGGCGGCCGGTGCCGGCTGGCTGCTGGTGGCCTCGGGTGACGAGGCGCGCGGGCAGGCGATGCTGCTGACCGTCTCGGACGCGATCGGACCGGCGACGGGCGACTACATCATCCGCGGGATCCAGAGGGCGGAAGACGAGGAGTTCGACCTGATCATCCTGCAGCTGGACACGCCGGGCGGACTGGATTCGGCGCTGCGGGGGATCGTGAAGGAGATCCTGGCCTCGGATGTCCCCTTCGTCACCTACGTGCATCCGGCGGGCGGCCGGGCCGCGAGCGCGGGCACCTACATGCTACTGGGGTCGCACGTGGCGGCGATGACGCCGGCAACGAACATCGGCTCGGCCACGCCGGTGCAGATGGGCGGCGGATTCCCCGGATTCGATGATGGCGACGGCACGGCGCCGGGCGATCGCGAGGATGCGGAACCGGCATCGGACGAAGACGTGCAGGCGTCCGGCGACGGCGCGGCCGAGGGGGATGACGCGGAGACCCCGGAGACGGAAGGGGCGACCGAGGCCACTGACGGGGACGAAGAGAAGCGCCGGGGCGAGACCGCGATGGAGCGCAAGGTCCTGGAGGACGCGGTCTCCTACATTCGCGGCCTGGCCGAACGGTTCGACCGCAACGCCGACTGGGCCGAGGCGGCGGTGCGCGAGGGCGATAACATCGGTGCACGGGAAGCCCTTGAGCGGAACGTGATCGAATTCGTGGCCAGCGACCTCGACGCGCTGCTCGAACAGATGGACGGGCACACCGTGCGCATGCCCTGGGGCGACACCGTGCTCGAGACCGGGAACCTCGAGGTGGTGCGCGTGGATCCGGACTGGCGGACCAATCTGCTGGCGGTGATCACCAGTCCCAACATCGCCTACATCCTGATGCTCGTCGGCATCTACGGCATCATCTTCGAACTCTCCAACCCCGGTGCGATCTTCCCCGGTGTCATCGGCGCGATCTCGCTGGTGCTCGCCTTCTACGCGCTGCAGGTGATGCCGGTCAATTACGCCGGGCTCGCGCTGATCCTGCTCGGCCTGATCTTCATGGTCTCCGAGGCCTTTTTGCCGAGTTTCGGCATACTGGGCATCGGTGGCGTCATCGCCTTCATCACGGGCTCAATCATCCTCTGGGACGATCCTGAATTGAATATCTCGCTACCCCTGGTCTTCGGGACCGCACTCGTGGTCGCTGTCTTCTCCATCTGGGTGCTGGGGCGACTGTTCCAGCTGCGCAGGGTGAAACCGAGTATCGGACGCGAGGAAATGATCGGCATGGTCGGAGAGGCGCGCGAGGACTTCGACCGCCACGGCCGGGTCTACGTGCACAGCGAACTCTGGACCGCCGAGACGACCACACCCGTCGAATACGGGCAGCAGGTGCGCGTGGTGGGGGTGGACGGGCTTCGCCTGCGCGTGGAACCGCTGCCGGACGACGCGGGCCGGCCCGCGGACAGCCGTTCCTGAGCGCACGGGCATGACGATCCCGCGCTGCACGCCTCCCGCCCCAACCACAAAGCCCGGTCGCGGTCCCACGGCCGGTCAGGGACAACCCAAGTGAAGGAGAATACGGAATGACTGGTGCCTATCTGTTTCCCCTCGTGGTGGTCGTCGCGCTCATCGCGATGTCCATCAAGATCCTGCGCGAGTACGAGCGGGGCGTGGTCTTCTTTCTCGGACGCTTCCAGGCGGTCAAGGGTCCCGGCCTGATCATCATCATTCCCGGGATCCAGCAGATGGTGAAGGTGGACCTGCGCATCATCACCCTCGACGTGCCCGGCCAGGACGTGATCTCCCAGGACAACGTGACCGTGCGGGTCAACGCGGTGCTGTACTTCCGCGTGGTCGACTCGGCCAAGTCGGTGATCCAGGTGGAGGACTACTACTCGGCAACCAGCCAGCTGGCACAGACCACGCTGCGCTCGGTGCTGGGCAAGCACGACCTGGACGAGATGCTGTCCGAACGGGACAAGCTGAATGCCGACATCCAGGAGATCCTGGATTCGCAGACCGATGCCTGGGGCATCAAGGTCACCAACGTCGAGATCAAGCACGTCGACCTGAACGAGTCGATGGTCCGGGCGATTGCGCGCCAGGCCGAGGCCGAGCGCGAGCGTCGCGCCAAGGTGATCCATGCCGAGGGCGAGGAGCAGGCCGCCGAAAAGCTGGTGTCTGCCGCCAAGATGATGGAAGAGGCGCCGACGGCGCTGCAGCTGCGGTATTTGCAGACGATGGCGAACATGTCCACCAGCAGCCAGACGAGCAGCATCTTCTTCCCGATGCCGCTGGAGATGACCCGGGTCTTCGAGGCCCTGACGGGCAAGCGTGCGGAGCCCTCCGGGTCCGGTGGCGGGAACGGCTGAGCCGGTCGCCGGGGACGCCGGATCCGCGGCGGGCTGCGCGGATCCGGTGCTCGAGCGCTTCCTCGACGAGCTTTGGGCGGTCGACGGCCTCGCCCGCCTGACACTCGACGCCTACCGCAGGGATCTCGAGGCGCTCTGCCTGTGGCTGCGGGGGCAGGGGTCGGATCTCGTCAACGCCAGCCGCTCCGAGCTGCTCGCCTTCCTCGGTTCCAGGATGCAGGCAGGGAGCCGTCCGAGGTCGGTGGCCCGCTGGCTGTCCAGCCAGCGCCGTTTCTACCGATTCCTGGTGGCCTCCGGTCTGCGCCGGGATGACCCCACTGCGCGCATTGACGCCCCCGCGCTGGGCCGCCCGCTGCCCGGCAGCCTGTCGGAGGGCCAGGTGGAGGCCCTGCTCGGCGCGCCCGACACCGGCAGCCCGGTCGGGTTGCGGGACCGGGCGATGCTGGAGCTGCTGTACGCGACCGGCCTGCGTGTGTCGGAGCTGGTCGGCCTGGAACAATCCCGGGTGAACCCGCGCCAGGGGGTGATCCGGGTCACCGGCAAGGGTTCGCGTGAACGGCTGGTGCCGCTGGGCGAGGAGGCGGCCGACTGGCTGGGGCGCTACCTGCATGGGGCGCGGCCGGAACTGCTGCGCGAACGCCCCCCGACCGAGGCCCTGTTCGTCAGCCGCCGCGGTTCCGGCATCACCCGGCAGGCCTTCTGGTACCGGATCAAGGAGTACGCGGCCGTGGCCGGCATCACCGGCCCCCTCTCTCCGCACACCCTGCGCCACGCCTTTGCCACGCACCTGCTCGACCACGGTGCCGACCTGCGGGTGGTGCAGATGCTGCTCGGCCACAGCAGCCTGTCCACCACCCAGATCTACACCCACGTCGCGCGAGCGCGGCTGCAGGCGCTGCACGCCCGGCACCATCCGCGGGGCTAGTGGGCCATGCGCTTGGTTCCGTGCCCGGTTCGACCACTGCCTGCGGCCGGAGTCCGGCAGCAGTGATACACTCCGGGCGTTTTCCTTCACCTGAAGAGACGGTTGCATGCTGATGATACGAACAATCCTGATCGCACTGCTGAGCCCGCTGGCCATCCCGCCGGCCCTTGCCACCGAAGCGATCGAAAGCCGGCTGGCGGAAGTGGTGCCGACGGTAAGTCCGGACGCCATCGAGCCATCGGGCATTCCCGGTGTGTACCAGGTGCGTTTCGGGACCGACGTCTTCTACGTCTCCGAGGACGGCCGCTATCTGCTCCAGGGCAGCCTGATCGACCTCGACACGCGGGAAAACCTGACCGAGAAGTCGCTGCGCAGCGTGCGTGCAGAGATCTTCGCGGACATTCCGGATGAGGAACTGACCGTCTATGTCCCGGAGCGCGAGGTGCAGCACGTGATCAACGTCTTCACCGACCCGAACTGCCCCTATTGCCGGCAGTTGCACGGGGAGATGCAGGACTACCTCGATGCGGGGGTGAAGGTGCGCTATTTCATGTATCCGGTGCTGGGCCGTGATTCGCCGACGATCATGCGCGACATCTGGTGCGCGGAAAGCCGCACCGCGGCGATGGATCGCGCGAAGGCCGACATGCCGGTGCCCTCCGCGGACTGCGTGACGCCGGCGGAGCGGCACCTGGCATTGGGACGCGAGCTGGGCATCAGCGGCACCCCGGCGACGATCACCCGGGACGGACAGCTGATCTCCGGCTACCGCCCCGTGGCCGAGGTCCTGCAGGCGCTGGAAGCGGAGTAGCACGCCTCCCGGAGGCAGTCCCCGGGGGCACCCGCGAGG
Source organism: Thioalkalivibrio sp. (assembly GCA_011389655.1). Lineage (GTDB taxonomy): Bacteria > Pseudomonadota > Gammaproteobacteria > Ectothiorhodospirales > Ectothiorhodospiraceae > Thioalkalivibrio. The sequence continues at coordinate 30,900 of JAABTX010000030.1, forward strand.
CGCCCGGGGACCGGGAGGGGGTAATCCCCCTTCCCGCATGCCCCTCAGTACAGCAGCGCGACCATCTTCCGGCGGTACTGGTTGACCAGCTCGTGGCGGGGACCCAGCATCTCGAAGGCCGCCAGCAGCCCCTTCTGGCCAGCGTTGTCGCCGTAGCTGCGGTGCCGCTGCATCAGCTTCAGGTAGAGGTCCATCGCCTCCTGGCTGCGCCCGGCCACCATGTAGGCGGCGGCCAGCTGCTCCATTGCCTCCGGGTCGGACTCGTTGTCGCGCAGCCTGCTCTCCAGTGCTGCAGGATCGGCCCCGTTCGCCCGGCTCGCGAATACCAGCCGCGCGCGCAGACGCTTCACCGGCTCCTGCTCGTGCACGTCGATCGGCAGCATGTTGAGCTGGGCCTCGGCGCCCGCGGCGTCTCCGGCCGCCAACAGCGCCTCGGCGAGGTCGATCTTCAGCGCGTGGTGGTCCGGATCGTTCTCCACCGCGCTGCGCAGGTCGGCCACGGCGCCGTCGACATCCCCGGCATTCAGCTTCGCGATCGCCTGCTCGCGGATGCGGTCGGAGGGCCGTTCCACGTGGCGGTCGATCATGGCGCGGATGGCCGACTCCGGCTGCACGCCCATGAACTGGTCGACCGGCTGGCCGTGCCGGAAGCACATCACCGTGGGGAGGCTGCGTACGCCGAACTGGCCCGCGAGACCCTGCTGCTCGTCGCTGTTGACCTTGGCCAGGCGGAACCGGCCGGCGTATGACTCGACCAGGCTGGCCAGCACCGGCATCAGCATCTTGCACGGACCGCACCAGTCGGCCCAGAAGTCCACCAGCACCGGACGGCGGAAGGACTCCTCGATCACCGCCGTCTCGAAGTCTTCCGCGGTCACGTCGAGGAGGTCGTTGCTTGCATCTGCCATGAGGGACTCCGGTATCTGAATCTGGAAGGCTGTTTACATTGTCGGGCCGCTTCCGCCAATTTCAAGCAGACGGCCACGCCCCGCGCCATCCCGACGATGAAGATCTCCCGCCACCGCTTGCTGGGGAGGGCCGGGGTGGAGGGCGGCGGTGCGCGCCACCGCCAAGGGCGGGTGCGCCCCCGGCCGCGATCCGTGCGCGGGGCGCGGGAAGCGCACTACACTACCGCCTGCCCCCATACGGAGGAAGGCCGCAGGTGAGTTATTCCGCATCCGACATCGAGGTCCTCGAGGGCCTCGACCCGGTACGCAAGCGCCCGGGCATGTACACCGACACCTCCCGTCCCAATCACCTCGCCCAGGAGGTGATCGACAACTCGGTGGACGAGGCCACCAGCGGCTTCGCGCGGAACATCGAGGTGGTCCTGCACAAGGACGGCTCGCTCTCGGTGAGCGACGACGGTCGCGGGATGCCGGTGGACGAGCACCCGCGCGAGAAGCGCCCGGGGGTGGAGGTCATCCTCGGCCGGCTGCACGCAGGCGGCAAGTTCTCCGACAGCAGCTACCAGTTCTCGGGCGGCCTGCACGGGGTCGGCGTCTCGGTGGTGAACGCACTGTCGCGGCACCTGGAGGTCTGGATCCGGCGGGACGGGCGGGAATACAACATGGCCTTTGCGGGCGGCGAGAAGGTCAGCGATCTCGAGGAGGTGGGCGAGGTCGGACGTCGAAATACCGGCACCCGGCTGCAGTTCTGGCCGGATCCCCGTTACTTCGACAGCCCGAAGTTCTCCGTGTCGCGACTGAAGCACGTGCTGCGCGCGAAGGCGGTCCTTTGCCCCGGGCTGAATGTGAGCTTTGCCGACGAGGTCACCGGGGAGTGCTGCACCTGGTGTTATGCCGACGGGCTCAGGGACTACCTGCTGGAGGCCCTGTCCGGGCTGGAACGCCTGCCGGAAGAGCCGTTCATGGGTGCGGTGGCGGGTCGCCAGGAGGCGGTGGACTGGGCGGTGGTCTGGTTGCCCGAGGGGGGCGAGGGCGTGGCCGAGAGCTACGTGAATCTCATTCCGACCACGCTTGGCGGTACACACGTGAACGGCCTGCGCACCGGCCTCACCGAGGCCGTGCGCGAATTCTGCGAGTTTCGGAATCTGATTCCGCGGGGCGTGAAGCTCGCCCCGGAGGACGTCTGGGAGCGGGTCTGCTACGTGGTCTCCTTCAAGATGCAGGACCCGCAGTTTGCCGGACAGACCAAGGAGCGGCTGTCGTCGCGCGAGGCCGCTCCCTTTGTCGCCGGGGTGGTGAAGGACAGTTTCAGCCTGTGGCTGAACCGCCATTCGGGGATCGGCGAGCGCATCGCGGAACTCGCGATCCAGAGTGCCCAGCGGCGGCAGCGGGCGGGCCGCAAGGTGGTGCGCAAAAAGCTCACCCAGGGTCCGACGCTCCCGGGCAAGCTGGCCGACTGTGCCAGCCAGGATCTGTCGCGCACCGAACTCTTCCTGGTCGAGGGCGACTCCGCCGGCGGTTCCGCGAAGCAGGCCCGCGATCGCGAGTTCCAGGCGATCATGCCGCTCAGAGGCAAGATCCTGAACGCCTGGGAGGTCGATCCCGACCAGGTGCTGGGGTCGCAGGAGATCCATGACATCAGCGTCGCGGTTGGAGTCGACCCCGGCAGCGCGGACCTCGGCAGTCTGCGCTACGGGAAGGTCTGCATCCTGGCCGATGCCGACTCGGACGGCGCGCACATCGCGACGCTGCTCTGCGCGCTGTTCATGCGCCATTTCCGGCCTCTGGTCGAGCACGGACACGTGTATGTGGCGATGCCGCCGCTGTTCCGGGTGGATGTGGGCAAGGAGGTCCTCTACGCACTGGACGATGCCGAGCGCCAGGGCATCCTGGACCGGATCGCGGCCGAGGGCCGCCGCGGCAAGGTGACCGTCACCCGCTTCAAGGGCCTGGGCGAAATGAGCCCGCTGCAGCTGCGCGAGACCACGATGAATCCCGACACCCGGCGCCTGGTGCGCCTGACCATCCAGCCGGGCGACGACACCGGATCCCTGCTGGACATGCTGCTCGCGAAGAAGCGCGCCGGGGACCGCAAGCAGTGGCTGGAGGGTAAGGGCCACCTCGCCGAGGTCTGAAACCGGCGTCAGAGGGCGGTGCGTAGGAGCGGCTTCCAGCCGCGATGCCCTTGGGCCCCGCGATGCCCGATCGCGGCCCGAGGCC
>JAABTX010000288.1 GCA_011389655.1 Thioalkalivibrio sp.
CACACACATTGCGGCGTCTGTTCCCAATGTTTTGACCGTCGTTTCGCGCTCATGGGTGCTGGCCTCGAGAAATTCGATCCTCCCGAGCGGTACGAGACGGACGTTCTTCACGGCCCGCGCACGACGCACCAGTCGCGTATCCTGGCTGTCGAATGGACGCGTCACGCGCTTCGCTCGTCAGAGCTTTCCGACCGGGTCCTGATCGGGAGGTTTGGCCTCGAAGTCGCGAGGATTGCTGAAGGATATCCTGATCTACCCATGGGCGACGTCATCGGACGCATGATCAAGCTTCACCAGCGCCATGGCGAAAATGTTCGAGCCGTCCTCCGCGCCACCATTGATCGGGCGCTGGAAGGTAGATCTCCGCTACATCCGCAGTCGCTCGTGGCCCTGCACCTCACTGATGGCCGCGAACCGGAGGAAGGTGCGCTTGCGGTGCAGTCAGGGGTGGCTCCGCCGCAAGCTGTTCCGGACGAAATCGAAGAGCGCGACACAGTGCCGGATCCGGCGGCACCGCTGACGGTATCGTTCTTCCGGAACGAGACGGATGTTGCGGTCCTAAAGGTGGTGGGGCTGTGCGACGTGACACACTTGCCAGCCGAGGTCGCTCATCGCCTGAAGCCATTCTTCGATAAAGACCGTGCCAACGGTCTGGCCCCTGATGAGCACAGGTACCGGCAATGGTGGCAAGTCTGGAACGATCCAAAACCTGAGACCTTCCGGCAGAACGTTACGCGCTGCAGGAAACAGATCGCCCGAGCCTTCGAAGATCTGCACGGCTTCGAGCCTCCGGACCACCTGCTCATCCAGAATTGTCATGGTAGCGGCTATCGCCTCGACCCGACCATCAACCTCGTGGCGCGCGGACGACTCACCAGAGACTGAAAGGGGGATTTCTGGCGCTGCCGAGGAAGGCGTGCTGACGGTGTCACGTCTTTCTCGCCGGGTGTCACGTTTGGAGGACGGGGACCCAACGGAACAAGGTTATCCGGAAGGCTGCGTGTCACACTTGCCTGCCTCAGTCTCACATGCACAACCGTGCGTAAGTGGTCGTTTTGGCGTATATTTCCGGCGAAGCCATTTCTTGGCGTGGAGCCGATGTCGAACTCATTTCCATCAGATAATGAACCGGGTCCCCTTGCGCTGATCCGCGAGCGGGACCTCGCGGAGCGCTGGAAGAAATCCCTTCGCACGCTCCAGCGATGGCGGGCCGAAGGCTATGGGCCGGCCTACCTCCGGATCGGCGGATCGATCTTCTACCGATCGGGTGACGTCCTGGCTTTCGAGGCCCAAGTCCGCTTCGGAGGGGAGAACCGCTGATGAATACCAGGTCACTCCCCGAACACTCCCTGAGCATCGACGAGGCCGCGATCCGCACCTATTGCGAGGTTGTCTTCGGGTACCTTGAGGGCCTGGCGCCGCTGCGCTTCCTGTCGGAGAGCGGGACGCCACACCAGACACCTCGCCTGGAGTTTCCCGCCGCGAAGGACGTGGCCGCGCGTCTCATCGCGATGGCCAAACGCGCTGCAGACGCCCAACGGGCAGTCTACGTCGTTCCTGGCACCGTCGGCGCGCCAGGGTCCGCCAGGGCAGAGGACATCCTTCAGACCGGCGTCGTGCTGGTGGACCTCGACACCGGAGACATCGGCGCGGCGCGCGATCATCTCGTTCAGCACCTCGGCACACCCAGTCTCGAGGTGGCATCCGGCGGCCTGACAGCGTCCGGCGAGCCGAAACTGCACCTCTACTGGCGGCTGACGGAAGCCGCTGAGGGCGCGGACCTCGCCCGGGTAGCCCGCCTGCGCGCAGCGATCGCCGCGAAGGTCGGCGGGGATGGGGCCTTTGGGAGCATTCACCAGCCGATCAGGGTTGCGGGCACCGTTCACGGGAAGTCAGGCAAACAGGCTCCCGTCCGCCTGATCGAGCATGACACGGTCGAGTACGAACTGGCAGAGTTCGCGGAGGTCGTTGCCGCCATGCCCTCGCTGGCCAACACTGCACCCGTCTTCGACATCGGACACCCGGGAAAGGCAGGCCCCTCAGCCAAGGCGCTCGCCACAAGGCGTATCCGCGCCGGTGATGTCGACGAGATCAGCCGCTTCGAGGCTATTTCCCGGGTGATCGGGCACTGGCTCCGGAATGTGCGCCTCGGCCAGTGCCCGTTGGACGACGCTCGTGAGGCCGTCCTCGACCACAATCGCGCGATGATCGATCCGCCCTGGGAGGACGCCCGGGTCCTGAGGGAGTTCGAAGCGCTCCGAAAGCGGGACATCGAGAGGAACGGGGCGTTCCCCCATACGGCCGCAACGGACGCCAGCGAAGGCGATCCCGCGGGCCACATCACGCCGCCGCCGCAGAGCGAGGACGCGCTCGCAGCAACTTTCGTCGACGACCAGGCAGGCCTGACGCGACACGTGGCGGCATGGGGTAGATGGTTCACCTGGACCGGGCCGATCTGGGAACGGGACGAGGTCGGCCACGCCCGGGAACGGATGCGGCAGGTGTGCCGTGCGGCGGCTGCATCGTTGCCGACAGAGAAGTTACACGAAGCGCGACGCACGGCGAGTGACAAGACGATTGCAGCCGCCCTCCGCATCGCGGCGAGCGATCCCCGTGTAGCGGCAAGGGCGTCGGAGTGGGATACCCACACGATGCTTCTGAACACGCCGGCGGGCGTGGTCGACCTTGAGTCCGGCGAGATCACGCCACACGATCCCGCTCTGCACCTTACCCAGATGACGTCGGCGTCGCC
>JAABTX010000289.1 GCA_011389655.1 Thioalkalivibrio sp.
CAGGTGCTGGAAGAAGAGATGCAGCGGCACGAAACACCGGTGGTGGTCTCACGTCATTGGGCTGAAGGAGGGAAGGGCGCCGAAGCATTGGCCAGAAAGGTGATCGATATGATCGAGACCACCGAAGACCACTTCAAGCTGGTCTATGAGGATACCCTCCCTCTTTGGGACAAGATCAAGACCGTTGCGACAAATATTTACGGTGCCTCCGACATCGCAGCAAGCAGCAAGATTCGCGCCCAGATCAAGAAACTACAAGACGACGGTTTCGGGCATTTTCCGGTGTGCATAGCAAAGACCCAGTATTCATTTTCCACGGACCCAAACCTGCGCGGAGCACCCTCCGGACACATTGTCACCATCCGCGAAATCCGTCTGGCCGCAGGGGCGGAGTTCATCGTCGCAGTATGCGGTGACGTGATGACCATGCCGGGTTTGCCAAAGGTGCCTTCGGCCGTAAAGATCGATCTCGACGAGACCGGTCGCGTGACAGGACTGTTCTAGACGGCGTCTTTGCGTAATGCCGTAGTCCTGGCTCGTGGTAATCGGGAGGTATCAGACCCCGGTATCGGCTACCGGGTGCACGTCCGAGGGCGTGCACCCGGCAAACCACCTTCCGGCCCGGCGCGCCTGCGCCGCGATCGGATAGCGCCGTTGCGAGGGGCAGTCCTCACTCGGCTATCGGAATGCTCCCCTCTCGCGCTGCCAGCTTCGGCAAGACTTCTTTTTACAACGGCTTCCATCCAATCGAAGCGAGCATATGGATGACCTACGTAGATCCCACGATCGGACTCCATTACACTGCGTCAGGCCCGCACCCGGAAGGCTTGACAAATGCCCTGAGCGGCGCTCTGCAACAACGCCGTTTCTTTCTTTCCATCGAGTACATCCCCTCTTGTGAACGTGATACGCGCACCCAACTATCGCGCCTCGAACCGATTCGCGAGCACCTGCAACACCCACAACTTGAAGTGGCTTCCATTGCTGTAACCGACCGCGTCTGCTCCAGGGAAGACCCAGGAAGCATCAACGTCGGACGCCAGCTGGCCGCCTGGTCGGGCTATCAACCGCTTATTCATCTCTCGGGAAAGGGATGCACCGGGGCGGATCTCGCCGCGCGCATCGATGCGATGGGTGGCGCCGGACTGCAGAACGCTCTGATCATTTCGGGTGATCGACTTCCCGGGTCACCGCAGCAGCAGGATCCTTATCTCGACTCGGTGAGCGCTGTCGCCCAGGCCCGAACGCAGGCACCAGACCTGCTGATCGCTGTGGCCTTGAACCCGTTCAAGTATCAGGAGGAGGATTGCTTGGGTCAGTACCTGAAACTCGGCAAAAAGGTGGCGGCCGGGGCTGACCTTGCGGTTACGCAGATCGGCTGGGACCCAAGCAAGCACCTGGAAGCGTTGGCCTGGGTCGGCGCACGGCCGTACGATCTCCCTTTGATGGCCAATCTGATGCCACTGACCGCCAGGCGCGCTCGCCACATCCGTCACCATCGGCTACCTGGCGTCGTGGTGCCTGATTCCCTGATAGCACTCCTCGAGGACGACGAGTCGCGATTACCCGATCAAGCGGCGGCGCGAGTGTATCAGCGCCTGGCATTGCAGGTGGTGCTTCTCAAACGTGCAGGCTACGCCGGCATCCAACTGACCGCTGTAGACACCCCTGCCGCGCTGACCCGACTCCGGGAGGCTGTCTGCAGCCTCGAATCGGCCGTGCGCGACCGCCACGACTGGAACGAGGCGTGGCGGGAGCTCATGACCCGCGCCGATGGGCGAGTGGCCGATCCCGTGCCCGTGCCGTCCCCCTTTTTCCTGGGGGACGGGACGCCGCTTCCGACACCGCGCGGGAACCGTCCCTGGAAACTCCGACTATCGGAGCGGGTGCACCAAATCGCCTTCGGACGCGGCGCCTTCGCACGACTGCTGGCCGCCATGCTACGCCCTCTACAACCAGGCACACGCGCCGACACCTGGATGGCGGCGGTGGAACGGCAGATCAAGGGGCCGTTGTACGGCTGTCAGAACTGCGGCACATGCCGTCTGCACCTGACCCACTTCATCTGTCCCGAGACCTGCCCCAAAGGGCTGGCCAATGGCCCCTGTGGCGGAACCTCCAGCAATCGATGCGAATTCGGCGATCGGGAATGCGTGCATAGTCAACGATACCGGCTGGCACGCGATGCCGCCGAACTCGAACAACTGGAAACCTGGATCATTCCTGCAGTGCCACCCGAATCTCGCGGCCGAGCATCCTGGCCTGCCCATTTTCAGGGCCGCGGACCCGCTATCGAGATCCGTTCCTGGACGGAAAGGCCGCGGGTGCACGGGGCAGACGCTTTTGCGGATCGTAGAACGGAAGGCGCGCCACCACCATCCGGGTCCCATTCGCAGCGGTAACGCGGGTGCCGGGCCAGCCGTCGTCCACCCTCACCAGCCCCATGCCCAGATCATGTCCCCAGAGCGGGCTATCCACTCGGCTGGTGACGACGACGTGTCCCGTTGCGATCACTGGAGTAGCGTTCGCGACCGGCGGCTGATCGGGTGGCGGGATGGGCTCTCGCAGGGGCATCAATCCGACTAGCTTCAGCGATTCATCTGGGTTCCGCTGGCTGCACAATTTGGCAGACCTTAGCCATGGTGAGCAGCCCGGTGCCTCCACAAGCCTCCCCAAGCCAAGTGTTTGCGGCGTCAACCGCCACGCCAATTCCCGGCTAAACAGGATCAGGCCTGCTTCCACACGCAG
>JAABTX010000290.1 GCA_011389655.1 Thioalkalivibrio sp.
GCCTCGATCGTCAGCACGTTGTCCGCCCCCTCGGCCAGCACGAGGCCCATCCGCAGCGGCGGCACCGTATCGGAGAAGGGGGCGAAGCAGAGCTTGCCGCCATCGGGTGCCCTGTCGCTGAGCGGGCGAATATTGGCCAGCGCGTAGCCAAAGCCGTTGGCGACAAGGCTGCGCATCACCGCCATGTCGCGGGTCCGCTCCGCGATGGGCGGGCGCAGTCCCGCCTGCCCGAAAAGCGACAGGAAGTAATCGCCGCTATGCGGCAGGTCGAGCAGGACCATGGGATGCTCCGACAGATCGCGCAGCGTCACGGGCCCCTGACCGGCCAGCGGATGATCCGCGGGCAGCATCGCGTAAGGCGGCAGATCCGCGAGCGGCACGAAGCGCAGATCCGGGGGGATGTTCAGCTCGTAGGTGAGGGCAAGGTCGATCTCGGCCCGGCGCAGCATCTCGAAGAGGGCGGTCTGGTCCCGCTCGTACTGGCTGACCCGGACATCCGGGTAGCGCGCCTCGAAGGCGCGGCGCAGCGAGGGTACCACCAGTTGCGCGAAGGTCAGCAGGCAGCCCAGCGCCAGCGGCCCCTGCACGTTGCCCAGCATCTCGCCCGCCAGCCGGTTGAGCGCGCCCGCCTCGCGCAGCACCGCCTGCGCCTGCGCCATGAACTGCCGCCCTGCCTGCGTCAGCGACAGGCCATGCGCATGGCGGCGCACGAAAAGCTGGAGCCCGAATTCCCGCTCCATTTGCGACACGGCGGCGGAAATCGACGGCGACGAGACATTGACCTTCTCCGCGGCCAGCGCGATGGACCCCGCCTCGCCCACGGCGACGAAGTATTCCAGTTGGCGCAGGGTGAAACGCAGCGGCATCAGCGCAGTATCCGCGGCGCAGCCCCCCGGATCAAGCCCGCGGCGGTGCGGATCAGTCCTGAAACGGCGAGACCTGCGCGACGATGACCGCGTTCTCGTCAAGGGCGCGCTGCATCAGCGCGCGTTCCTCCGCGCCGATCTCGTGACCCTCCGCCTCGCGCTCGGGCAGGGTACCGTGGCCGGTGACGTCGAGCGGCGCCATGTCCGCCTGCTTGAGGATCGCGACCGTCTCGCGCACCGCCTCGGCCTCGTCCACGCCGGAGGCATAGATCATCAGCGCCGCCCCGGTGCTGCCCTCGGGCAGGCCGTCACCGGTCTTGCGCCCCACCTCGACCAGCAGGGTATACACCTGTTGCGCACGCTTCTTGCCATCCATTCGCGCGCTCTGCGCCGGTGCGGCCGCGGTGTCAAGTCAACCCGGGCTGAACACCTGCAGCAGCACCGCGCCCGCGTAGATCACGAAGAGCAGGCCGCTCTCCCAGCCGATGCCGGCCGGCCCCTGCCGCTGCCGCAGGATCAGACCGGCCAGCAGAACCGTCGTCATGAACATGCCCACGACGATCCAGAACACGTCGTCGGACCCCATCGCGTGATAGATGGACCCCTCGCGATAGGCGGCATCCGACAGCACGAGGAACAGGACATCGAAGGTGTTGCCCCCGATGATGCCGCCCATGGCCAGTTGCAGCGCGCCACGCCGCACGGCAGCCAGCGTTGTCACCAGTTCGGGCAGCGACGTGACCACGGCGGTTATCAGTGCGCCCACGAGGCTGGAGGAGAGGCTGTAGCGCGCGATGAACTCGGCACCGACCTGGCTGATCACCCAGCCCGCCACCCCCATCAGGGCAACGAGCACGCCAAAGACCAGCAGTGGCCCCGTGGCCGCGCGGTGCCGCTCGTCCGCCTCGTCCGGGGCTTCCTGCCGGGTCAGGCTGGTCTGCGTGGGGCGCCACATCGGCTGCGCCCGCATCTGCGCGCTCACCCGGACGGACACCGCGTAGACCACGAACAGCACGACCGATGCAGGATGCAGCCCCGCCACCGCCACCTCGGGTCCCGCCATGGCCGCAAGCGGCAGGCACAGCATCCCGATGAGCACGACACACTGGAAGAGGCTGGTCAGGTCGGCTGCCGCATGTTCGAGATTGCCACGCCGGTAGATCAGGTCGGCCACCGCGAGAAACAGCGTCTGCGCCGCGATGCCACCGATCGCGTTGGACACGGCGAAGCTCGCGTCGCCCGATCCCGCCGCCGTCACCGACACCACGGTCCCCGACAGCGACGTGGCGGCACCGAGCAGCGTGGCACCGATGATCGCCTCTCCCAGCCGCGTTCGGTCCGCGATCACGTCGGCCAGTGCCGTGGCCCGCAGCCCGCACAGGATGACCACGGCCACGGCAGCCGCGAAGGCCCCCATCAGCATCCCAAAGGGCAGTGCGGCCATCATGCGCGGCCCCGGTCAGGGCGCGGGGGGATGCGGTCAGGCATCATGGGGCAGGACATGCCGCCCCGGGGCCCGCATTTCAACTCAGTCGCGCAAAAGCTCGTTGATCGCGGTCTTTGCACGGGTCTGCGCATCGACGCGCTTGACGATCACGGCACAGTAGAGGTTGAGGTTGTTCTTCGTGGGCATGGAGCCCGAGACGACCACGGAATAGGGCGGCACCTCGCCCATGAAGACCTCGCCGGTCTCGCGGTCCACGATCTTCGTCGACTTGCCGATATAGACGCCCATGCCGAGCACCGATCCCTCGCGCACGATGCAGCCCTCCACCACCTCGGACCGCGCACCGATGAAGCAGTTGTCCTCGATGATGGTGGGGCCGGCTTGCATCGGCTCCAGCACGCCACCGATACCGACGCC
>JAABTX010000291.1 GCA_011389655.1 Thioalkalivibrio sp.
GCAATCGGCAAGCAGCGCCGCCAACGCAGGCTCGTCGGTGCAATTCTCCTGGGCCAGCAGTTCGCTGCGTTGGGCGCGCAGTTTTTCGGCATCGTGGCTCAGTTCCCGGCTGCGCTGCTTCAGGGCATCTTCCACGCGACCGTAGAAAGCCGTGTCGAACAACTGGCGCAGGATGCTTTCACGCTCCCGCGAACTCGCAACCAGCAGATCGATAAACCGGCCCTGCGGCAGCACGATCACCTGGCGAAACTGTTCGCTGCGGAAACCCAGGATCGCCGCCATCTCTTCGGTCACGCGGGTCGGCCGCGCCGCAAGGACTTCGCCCTCTTCTTCCGCATCGTCCGCCAGGCCCGTGCGATCCCAGAGGGTGGCAGAGGCGGGGGAGACAGTGGTGCCCTCGCCGCGCAACTTGGCGCGCTCCTGCTCGGGTGCGCGCGTGACGCGGTAGACTCGCTCTCCCAGCGCGAAATCCAGCGTCACCGACGTACTTTGCCCGTCGGCGGAGAAATGACTGCGAAAGCCCTTCCCGTCGCGCTCCTTGCCGGTGGCATCGCCGTACAACGCAAAACAGATGGCGTCGAGCAGTGTCGTCTTGCCAGCCCCGGTCGCGCCGTGCACCAGGAACAACCGGCGATCCCCCAGCTTACGGAAATCAATCAACTGGGTGCCCGCATAGGGACCGAAGGCCGTCAGCGCCAGCTTGAGCGGTCTCACTGGCCTGACTCCCGGTCCGCATGCGCGACCGCGTCCAGCACCTCCGCAAAGGCCGCGGCCTGGGCGTCTGAAAGCCCCTCGCCGGTCACCTGCTCGAAGAAGGCCGCGAACAGCTCCGGGTCGCCGCACGCGCCCCGGTGGGCGCGCAGCGCGTCGGGGCCGCCACCCTCCAGCGCGGGGCGCTCGATGTGCAGAACGTTCGGATAGATCTCCCTGAGACGGCTCATCGGGTCCAGCAGCGCACCCGTATCGGCCAGTCGAACCAGCAGGAAATCTTCCGCATTCTCGTCGATGGCCGGGCCCTGCAACAGCTGCGCCAGCGTGCCCTCGACCAGCCGCAGGTCACGCAGTGGCCGCAGGGCAACCCGCTCGACGGAGGGTCCGCCGGACGCCCCGATCTCGACGATGTTCGCCGACTTGCGGTGCGGGATCTCCGAGAAGGAATATTTCAGCAGAGAGCCCGAATAGTGCAGCCTTTCGCCCATGGCCTGCGGTCGGTGCAGGTGTCCCAGCGCCGTATAGCTGAAGCCGTCGAAGCAGCGGGCAGGAACAGCGGCAGCCCCGCCGACGCTGAGCGGCCGCTCGGATTCGCTCTCGGACCCGCCGGCGACGAAGCAATGGGCAACGCAGACGCTGCGCTCACCACCGGGTATGGCCGCTTTTGCCCCGCGGGTCAGCCATTGCATCGCGTCCGCATGGCCCGACAGCCCGGGCTCGTTGCTGGCAGATCTCACCATCGCGGGCTCGGCATAGGGGAGCGCGCAGAAATGCACGGGTCCCTGGCGGTCCTCCAGCACGATCGCGCGCGGCGCGCCCTCGTAGCGACCGTAGACATGCAGACCCGCGCGCGCCAGCAGGCTGGACGCGAAACCCAGCCGTCGCGGGCTGTCGTGATTGCCGGCGATCATGATCACCGGAATCCGGAGATCGAGCACCAGTTCCTCGAGGCATTCGCTGAGCAACCCGACTGCGTCCGGCGCCGGCACCGCGCGATCGAAGACATCACCGGCGATCACGAAGGCTTCCACTTCGGCGTCCCGGGCCAGCGCAACGAGCTGGTCCAGCACATGGCGCTGGTCCTCGATCAGGGAAAAGTTGTGAAACTGGCGCCCCAGGTGCCAGTCAGCAGTATGAAGGAATCGCATCGCGCGTGAGCTTTGCCTGCGTCACTGGAGGAAACCCGTCCGGGCGGATCGGTCGTGCGCCCCAGAAACTACGCGCCGTCACTGCCGCGGTCAAAAATCGCTGTATCGCAGCGCCGTGGCGGGGTTGATGACAGGGCTACTGGTGATCCCCGCTGTCGGCATCCGGCTCCGCGGCGCGCCACCGGCGCCAGCGGATCACGCGAGCGACCACGGCCTCGGCTCGCGCCTGCAGCTCGTCGTCCGCCGGTTCAACGAAAACTTCAAAGGCCTGTTCTCCCGTGCCCTCGCCCTCGATGTCGTCGACCTCGATGAGTGCGCGCCGGAACGGCCTGCGCAGCCCCCGGGCCAGCGCGATTTTCAGCCGAAAGTACATCGCGTGGTCATCCACCTCCAGCTTTCGACGGCACAAAGCAACCGCGAGTCGGGTCGGGGCGTCGTTGCTGGCCTTGGGACCGCTCTCGGCACCGCCCTTCTTGCGCGGGGCAAGACGTGCGATCTCAAGCTCCTCGGGGGCCAGTGCCGCGGGTCGGTTGTCGGCGGGTTGACTTGATCGCATGCTCCAAGACTCCTGGGAAGAACGCCGGGCAGACGGTTTGCTGCGGGTGGGCGGTACGCTGCGGGTGGATTCAAGCAACGCCCGGTAATGATGCGCCACAACATAATTTTCTGTAGTGAGTCACTTCACAAAAAACGGCTTGAATCGGGATAGGGGCTGATCATCGCTGATCAGACCCCTCCCACACCACCCGGCATGCGGGTCCGCACCGGGCGGTTCGAGAAGTTGAGGTCACGAGAGCCGGGGAACGCCGAGACGATCGAAGTAGGCAATCGGCAGGACACGGTTCAGGCCCATACTGCTGTTATGCCAC
>JAABTX010000292.1 GCA_011389655.1 Thioalkalivibrio sp.
ATCTCGACGGGCTCAAGCCGTTCCCGCGCCGCATCGAGCCGGTCCGCCGCCGCAAGGATGTCGGCGCGCGCGGCCTCGATCTCCTTGCGCCCGCGCCTGGCCGCGGCCGACCTCTCCATCGGCGCGATGTGAAACGTGACGTTCGGGTCCAGGCTGCGGCCGAGACGGAGCGAGAGCTGCTCCGCATCCGTGATGTCGAGCGCGAACCGCTCCGCGAGATCCACAACCCGGTCCCGGCTCAGCGCCCCGCCCTCGCCGTAGTCGTCCAGCCGCCAAGGCGCCGAGACGTTCACCCCGTCCGCGGATAACCAGATCGGGTACTCGCTCAACCAGTCGTCATCGCTCATCGACGATGCCTACCAGCGCCGGGAGCGCTGTTCGAGGGGGAAAGGATCAGGCGCGGAAGGCGTGGCCGCAACAGCAAATCCCATCGGTCATGACCCCTGTGGCGGATTTGGCAGTCCGACGTTCATGACGCGCCATGGCTCGTCGATCCCGGCGTCAAGCGCATGGGGCTGGAGGCGATCGTGTCCCCCGCCGCTGGACGCCCGCGCCGCCCAGTGGCCGGTTTTTGCTCCGCCGTTGACATGCCGGACGTCGCCGCGCTCATGGCCACAGAGATCAAGGCGGGCGAGCGCGCAGTGACCACGACCATGCGCGAAGCCGGCGGGCACAGAGGTGGTCCCCGAAATCCGGGCAGTGAGCTACGCTTGGTCCGAGAGCTGAGAAGGATGGATCGAGTGGCTGGGAAACGGAAACGGTACAGCGCCGAGTTCAAGGCAAAGGTGGCGCTGGAGGCGATCAGGGGCGAGGCGACGATCGCGGAGCTCGTCAGCAAGTACGGCGTGCATCAGACGCTGATCAACACGTGGAAGCGGCAGGCCATCGAGGGAATGGCCGGTGTGTTTTCGGGGAAGGCCGAAGCAGCCGCCGCTGAGCGGGACGGCGAGGTCGAGAAGTTGCACGCGAAGATCGGCCAGCTGGTGGTGGAACGCGATTTTTCAGCGAAAGCCTCCGGACGATGAGCGTCGCCCGGAGGCGCGAGATGATCGAGCCGCGGCACCCTGTCCTGCCGGTGAGCCGGCAATGCGCTCTGGTCGGCATCAGCCGGTCGGCGTTCTACGGGCCGGGGAAGGGCGAGAGCCCGCTCACCCTCGCGCTCATGCGGCTGATCGATTCCCGGTTCCTCGAGACGCCGGGTCAAGGGAGCCGCCAGATGGCCCGCCATCTCCGGCGCGAGGGGCATGTCGTCGGGCGCAAGCGGGTCCGGCGTCTGATGCGCAGGATGGGCCTGACCGCCGTCTATCAGAAGCCACGGACCACGGTGCCCCATCCCGAGCACAGGACGTGGCCCTACCTGCTGAGAAACCTGGTGATCGACCGGCCGGTACCGATGTCTGGTGCGCCGACATCACGTATATCCCGATGCGGCGGGGTTCCTCTACCTGGTCGCCATCATGGACTGGGCGAGCCGGTGCGTGCTGGCCTGGAAGCTGTCGAACACCATGGACGCGGACATCTCGCATCGCGGCGCTCGAGGAGGCCATGGCCCGGCACGCCAAGCCGGAGATCTTCAACACCGACCAGGGCAGCCGGTTCACCAGCCCCCGCTTCACCGAGGTCCTGACCGGGGCCGGTGTGAAGGTCTCGATGGACGGAAGGGCCGCTGGATGGACAACGTCTTCATCGAGCGCCTCTGGCGATCCCTGAAGTACGAGTGCATCTGCATCCACGCCTTCGAGACCGGCTCCGAGACGCGGGCCGGCATCGGAAAGTGGATGACCTGCTACAACGCAGAGAGGCCGCACCCGGCCCTCGGCGGACGAACACCCCTTGAGGCCCACGCGGGCGACAGGGGTCTCGAACTGGCGGCGTGACGGAGATGGGCCAAGCGTAGCAGAGCCGCCAGATTGTCCGCGAAATGGGGACCACCTCTGAGCAAGAAGGCGCAGGTCGATGCTGATGTGGCTCCTGCCGCCAGACACCAGCCCGCGATCAATGGCTCCGGGGCGCCGTCCGGGACGATACCCGAGCCGACGGGAAGGGATGCCGAAACGCTGCGCCAGCTCGATCCCGGTCTTGTCGCCCGTAATCGCGGCAACCGCCACGTTCGCCATGAAGGTGGGACCCGGCTCCGGCGCGGTCGTGTTGTCAACGTGTTGTCCTTGCTCACGGCATCATGCCGCGGATACGCGGAAAGTCCCCCTAGCCCGCCTCTCTCGCGAACGGCCGGCAACGGCGGCGCGGGGCGGGGGTGTGGCTCACCGCGGCGAGTGCCGTACTGGCGGGCCAACGCGGTGCGCCCCGCTGGATAGCGGAGCTTGGGCGGGCTTTGGTTTGCGGATTGTCGGGGATGGATGTGCGGGTGCGCGCGGCGGGATCAGCGGCACAATCGCGCGTGGGCGAGCGCGAAGACATCCCGATATGGGCACGCCGGGGCCATGGCGACGCGGACGCGCCGCACGCTGCGGGTGACCTGGGCGCCGATCTTCAGCAGCGTCAGCCGGATCGTGCCGCAGGTCGCCTTGTCGAGCCGGGTGTGGGCGCGCGCCAGACGCCGCAGCGCGGCCATCAGGACATAGGCCATCGAGGCAAACCACAGGCGCAGCTGGTTGGCGCGCATCGTCGCGGCGCTGGTCCGATCGGCGAAGAGGATCGAACTGGCACTCCTTGATGCGGTTCTCCATGTCGCCGCGGGCGCAGTAGAGCCGCTCGTAGAGGGCGCGG
>JAABTX010000293.1 GCA_011389655.1 Thioalkalivibrio sp.
CCGGCGGCCATCGCTCCCAAGTCTGTCACCGCCAGACCACACCCCGGCGGCCACCGACACCCGCCGGCGACACCCTGACTTCCTCCCGCGGCTTGACAGCCACCGGGAGGTTCTGTGCCCAAACCCAGGTTTACCGCCCCCGTCGCCCCGCGGCCACCGTTGCTGCACCGCACGGTGCGCGAGCACCTGGAGACCGGGGTTCTATCCAGGGCGAGGCGTGCCCGAATGATCTGTTGACGCCTTTCGCCCTGACCTGTAGTCTATTGCTGTACAACTCAAAAAGTGATAAAAATATTATCACTTATGACTTCCAATAGAAACGATGGCGATCGGGGGTGTTGTTGTTGAGGAAGTTAACCGATAAAATATTCATGAGGAATCGCGTTGAACAGCAACAAGGCCCTCGGCGGACGACCGACTTCATGGACCAGAACCGGATCTTCACGGTCAAGGAGTTCGCCCGGCACCTCGGGGGAGAGAAGAGCCTCGCCGAGTACCGCGTGCGCTACTACCTCCAGCAGGGGCGACTGAAGCGTCTGGCCAATGGCGTCTACGCCACCGTCCCGGTGGGCGTGGCGCCCGAGAGCTACGAACCGGATGCCTTTCTGGCCGCTGCGGCCATCCGGCCCGATGCGGTCTTCGCCTATCACTCCGCCCTCGACCTCCTCGGGCAGGGGCACTCTGTTTGGTGGACCTGCACCGTTTGCACGGCTCGCCCTCGTTCGCCGGTCGTGGTGGGACGGACCACGATCAAGTTCCTATCGCACCCGAAGGCCGCACGGACTCGCGCCAAGGCGCGGTCGTCGGGAGGGAAGACCGAGGTCCCGTGGACGACCGAGGTTGCCCGCGGGGGCAAGACCTTGCGGGTCACGACGCCCGAGCGGACCCTTGTGGACGGGTTCAGGGAGCTGAGCCTGGTGGGAGGCCTCGATGAGCTGGTGGAGTCGATGGACGGCTTCGCCACCCTGAATCCGGATACTCTCCAGGAGATCCTGGGGGCGTATGACAACCGGCGTCTGTGGGCGGCCGTCGGATGGTACCTGCAGAGGCGCCTCGAGGACCTCTTTCTGGATGGGTCGATCCTGGGAAACTTCCAGAAGCACCGGCCTCGGAGCCGGGTCTACCTGGTGCCCGGCCAGCGGGGAGGGGTGTTGGCCAGGGACTGGAACCTCGTCGTTCCCGCGCATCTGGAAAGAAGCGACCGCGGTGACGATGATGCTGTTGATGGCGGTGATCATGGATCGTGATCTTATCAGCGCCCTGTCCGCAGAGAGCGGCTTTCCAGCCGGACCGCTTGAGAAAGCTATCCGCCTCGGCGAGGTCGCGGCCGCGGTTGCGCGGCACCCGCTGCTCTCGCGCGTTCTGGCGCTCAAGGGTGGAACCGCACTCAACATGTTCGATGGCCCCCCGCCGCGATTATCCGTGGATCTGGACTTCAACTTCATCGGGGCCCTAAACCGGGAGGAGATGCTCCGCGCACGCCCCGACCTGGAGCGAGCCGTCGATGCGATCGCCCGTGAGCTGAAGTACGAAATTCAGCGGTCCCGGGATGAGTTCGCCGGTCGGAAGATCTTCCTCAACTTCGTCAGCGTGAACGGCTCGCCTGATCGCATCGAGATCGACCTGAACTTCCTGCAACGCCTCTCGTTGGCTCCTCTGCGGATGGCGGCGATGTGGCAACCCGGGGATCTGAGCCAGCCCGAGGTCCAGCTATGCGGACTGCCGGAGATCGCCGCGGGGAAGATCTGCGCCCTGTTGGACCGGTGCAAGCCACGTGACCTGTTCGACGTGATCCGCCTTCCCGAGGCAGGCGCGTCATTCTGGAGCAATCGGTCCTTCAAGAAGCTCGTGATCGCCTTCACGGGGACCCTCGATCATCCCCTGCATACGTATGGACGCGAGCGGATGGAGAGGGTCCGTAGCATCGACATCGAGGCAGAGCTCGTGCCGATGCTTGGCGGGCAGACGAGGGTCGACCGAGTCGAACTCATCGATCGTGCCTGGAAAGCAGTCGAACCGCTGCTTGTCCTCGACGACTCCGAACGAGAGTTCGTCGACCGTCTGCAAGTGGGGGACCTGCGATTGGACCTTCTTGTCCCCGAGGACGAGGAAATGAGTCAACGGCTGGGGAAGTGGCCGCCGCTCCAGTGGAAGGCCTTGAATGCACGAAAGCACAGGTCATCCCGCCGCCGGGAGCGCAATGCCCCTGAGGGTCCTCGGGAGCAGGGATGATGCAGGCTTCTGGGATAGTCGTACTGGACTGTGTCAGAATAGTGAATGTTGAGATTGTTCGTTCGCTATTCGGACACCGGAGCGGGGACTATACGGTTGTTTTTCTTCCCCACCCCGATCGTCTGCTTCCGCTGCCACG
>JAABTX010000294.1 GCA_011389655.1 Thioalkalivibrio sp.
TTTCTTCCCCCGCTGTCCTCGTCGACCTCCTGCTTGACGACGATGGCCGGCTGGCCGGGCACGACCAGTTCGATTCGCATATGGCCAGGGGATTGCCGCTGCGGCCGCTCTGCTGCGTGCGCTCGACGGCTTCGCGGTCGTTCCCGTTGCGCACTGAAAGCTCGAGCGGTACCTGCATGTCGCACCTCCTTGGTCCACGGGCCGCGACCGGTGCGGCCTTGCGCCCAACGCAAGGACGCGCGCAGGCGCCCTCAACCCGGCCGGCCTCAATCCTTCTGGTACACGTCCAGCTCGTCCAGCTCGGGCGCTTTCACGTCGTAGGGACGGCGCG
>JAABTX010000295.1 GCA_011389655.1 Thioalkalivibrio sp.
GAGCAGGCCATCGCGGGCGGCGGTTCGCGCCAGACGACGGAGCTGCCCGCGAGTCCAGCTTCGGCGATCGATGAGTTCGTCGAGATGAACCCGCCCGGCGGGGGAGCGCGAGGCGCTCGTGGCCTCGGTGATGTCGCGTCCCTCGAGCCGCTCGAACACGGCGCGCAGCAGGTGATCGCGGCCGATGAGTCGGGCCTGCCGACGATGTCGCCGCCAGCGCAGGAGACAGCCGCGCTTGCTGCCGACCAGGAAAGAGACCAGAAAGACGAAAGCGGCGGCGAGGACGATAACGGCGCCGGAGGGAGCCCGCGGCACGAGGGCGCTCAGCAGCACCCCGACCGCGCCGCTGACGGCGCCGATCAAGCCGGCCAGGATCATCGACCAGAGCAGATGATCGCTCCAGAACCGCGCGGCGGCCGGCGGGATGATGAGGAGGGCGACGACCAACAGCAGACCGACCGCCTGCAGGCCGGTGACGGTGACCGCCACGACCAGGGCCATCAGGGTCAGGTCGAGCCAGCGGACCGGCCAGCCCTGCACTTGGGCAAAGGCCTCGTCGAAGCAGAGGATCGTGAATTCCTTGTGCAGGAGCGCCGAGGCGAGCAGGGCCAGGGCGGAGAGGGAGGCAATCCAGGAGGCGTCGGACATGCTGAGGGCCGATGCCTTGCCGAAGATGAATCCCGCCAGCCCGCCGGCCCCGCCGCCGGGGGACTGCTGCACGAGCGACAGCAGGGCAATGCCGACGGCAAAGAAGCCACTGAGCACCATGGCGAGGGCGGCGTCCTCGCGGACGCGGGCGCGGGTCCGGAGCCAGTGCACCACCAGGGCGGCAAGGGTGGCGGTGACGGCCGCGCCGAGCAGCAGCCATGGAAGGGAGCGACCCACTCCAAACCACAATTCGGCGATCAGGAAGGCGCCGGCGACGCCGGGCAGGCAGGCATGGCTGACGGTGTCGCTCAGCAGCGCGCGTCGGCGCAGCAGCAGCAGGGTACCGACCACGCCCGCCGCCAGTCCCAGAAGGACCACGCCGAGAAGCACCACGCGGGTGTTGTGGTCCGCCAGAGACAGCACGCGTCGCAGCGAATCCCAGTCGGTTTCCAGTGCGGCGGTCGACAGGAATGCTGGAGGCGTGGTCAGGACGGGGTGCATGGGCGTCAGTGGCGTCCGCTTGTGACAGCCTCCTCGCCGAAGCGCAGGACGCTGTCCTCGAGCAGATCCCAGCGATCACCGAAGGTGCGGCGCAGCATTTCCGGCGTGAATACCTCATCGGCCGGTCCGGAGGCAACGACGCGCATGTTGATCAGCAGGCAGCGGTCGAAAATCGAGCGCACGGAATCGAGATCATGGTGCACGCAGAGGACGCTGCGCCCGTCTTTCCGCAATTGCTGGAGCACGTCGATGATGGCGCTTTCGGTGGCGGCATCGACTCCGGCGAAGGGTTCGTCCATGAGGTAGATGTCGGCCTCCTGAACCAGCGCGCGGGCCAGGAACACGCGTTGCTGCTGGCCGCCGGACAGCTGACCGATCTGGCGGCGGGCGAAATCCGCCAGACCGACCCTCACGAGCGCCTCCATGGCTTGCTCGCGGTGGCGCTTGGAGAGCGGCAGGCACCATCCGGCGCGGCGATAGAGGCCCATGGCGACAACGTCGATCGCATTGACCGGAAAATCCCAGTCCACGGATTCTCGTTGGGGCACATAGGAGACCCGACGCCGGACCCGGCTCAGGGGTTGGCCGAAAAAACGGACGGTTCCAGAGGCGGCGGGCACGATGCCGAGCGCGGCCTTGAGGATTGTGCTCTTGCCCGCTCCATTGGGACCGATCATGCCGGTGAGACTGCCGGGTTGGACATCGAACCCGACATCCCAGAGCACCATTTTTCTCTCATAGGCAACATTCAGATCCCGGATCCGGAGGGGCGGTGGCGCGGGGGCGGGCGGGTCTGCGATGGGGTTCATGGCCGCTCTGGAGAAAAGGACTGAAGCAGTTGGTCGGTCGCGGGTTCGCCGCCGAGCGCGTCGACGAGGGTGGTGGCGTTGTGGATCATCATGCCGATGTAGGTGCCTTCGAAGGTTCCCTCGGGACCCGTTGAATCGGAGAACAATTCACCACCGATCACCACCTTGTGATCGCGAGCCTGCGCTCCCTCGATCAGGGCGCGGACGTTGCGGTCCGAGACCGTGCTCTCGACAAACACGGCCGCGATCCGGCGTTCGACCAGGAAATCGACAAGTTCGTTGATGTCGCGCAGTCCGGCTTCGGACTCGGTGCTGAATCCCTGAATCCCGCGCACGTCGATGTCGTAGGTGCGTCCGAAATAGCCGAAAGCGTCGTGGGCGGTGACGAGCACGCGCTGTTGCTCGGGAATCGTCTGCACGCGATCGCGGATGGCTTGGTCCAGAGCCGCAAGACGATCGCCGAGTTCCTGCTGGTGCCGGGTGAAGGTTTCGTCGAGATCCGGCTCGATCGAGATCAGGGCGTCGCGAATGGCCTCCGATGTGCGGGCCCACAGCGCCACATCCATCCAGACGTGGGGGTCGGCTTCCTCGCTGTCATCGGCGGTCAGCAGCAGCTCGGACGGAATAGACTCGGCCACCGCGATCACCTGCCGATTCTCGGTCGACAGGCGTTGCAGGGCATCGCCCATGCGTCCCTCGAGCAGCAAGCCGTTGTAGAGCACCAGATCGGCCTTGGTCAGCTGCTGCA
>JAABTX010000296.1 GCA_011389655.1 Thioalkalivibrio sp.
ACTCAGATTGCGCCACCCCAGCATCGACACGATGCGCCACGGTTTCTTGCGCTGCTGCTCGACTTGCTGCCACTGATCCAGGATTCGCTCCACCCCGGCGCGGTTGTTGACCAAGAACAGATTGGTTCCGCAGCTCGAGCCGTTGCTGAATCGATAGCGCGTGCGGCGGCTGCCAGGAAAACGCGCCATGACCTCATGCCAGTCGGTCAGCCCGACCGCGAGATCCGCCGTTCCGACCGGACATGCCCCGAGCAGATGCTCAAGCCAGGCGGTGTCCATCAACACATGATCGGCCGTGAGCAGCAGGCAGCGGCGCGATCTGCTGGTGGCCAGGGCCTGCCGCACACTGCCGGCGAGCGAGGCGGCCGGCTCGACCCAGACCAGCTCCGCGCCCGCTCCTGCCGCCCCTTCCCGTGCGGCTTGCCGATAGCGCGCGCTGTCGGGCGCGACAACGATCAAGCGCCCTTTTGTTCGCCAGTTCGTCAGGGTTGCGACCACGCGCGTGAGCATGGCCTGGCCGGCGATCGGCACAAGAGCCTTGCCGGCCACGCCAGCGGCAACCGCCAGCGGGTCATCCGTGCGCCGGTCCCCGGCCAGAACGATCCGGTCCACCGCCCGCTCCGAATCAGTCCAGCGCGCGGCCATACATCCGATACCGCTTGTAGAGATCGCCGCCCATGGCGTGGATCAGAGAATTCATGCCCTGATTGGTTTCCAGGATCCACGACATTTCGACATGGCGAATGCCGTCTCGGTGAAGCGCATGGCGCACGTTGTCGATCATGCCAAAGCTGATGGCTGCTCCCAGCGGTCCGCGCTGATGCTTCCTGGATACACCCATCAAGGGCACCCTGGCTGTGCTTGCACCGCGCCGCTTCAGGCGCCAGAGCAGCCGGATCCAGCCGGTCGGAAACAGCCGTCCACCCAGATCACGGATCAGTTCGTTGATGTTGGGCAAGGCGATGAGAAAACCGGCCGCCTGGCCGTCGATCTCGGCAACGCAGGCATGATCCGGGTTCAGAATCCGGCGGATCTCGCGACCGGTGTGGGCAAACTCGGCTCGCGTCAGCGGCACAAATCCCCAGTTGTCGGCCCAGGCATCGTTGAACAATTCCCGCAACAGTTCCACCTCCTGGCCATAAGAATCCATGTTCAGCGGGCGAAACGACAGCCGGCGCCGGCTGCGCTCGAGCAGGCGGCGCATGGCCGCAGGGGCGACAAAATCCGGCGCAACGCGATAGGCAAGCAGGTCCATTTCGCGAACCAGTCCAAGTCCCTCCAGCAGTTCGCGATAGTACGGTCGCGCATGCCCCATCAGGATCATCGGGGGGGTGTCGTAGCCCGACACGAGCAGACCGCAGGACTGGTTGATGCCCAGATCATAGGGGCCGCGCATCCACGTGCAGCCCTGCTCCCGCAGCCACTGCGATGCCGTCTCGAACAAAACAGAGGCCACTTCGGCTTCGTTGGTGCACTCGAACTGCCCGAAATAGCCGACCCGGCGGCCTTGTTCCAGCGGCTGAAGACGGTCGACCTGAGCGCTGATCGATCCGACCGGCTGTCCGGCCCTGCGGGCCAGGAAAAGCTGTCCATGGGCGTGTTCAAACCAGGGATTTGCGTCCGACCACAAGGCCTTGCGCTCAGCGCGCAGGGGCTCGACCCAGGCCGGATCATCGGCATAAAGCTTGCGGGAAAGACCCCAAAGGTCTTCCCAATCACGACGATGGTCAACGGCAGAAACGATAACGGGCGGCATGGTTGACGAATGTAACGGATTTGGACGGAATGTTTTCTTTGCCGTGACGGCGCTCTATAATGACCGATTCGTCCGTTCCCCAGCAGGTGCCGTGCGGGCCTTGACTAAAAAGAAGGGAAACCCAAGTTTTGATGCCGCAGCCGACCCCGACAGACAACTCCCTACCCCTCAAGACATCCGGTTACCGCAGCCTCGCCGAGGCGCTTGATTACGCCTCCCGCGGCGCAACCGGGTGCAATTTCTATGATGGCCGCGGCAAACTGCAGTGCGCCCTGACCTACACCGAACTTCGGCACAAGGCCCAGGATCTGGCGGCCCGGCTGCACGGCATGGGGCTCGAGCGCGGCAGTCGAATCGCCCTGGTCGCCGACACCCATCCTGATTTTCTGGTGTTCTTTTTTGCCTGCCAGTATGCCGGCCTGGTGCCGGTACCGCTGCCTGCTGCCGTTCACCTGGGCGGTCGCGAAGCGTTCGTTGCGCATCTGCGCGCGATGCTGGAAGACTGCCAGGCGCGCGCGGCGTTTGCGCCGGAAAATTTTGCCGGGTTTCTCGAAGAAGCGTCTGTGGGACGGGGACTGGCGTTGTCTGGCACGCTCGAGGCGTTCATGCGCCTGGAGCCGGCAGAATCATTGCCGCCACCACCGCGACCCGATGAACTGGCCTACCTTCAATACACCTCCGGCAGCACCCGGTTTCCGCGCGGGACCATGATCACCCAGGAAGCCGTGCTCGATAACCTTGCCGGCATCCTGCAGTTCGGGGTGCAGATCCGGCGCGGCGATCGCTTCATGTCGTGGCTGCCGTACTACCACGACATGGGCCTTGTCGGACTGATCCTGGGCCCGGTGATTTCCCAGCTTTCGGTGGACTATCTCGGCACCAGGGAGTTCGCCATGCGGCCGCGGCTGTGGCTGAACCTGATGTCGCGCAATCGTTCGACCATTT
>JAABTX010000297.1 GCA_011389655.1 Thioalkalivibrio sp.
GTCGCCGGGCGTGATCCAGCTGATCGAGGACGGCCATGTCGCCTTCACCATCGACCAGCAGCAGTATCTGCAAGGCTACATGCCGGTGATCGTCCTGCACCTGTACAACAACTATGCCGGCATGCTGCCGGGCGCCAACGTCCCCTCGGGCCCCGGCTTCGTGGATGCGTCCAACGCCGCGGCCGTCAAGGAACAGGCGGGCGTGAACCGCTGATCGCGGCATGACCTGACGTCTGAAATGCGGGGACAGGCAGCCATACCTGTCCCCCTTTTTCTTCCATCCACTCACATATCTAGGGGGGTCTCATGTCCGACCGCAGCGAAGCGGACCGAATGACTCAGGAATCCGCTGTCATGCGCCTGGTGCGCCGCCCCGAGGCCGGGGCCTTGATCGTCATGCTGGTTGTGGTGACCGCTATCACCTTCGCCTCAGACTTCAAGGCCTTCAACGCTCTCGGGCTCAAGAACAACATCGCCATCATCTCGCAGTTCGGCATCATCGCCACCGGCGCCGCGATGCTGATGATCGCGGGGGAATTCGACCTGTCGATCGGGTCGATGATCGGCTTTGCCGGCATGTCCATGGCCATGATGCTGAAATGGGGCCTGCCCTTTGGCCTGGGCGAGGCGACGCCCTTCATGGCCTTCGTCATCACCCTGGCGATGACCCTCTCGCTGGGCTGGCTGATCGGCACGATCGTGGTGCGCTCGGGCCTGTCGAGCTTCATCGTCTCGCTCGCCTTCCTGTTCTTCCTGCGCGGCCTGACAGAGGTCTGTTTCCGCCTCATCAACCAGTCGACGCAGATTTCCGGCCTGCCCGACTACAAGGAGGAAAGCTGGTTCGCCTGGCTCCTGGGTGGCGAGGTCTTCGGCTGGTTCTACGACGCATGGTTCTGGCTGGGCGGCAACCTGAACCGTCGGGGCGAGCAGTGGGTCGAAGGCTTCGACGCACGCTTCCTGTGGTGGCTGGTGATTGCCGGGGCGGCCTATTTCATCCTGTCGCGCACCCAGCTGGGCAACTGGATCTACGCCACCGGCGACAACAAGGAAAGCGCGCGGGCCAACGGTGTGCCGGTGAATGCGGTCAAGATCGGCCTGTTCATGTTCACCGCCTTCTGTGCCACGATGTTCGCCGCCTGCCAGGTCTTCGACACCAACACCGCCGATGCCGCCAAGGGCAACCTGATGGAACTGAACGCCATCGCCATCGCCGTCGTGGGCGGCACGCTGATGACCGGTGGCTTCGGTTCGGTGATCGGGGTGGCCTTCGGCGCCGTGACCTTCGGCCTCGTGGCCAACGCGGTGTTCTACATCCCCTGGCTGGACGGGTCGTTCTACCGGGTCTTCGTGGGCGCCGTCCTGCTGGCCGCCGTCTTTGCCAACGAACGTATCCGCAAGCGCATCACGGGAGGGCTCTGATATGACCGAACCCTATCTCCGGGTCGAGAAGATCTCGAAGAAATTCGGGCCCTTCATCGCCCTGAACGGCGTCGATCTCGAGGTCCACGCCGGCGAGGTCCATGCCCTGCTGGGCGACAACGGGGCCGGCAAGTCGACCCTCATCAAGACGCTGGCGGGGGTGCACCAGCCCACGTCGGGCCGGCTCTACATCGAGGGCAAGCCGGTCTCCTTCCGCTCGCCGCGCGACGCGTCCGACGCGGGCATCGGCACGGTCTACCAAGACTTGGCCGTGAACCCGCTGATGAGCGTCACGCGCAATTTCTTCATGGGGCGCGAACTGAAGGGGCCGCTGGGAACCCTGAGAATGAAGGAAATGGACCAGATCGCCCATGACGAGATGCTCAAGATCGGCATCGACTTCCGCGATCCCACCCAGGCGGTGGGCACCATGTCCGGTGGCCAGCGCCAGACCCTGGCCATCGCGCGCGCCATCTATTTCGGCGCACGCGTGCTGATCCTGGACGAACCCACCAGCGCCCTGGGCCAGAAGCAGCAGATGGAGGTCCTGAAAACCATCAAGCGGGTGAAGAAGCGCGGCGACATCGCCATCATCTTCATCACCCACAACGAGATCCACTCGCGTCTCGTCGGCGACCGCTTCACCTTCCTCGCACTGGGCCAGGTGATCGGCGCGGGCAGATCCGAAGAGATCGACGACGAGGAAATGCGCCGTCTGATGTCCGGAGGGACCGAAATGGGCGATCTCGCGGGTGAACTCGCCGCGATCTGAGCCGGAGCAGGCGCAGAGACACGCCCTCGCAGGACACTGCGGGGGCGTTGTTGTCGGGAACGTCGTATCTGGGTGCGGGGCTGACTTCTGGAAAAGAAGGCTGTATCTTTCCTGTGACGAATACACGGGAGGCGCTCATGAGATCCCTACGGGCCTGCATTCTTGTCGGCACTATATTCGGTACAGCCACTCCGGCGCTCTCGGAGGATTTCCGAGCGATGATGATTGGCGGATCAGTCCAGTTGGGCGGGGAACTGGTCATATCCGTAAAGTCCGGTGACAAGACGGTCCCTTCAAACGCAAAGTGTCGCGTGGAGTTGCCGGAGCCTTATTCCGACCACCTTGAAATCGTCTCACCCAATTGTTCCGCAATGAAACTCCAACAGGCTTTCGAACCCATTCGCGACGAGAATGGTTACGCGCTCCCATCTGCGGAAGTGCCCTACAGCCTCATTGTCGCCAGCGAGGATGGCAAAGACCTGGGACGCGTAAACGGCATCTTCCCCTAC
>JAABTX010000298.1 GCA_011389655.1 Thioalkalivibrio sp.
GTTGATCTCCTTCTCGATGGGAGCCGCGACCGAACCGGCGACCGTTTCGGCATCCGCGCCCGGATAGTTTGCGGATACGGTAACCTGGACGGGGGCGATATCCGGGTACATGTTGATCGGCAGGTTGAGTCCCGCCACCGTGCCGGCGAGCAGCACAACGATTGAGAGAACCGATGCGAGAATCGGACGGCGAACGAAAACGGCTGTCAGCATGGAGTGCGGCTCAACCGGCGGTCGCTGCGGCAGAATCTGCCGGGGTCGCGGGTCGGGGCGTCACGGGCATCCCTGCGCTGAGGCCCATCACCCCCTGCACGATGACGCTCTCTCCCGCCGACAGGCCCTGGCGGATCAACCAGGCATCCTGGACCCAGGGCCCGGTGATCACGGGTCGGCGCTGTGCCTGCGAGTCTCCGTCCACAACCCAGACAAAGGGACCCCTCGGGCCCTGGTGCACCGCCCCCTGCGGAACCGCGATCGCATCCGGTCGATAGGCACCGCTCAGGCTGATGGAGACGAACTGGCCCGGACGCAGACTGGTCCCGGGGTTGGGTATCTCTGCGCGCATTAGAAGCGAACCGGTGCGCTCGCTGACCGCGGCGTCGGCAAAGGAGAGACGTCCGGTCCACGGGTGCCGGGTCCCGTCCGCCAGCGTGAGGCTGACATCGAAGGCGCCGTTCTCGGGATAGTTGATGCTGTGGTTGTTCGAATTGCTGCGCGCGGCGAGCAGCTGGTTCTCCGCGACGCTGAACTCGACCCAGATCGGATCCACCCGCGCGACCTCGGTCAGCGGTTCCAGCGAACCGGTCACCAGGGCGCCCTGGCGAAAGCGTGCGGCCCCGGCGATACCCGTGACCGGGGCCTTGATCGTTGCGTAGTCGAGCTCGAGCTGCGCCTCGTACACCCGCGCCGACGCTGCCTCCACCGCCGCCGCAGACTGGGCGACCATGGCACGGGCATCATCCAGCTCCTTCTGTGCCACCGCTCGCGCCTCGGCAAGGGGCACGACCCGGTCGAGCAGGGCCCGGGCATTCTCCAGTCGCGCCTGCTGCTGGGACAGCTCGCCCCGGGCCCCGCGCAGCCGCGCCTCGAAGGGCTTGGAATCCATGCGGAAAAGCACCTCGCCCTCGCGCACGAAGCCGCCCTCGGTGTAGGCGATCTCCTCCAGGTATCCCGTGACGCGGGGACGAATCTCCACACGCTGGGAGCTGGCGGTGCGGGCGGCGTAGTCAAAGCTTACCGGCAGGTCCGAGCCAGCCACCCGTATCACGTCCACGGGGCGCAGACTGCCGGTGGCCTTCGTTTCCGGAGAGTCGTCGCAGGCCTGCAGGAAACCCAGCAGGCAAAGCACGCAGAGAAAGGCGGAGACGCGGGGCGGCGCAGTTCGCAAGGGCTGGTCCTCGTTCACGCCCGGGAACGCAACGGTGCGCCCGGATATTTTCCTGAGCCGCCCGACTCCGCTGCATCTGGTTGACGCGCGCTGCCGGTGGGATTCCGGATGTCACACAGAAACCGCGGACGGCGTGAGGTAACCGTCATCAAGCGCGCTGCTGGCTGGTCCGAGAACTGAATATAGCGGCAGCCAAGGGAGACGTCTACCCTGCATCGCGGCAGGCAGAACAGAACCTGCGCGCCAGGGGCTGCCGCAGACGCAGGTCTCGGTATAGACTCTGACCTCCAGACCTACGGGAGTGCATGTCATGGACCGCCTCATCTCGAGCAGTAATCGCCAGGGCCTGGCCCTTCTTGTTATTTTCTGCCTGTGGCTTGCAGGATGCGCCTCCGCACCGCCCACGCCCGACGTGGATTACAACCCGGAAATTGATTTCACCGGCATCACCCGTGCCGCCATGTACCGCGACTCGGGACAGGTCACCGGCGAAAACCCGCATCAGCTCAGCGACATGGCGCGGGACCGGATCGACAAGGCACTGCAGCGGGCACTGACCCAGAAGGGGATCACTTTTACCGACGACCCGTCAGAAGCCGATGTGCTGTTGAGCTGGCACCTGGTCACCGAGGCCAAAACTGACGTTCGCACCTATGAGACGCCGGTTATCACGGGCGCTTTATACGCTCCCGGATTCCACCCCTACAACCGGTACAGCCGCTATAGCTGCTGGTCCTGCATGCCCACCCGCACCGAGGTCTCCGTCCGCGACTACACTCTGGGCACATTTGTCGTGGACCTGATCGACCCGGCACTGGGCAAATCGGTGTGGCGCAGCGTTACCAGCTCGCGCCTGAAGGGGCAGTTCGACCGGGACCAGGACAAGTATGACGCCGCCGCGGCACATGTACTGGCGGCATTTCCACCGGAATGAGGGTTTTCCTCCTCCTGGGGTCAGGTCCGGGACCAGGTCCGGGACCGGGTCCCGGACCTGACCCCAAAAGGGAGATGGCGACGTATACGGAGTTCAGACATGCCACAACTCAGCGTTAACGGTACGAATCACGAGCTGGATCTCCCCGGCGACACGCCCCTGCTGTGGGCGCTACGCGACGGCCTGGGGCTGCCCGGCACCAAGTTCGGTTGTGGCCAGGGGCTGTGCGGCGCCTGCACGGTGCACCTGGACGGCAAACCCGCGCGCAGCTGTGTAACGCCGATCAGCGCCGTCGCCGGGCGCAGTATCACCACCATCGAAGGCCTCGCGAGTGGAGCGG
>JAABTX010000031.1 GCA_011389655.1 Thioalkalivibrio sp.
CCCGGACGCGCGTCCGGCGGTGAGCGCATAGGCATAGGCGGCCCAGAACAGGAACAGGCCGAAGCCGAAGCCCCCCGCGGCCGGCGAGCCGGTGGGCGCGCGGAGCACGGCGGCCCCCCGGGCCTCGAGACCGAGACCGAGGCCCACCAGCGCCAGGGCGGCGCCGATGCTGATGATCAGCCAGAACCACAGGGTTCCACGTTGGATGGTCGGTTCCGTCATCGGCTCTCCATTGGGGCGGGCCGCACCCCGCGACTGCCCGGTCGATGCCCCGCGGGCCTGCCCGCGCGACGATCCGCTCCCGAGGCGTTCGGCGCCATCAATCGGGGTTGAAGCTCTCCGGCGGACGCTGGAAGAAATACGAGATCGCCGTGGTCGCCGCGGTGGTTGCCCAGAGAAAGAGGAAGGTCACGGAGTAATAGCCCACGTTCGTCAGTGCCGGGCCTCCGCCGCGTGCGAGCTGTGCGGGGTCCAGAAACATGAACACGATCGCCGTGGCCACTGCGGACATGATGAAGGAAGGCCAGAATACCGAAACCCATTTCTGCATCGTTCGTCTCTCGTGTTGCAAACACATGCCCGCCGCGGACCGATTCCGTAACCGGAAGCTACCCCGACCGGCGCAATGAAGAATCACCCTGCCGGTCCGGTACCGCGGTCCGAAGGCTCGGAAGAGAGGCGTCCTGCCGGGCTGTCGCTTCGTCGCCGGACCGGAATTCGGGGGTCTCGCCCCTCGCGTGATGCCTCCGGAGAGGGGTCGGTTCCAGGGATTCTGGCACCGCGGCTCATCCGCTTACAAGGCCATTTCTGATACCGGAAATGGCCCTCCAGGGGCAAAATTGGCACATGCTCGCCCCCCTGACCCGATGTTTAACAATGACTTGGCCTGGTCCGACCCCGGTGGTGGGGGCGGCCTGCCCGGTCGCGCCGGCCTGACTGTCCGTATGTGGATGCAGAATCTTGTGCGCTACCGTGCGATCATTTGGCTCGCCCCTAGCCCCCTGATGATGATGGCAGCGCCCGAACTCTCCGAACTCCAGCAGAACACGGTGACCGCGGCAGTCGTGTGTCCGGCCACGATCGCCACTGAACGCACCGCCGGCCCGGGCGTCAGGACACCATGAGGAACGCCGGCAACGAAACCCGGCCCGTGCCCCTCGCGCCTCGCGCGGTGCTGATCGGCGCCGCGCGCTACCGCCGGCACTCCTACGGCAGCAATCACCCACTGGGGATTCCGCGCGTCTCGCTGACGCTGGACCTGATCCGTGCCTACGGCGCCCTGACCGCGAAGGAATTCAGCGTGTCGCGGCCGGCCACTTCGGTGGAACTGGAGCGGTTCCACACGCGCGAGTATGTCGGGGCGCTGCGCCAGTGCGAGGTCGATGGCAAGGTCGCACACCGCTACCGCCAGCGGCACAATATCGGCAATTTCGAGAATCCCTTCTTTCCCGGCTTCTTCACCACGCCCGCGACCGCGGCCCACGGGAGTATCCTCGGCGCGGAGATGCTGCTGGAGGGCCGGATCGCCTTCAGTCCGGCGGGCGGGATGCATCACGCGCGTGCGGACGAGGCGCGTGGCTTCTGCTACATCAACGATCCGGTCCTCGCCATCAACCGGCTGCGCCGGGAGGGGCTGC
The DNA here is from genome assembly GCA_011389655.1 of Thioalkalivibrio sp. Classification (GTDB taxonomy): domain Bacteria; phylum Pseudomonadota; class Gammaproteobacteria; order Ectothiorhodospirales; family Ectothiorhodospiraceae; genus Thioalkalivibrio. Next base: position 1,638 of record JAABTX010000031.1, read on the forward strand.
GGGTGCTGTACGTGGACCTCGATGCCCACCACGGCGACGGCGTCGAGGCGGCCTTCGTTCGCGATGCGCGGGTGACCACCCTGTCACTGCACATGGACACGGCCTACGCCTATCCCTTCGAGGGCGGCGGTGTAGCCGACACGGGGCCGCTTGGCAATGCGGTGAATCTGCCGTTGCCGCGAGGGATCCACGACGACGAGTACCGCTATGCCTTCGACCGGGTCTGGCCCGCGGTTCTGGAGATGTCGCGTCCGGACGCGATCGTGCTGCAGGCCGGCACCGACATCCTGGCGCCGGATCCACTGGGCAAGTTCCGCATCTCCACCCAGCTGTTCCTGGAGGTGGTTGCGCGGATCCTCGCGGATGCCCCGGCTCACCCGGATGGAACACCCCGGATTCTGGTGCTCGGGGGCGGCGGCTACCATCCGCTGGTGCTTGCGCGCTGCTGGACCGGACTGTGGGGCCTGCTTTCCGGGCGCGACCTGCCGGAGACGATTCCGGCCGAGGGGGAGGCGCTGCTGCGGGCGGTGGACTGGGATCTGGACGAGGACGAGGAGCACTTCCCGGGCCTCTTCACCCGGCGTGTGGACGTGGCGCAGGGAGGCGAATTGCGCGCCGGGCTGCGCGAAGGGGTCGAGCGGCTGCTGGACACGCATCCGCTGCTGCGGATGCGTCCCCGCGGCTGATGCGGCCGTCTCGGCGAGATCGGCCGGTCCCGCGTACGGTTCAGGCGGGGGCGACCGGGATGCGCCCGATGCGGGCCCGCCATTCCTGCGGTCCGGTGACGTGCACGCTGGTGCCCCGGCTGTCCACCGCGACGGTCACCGGCATGTCGCGGACCTCGAACTCGTAGATCGCCTCCATACCGAGGTCTTCGAAGGCGACCACCCGCGCCGAGCGTATCGCCTTCGCGACCAGGTAGGCGGCCCCGCCGACCGCCATCAGATAGGCGGAGCCGTTTTCCCGGATCGCGTCGATCGCGGCGGGGCCGCGTTCGCCCTTGCCGACCATCGCGATCAGTCCGGTCTGTTCCAGCATCATGCGGGTGAACTTGTCCATGCGGGTTGCCGTGGTCGGGCCAGCCGGGCCGACGGCCTCGTCGCGCACCGGATCCACCGGTCCGACGTAGTAGATCACGCGGTTGGTGAAGTCGACCGGCAGGGGATCGCCCCGGTGGAGCATCTCCTCGATCCGCTTGTGCGCGGCGTCGCGTCCCGTGAGCATCCGTCCGTTCAGCAGCAGGACCTGCCCGGGACTCCAGGAAGCGACCTCCTCGCGGGTGAGGCGGTCGAGGTCCACGCGCCGTGCGACCTCGCTGTCGGGCTGCCAGGTCACCGCCGGCCAGTCCTCCAGCCGCGGCGTCTCGAGCTGTGCCGGCCCGCTGCCATCGAGACGGAAGTGCAGGTGCCGGGTGGCGGCGCAGTTCGGGATCAACGCCACCGGCAGGCTGGCCGCGTGGGTGGGATAGTCGAGGATCTTCACGTCCAGCACGGTGGTGAGGCCGCCGAGCCCCTGGGCGCCGATGCCCAGGGCGTTCACCTTGTCCATCAGTTCCAGGCGCAGTTCCTCGATGCGGGTCAGCGTCGCGCCGCCGGCGGCCTTTTGCCTGACGTCCTGGATGTCCACCGGCGCCATCAGCGCCTCCTTCGCCATCAGTGCGGCCTTCTCCGGCGTGCCGCCGATCCCGAGGCCCAGGATGCCGGGCGGGCACCAGCCGGCACCCAGCGTTGGCACGGTGCGCAGCACCCAGTCGGCGATGGAGTCGGAGGGGTTCAGCATCGCCATGCGGGCCTTGTTCTCGGAGCCGCCGCCCTTCGCGGCACAGATCACCTCCACGCCGTCGCCCGGAACGATCTCGTAGTGCACCACCGCGGGTGTGTTGTCCCGGCTGTTGCAACGCGCGCCGGCCGGGTCCAGCAGCACCGAGGCGCGCAGCTTGTTGTCCGGGTGCAGGTAGGCGCGGCGCACGCCCTCGTCGACCATCTCCTGCAGGCTCATCGCCGCGTCCCACCGGACGTCCATGCCCACCTTCAGGAAGACCACCGCGATCCCCGTGTCCTGGCAGATCGGACGGCGTCCCTCGGCGCAGAGGCGGGAGTTGGTCAGGATCTGGGCGATCGCGTCGCGGGCCGCGGGGGATTCCTCGCGCTCCCAGGCCGCGCCGAGGGCCCGGACGTAGTCGACGGGATGGAAGTAGCTGATGTACTGGAAGGCGTCCGCGATCGACTGCACGAGGTCCTGTTCGCGAATCACGGCCATGGCTGCACTCCGGCTGACGGGATCAGGGCTCCATTCTAACCGTGATGGCGCTCCGCCACCCCCAGACCATGAAGGCCTCCCGCGCCTGCTGGAAAGGACGCGGAAGGGAAGGACAGGAAGGACAGGGGGCAGATTAATAAATCTGTCCCCGATACGAAGGGGAGGTTTCCGCGGTGGCGCCTCGGCCCAATGGTGGCCCGCTGCGCCCGGCCGGCCCTACGCCGGTTCCGCCTTGTGGGGTGAGGGGTCGGTAGGCAGGGGGCCGTTGTAGATGGGTCCGCCACGTTCCACGTAGCGTTGCAGGATGGCCTGTCCCTGCCGGCGCAGCAGCGGGCCGCGCACGGCGATGCCCCGACGCTGCAGTTCCCGCCGCCACCGGGGAGTCGCGGGTCCCTCGTCGAAGCCGATGGCCTCGACGTCCTGACGGGGAGTGCAGAACACCAGCCGCTGCACCCCGCTCCATGCGATTGCACCCAGGCACATGGTGCAGGGTGCGCTGGAACTGACCAGGACACAGGGCAGGGCAGCCAGGCTGTGACAGCCGATGCGCTGCTGTGCCAGGGACAGGGCCTGCAGTTCGGCATGGGCCGCGGCACAGCAGCTGGCGATGGTGGTGTTCACTGCGGCCCCGAGACGCTCCCGGGTGTCGATGCGGTAGACGACCGCCGCGAACGGCCCGCCGCCCCCGTGCTCCACGTGCTCCCGCGCCAGGCCGAGCACCTCCGCGAGGCGTTCACGGTCATCCGCGGCGGGCGCGGGCTGTCGCGTCCAGTCGTGCAGCCATCGCGGCTGCTCCAGCCGGATCACGAGGGTGGCATCGTTGTCGGACATCCTCGGCGCCCCGGGGGCCATGGGTCTGCACAGAGCGTAGCGCGGATCGCCCCGGATTGCTGCCGGATCGAGCACCGCGGAAAGTCCGGTATCAGCTCGCCGGGCCGACCCGCCGGCGCTGCGTCGGCAAGCCGGCAACAGGGTGGCCATTCCTGCGCTTGCCTGCCTTGCTCCGCGGTGTCGGGCTGGGCGCCATCGTTACCGAACGTCCCGCATGCACCATCCGAGGCCGCGGAAGACGGGCAGCGTGAAGGCGTTTTTGGCACAATCGGATCAGCGGGGGCATCGGGGGGGCGGCCATGCGCAGGGTGGTGTTCAACCAGAAGGGTGGTGTCGGAAAATCCACCATAACGGTGAATCTTGCAGCAATCAGTGCCGATCACGGCCTTAAAACCCTTGTCGTCGATCTTGATCCGCAGGCCAATTCGACCCAGTACCTGCTCGGGACCGACGACCTCGGGTCGGGCCCGACGCTCGCGGACTTCTTCGATCAGGTCCTGAATTTCAAGCTCAATCCCCGGGAGAGCAGCGAATTCGTCACCGCGACCCCCTTTCCCAACCTGCATCTGATGCCCTCGCATCCCGACCTCGAGGACCTGCAGGGCAAGCTGGAGTCCCGGTACAAGATCTATAAGCTGCGCGAGGCCCTCGAGCAGCTCTCCAGCGACTACGAACGGATCTGGATCGACACTCCCCCCGCGCTCGGGTTCTATACGCGATCTGCGCTGATCGCCGGCGATCGCTGCCTGATCCCGTTTGACTGCGACGATTTTTCGCGCCGGGCGCTCTACACGCTGATGCAGAACGTGCAGGAGATCCGCCTGGACCACAATCGCGCGCTGTCGGTCGAGGGGATCGTCGTGAACCAGTTCCAGTCCCGCGCCTCGTTGCCGCGCCGGATCGTGGAGGAGCTGGATCGGGAGGGACTCCCGGTGCTGAGGCCCTATCTCTCGACCTCGGTGAGGATCCGCGAGTCACACGGCCGGTCGAAGCCGATGATTCATCTCGATCCTCGGCACAAGGTTACGCGGGAGTATCTGGAACTGCACGAGGCGCTGGACCGACTCCACGCCGGCGCCTGAAAGCGAGGCAAGAACATGCACGACCCCGCACGCATCGGAATCCTGACCGTATCCGACCGGGCCAGCCGCGGCGAGTACCGGGATGAGGGCGGCCCTGCCATCGAGGCCTGGCTGGATGCGGCTCTGACCACCTCATGGGTGGCGTTGCGGCGCGTGATTCCGGACGAACTGCACGAGGTCGAGGCCACACTTGCGCTGCTCGCGGACACGGAGGACTGCTGCCTGATCGTGACCACCGGCGGCACCGGGCCGGCGCCGCGCGACGTCACCCCGGAGGCCACCGAGGCAGTCTGCGACAAGCTGCTGCCGGGCTTCGGCGAACAGATGCGGGCGGTGTCCCTCCGCCACGTACCGACCGCGATCCTGTCGCGCCAGACCGCCGGCATCAGGGGCGGTGCGCTGATCGTGAACCTTCCCGGCAAGCCCTCGGCAATCGCCGAATGCCTGGACGCGGTCTTCCCGGCCATCCCGTATTGCGTGGATCTGATCGGCGGACCGTATCTCGAGACGGACCCGGTGCGCGTGGCCTCGTTCCGGCCGGCGCATGCCAGGCCACCGGGGTGAGGCGCGGCGGGATCGGGCCGGCCGCCGAAGACCTCAGAACGCGGTCGCGTTATCGACGACGCGGTCGAGCAGCTCCTCGACATCCTGCAGCGCCGCGCGGGTCTCCTCGTCACCCACGATCGGGACACGCTGGTAGCCGATGTAGACGGTACCCGGTTCGGTTGTCAGTTCGTAGACCGCGATCACGTAGGGACAGAACACGATGCTGTGAGGGTCGGCCTCCATCATGCCGCGGGAGTAGATCGCACTGCAGAATTCCAGCGACTCTCCCTGCAGGTAGATGCTTTCCTCTGCGCCAAGGTCCCCCCCGGTACGGTCCAGCATATCGGCGATCCGGCCCACCGCGTTGATCACCATGCCTTCGCCGGTAATCGCGGATTCGACCATCTCCCGGTAAAAGTCGTAGTCGCCCTCGATCGCGTAGATCCGGCGATCGTCGGTGTCGAGCACGAGTTCCTTTGCCTGTGCGGCGGGCAGGGCGAGCAGCAGGGCGAGGGTTGCCAGGATGGCTGAGCGCAGAAGGTTCATCACGGAGTCCTCAGGGTGGTCGGATGGAGTGGGGGTGTCCGGGACCGGGCGCAGGGCCAGGCAGGCTGTCCGCGTTCCCGGGACCGCGGACGCCGCCATGGTCTTCAGAGCGGCTCCTGTTCCTGGAAGGTCCGGGGAATGCGGAAGAATTCGGGACTCAGGGTGTCGGTGGATAGGCCGGTCAGGCGCGTGACCAGGTCATCGCGGACATGGCGGACCTCCAGGGGCACGCCGTCCAGTCCGGGAAGCACATTCGCGCTCATCGCCCGGGCCACCGGCCCTCCGGCATCCAGCGCCCTGCGCGACAGCTCGAACAGCCGCTCAGTCAGGGCGTTCAGCGTCTGGAAATCGATCCGGGACAGGCCGAGGTCGTCCGGGCCCGTGACACAGGCGACGCTCTGCACCCGCCCGTCGACCCGGATCTCCTTTTCTTCGCATTGCAGCTCGCCGATCTGCCGGGTTTGCCCGGTCGTCCGGATCTCGACCTCGACCGGTGCACGGTCGACGCCCAGGCCGAGCTGCGTTTCCAGTTCCGCACGCGCATCCTCCGGAAGTTGCTGGATCTCGGTGCGCATCTCCGCGATCATCTCCTCCATCGCCTGCATCTGGGCATCGACCACCTGCTCGTCGAAGGCCATATAGGTCCGGTTGGTCCGGTCAACGATGTACAGCGAACGGTCGTTCGCGTTGAAGAGCATGAACCCGGCGCCGCCATCGCCATCCGCGATGTCCATGCGCGCGTAGTTGCCCTTGACCAGTATCTCCGAGTTCTGACCCGTGTTGTCCGCGAAGCGCAGCAGGGCATCCGCATGCGCGATGCCCGCGGACAGCAGCATCAGAAAGCCGAACGTCGCGAGAGTGGGACGCATCCAGTCACCTCCGGATAGGAGAAATGCCCGCCGGCGGCCCCGCGGCCCGGGAGGGGCTGCGCAGGGGCGGCCGCTCCTCCCGGCGATTCCGCCAGTCGTTACGGGCCGCGGGATCGCGGCGGCTCATGGGCGCTGCGCCGGTGATGGTCATCCGGAGACGCCCTCCGACCGCGATCCGCGTCCCAGCATCTCTTCGAGTGCCGGCCAGCGCAGGGGGTTCCCCGGTCCCGTGTGCAGGCTCGGCTCATCCTCGCCGGGCGGCTCGACCGCGGCGCGCTGCTGCTCCATGACCTCGATGTCCGCGTCCGAGGCATCCCCGGAGCTCCTGCGGCGCTCGACGAGCCGCTCGCGCAGGGTCTCGATGTCTGCAGAGCAGTGGACGATCGCGAATCCTGCGTCGCGGTCCCGGGCGAGGTCCTGGAACGGGCGGCGCTGCTCCCGCTTCATGAAGGTGGCATCGACGATCACCAGGTGACCGCCGGCGAGCAGGCGCCCGGCGAGACCCTGCAGGTGCCGGTAGACCGCATCAATGCCCTCGGGGGAGTACATCGCTTCCTGCTGTTCCGGTGTCGGACGGTCGTCGGGCGCAAGGCCGATCATGCGCTTGCGCTCCACGTCACTGCGCAGCCGGATCGCGCCGAGGCGCTCCAGGATGGCGGTACTGATCCAGGTCTTGCCGCTGCCGGAGATGCCGTGCATCAGGATCAGCCCGGGCTGTCCCGGAAGCCGCAGGCGGCTGGCCAGCTTCAGGTAGCGCTCCACCTCGGCGTCGCACTCTGCGCGCTGCTCGTCGGAGATCTCCGCCTCGGCGGCGTGGATCGCGTTGACCTTCGCCCGGACCAGCGCCCGGTAGACCTGGTAGAAGGGAAGCAGCGACAGCGCCTCGAGGTCGTCCCGCCATTCGAGATAGGCATTCAGCACACGGTGCGCGTGGGCCGGCGCGCCGCGGGCATGCAGGTCCATGGTCATGAAGGCGAGTTCGGAGGCCACGTCGATCCAGCGCAGCGACGCGTTGAACTCGATGCCGTCGAAGATCGCGAGCCGCTTCCGGCCCTGATCGTCCCGGACATACACCATGTTGCCCAGGTGCATATCCCCATGGCAGGCGCGTACGAACCCGTTGGCGAGCCGGGAGCGGATCAGGGACTCCAGACGCGCGCATGTCTGCCGCGTCCAGGATTCGAGTTCGTGCAACTGCCCGGACCGTCCCGGCGCCGCGTCGGCCGCCGGCTCGAGCGCCTCGAAGTTGGCCAGCATCGGTGCCAGGACCGCCTGGGGCGTTCCGTATTCCGAATCCGCCGGGGCGCGGTCCGCCTGCTCGTGGAAGGCGGCGACCTTCGCACCCAGTTCGTCCATCGCAGACACCGGCAGCCGTCCACTGTCGAGAAGACGGTCCAGTTCCTGGTCGCGGTCGAAGCGGCGCATGTGGACCGCGTATTCCAGTACCGGCCCCTCGCCCCCGATGTTCGGGTCGTCCGGCGTACCCCGGATGGTTGCGACATCGAGATAGATGCCTGGCGCGAGGGCGCGGTTGATCTCGAGCTCCGCTTCACAGCAACGCCGGCGGGATTCCAGAGTGGAGAAGTCGAGGAAGCCGAGATCCAGCGGCTTCTTGATCTTGTAGGCGTGCTCGCCCGCCAGCAGCAGGGTGGAGATGTGGGTCTCGATGCGTTCCACCGCTTCAGCGGAATGCGGGAACCTGGACGGCTCCGCAAGCCGCGCGAGCAGGTGACGCTGGCGTTCCAGTGCGGTCATGGCGGTGTCGGCCGGCTGGCGCTGCAGCGGTGCCGCCGCAGGATTCTCTGAAAGGTACGCACGGCTCAGGTTAACATTAGGCCTTATCCGAAATCGATCGAGTCCATGCCCCGAAGCCGACCCCCTTCCCGCCCCCGGTCGCGGATGCGCCGCGCGCTGGCCGCAGGGGCGTGGTTCAGCGTCGGGCTGCTGCTGGTGGCCGTCGGGGTCGGCGCCCTGCACGTGCAGCAGCTGGACCGCGAGGTGCGGGAGCGCTTCGAGGGCAAGCGCTGGGCCCTGCCGGCCCGGGTCTTCGCAAGGCCACTCGAGCTGTATGTAGGGCGTGCCCTGACGCCCGAGCTGCTGCGTCTGGAACTCGAGGCACTGAACTACCAGGAGGAGGGCGAGGGCCGCCCCGGCCAGTTCACCATCCGCGGCAAGGAGGCGTCGCTGCACACCCGGGCCTTCGTGTTCAGCGACGGGCCGGAGCCCGCGCGTTCGGTGCAGATACGGTTTGGCGATGGGGTGGTGGCCGACCTGCGGGACCGCCACGGCAGTGTCGATCTGATGCGGGTCGAACCCATGCTGATCGGCAGCATCTACCCGACTCACGGCGAGGATCGCGTGCTGGTGAACCTGCGGGAGGTGCCGGGCGGCCTGGTGGGCGCGCTGCTGGCCACGGAGGACCGCCGCTTTCTGGCCCATCGCGGCGTGGATCCGATCGGGATTGTGCGTGCGGCGTGGGCCAACCTGCGTGCCGGGCGGACGGTGCAGGGCGGCAGCACCCTGACCCAGCAGCTGGTGAAGAACTTCTATCTGACCCACGAACAGAGCCTCAAGAGGAAGATCAACGAGGCGGTGATGGCGATCCTCCTCGAGTACCACTATTCCAAGGAGGAGATCCTCGAGGCCTATCTGAACGAGGTCTTCCTGGGCCAGGCCGGAGCCCGCGCGATCCACGGCTTCGGTCTGGCGGCGGAATTCTATTTCCAGCGGCGGCTGCAGGAACTCGAGCTGGACCAGCTGGCGCTGCTGGTCGGCCTGGCCCGGGGCGCCAGCTATTACGATCCGCGCCGCTTCCCGGAGCGGGCGCTCGCGCGTCGCAACGGCGTGCTGGACCGGATGCAGCGCGAGGGGCTGGCCTCGCGCGACGAGATCGAGAGGGCCCGGTCGCGGCCGCTGGGCGTGACGCCCCGCATCCCGCGGGGGGAAGGCCACTTTCCGGCCTTCCTGGACCTGGTGCGGCGGCAGCTGCGGGACGAGTACCGGGACGAGGACCTGCGCACCGAGGGGCTGCGGATCTTCACCACCCTCGACCCCGGCATCCAGCTGACCCTGGAGAGACAGTTGACCGCGGGCATCCAGGAACTGGTACGGGTACGGGGCATCGAAGACCCGCTGCAGGCCGCCGCGGTGGTGACCGATCCGCTGGCAGGCGAGGTGCTGGCGCTGGTCGGCGACCGGGACCCGCGCTTTCCCGGCTTCAACCGGGCGGTGGAGGCGCGGCGCCCGGTGGGGTCACTGATCAAGCCCTTCGTCTACCTGGCCGCGCTGTCGGATCCCGAACGCTACACGCTGGCGACGCTGCTGGACGACGGGCCCCTGACACTGCACCTGCCGCACGGCGAGCCCTGGACCCCGCAGAACTTCGACCGCGAGTTCCGCGGTCCGGTCACTACATGGGAGGCGCTGGTCCACTCCTACAACGTGCCCACCGTGCGTCTCGCCCAACAGATCGGAATCCCGCAGGTGGTGCGGCTGCTCCAGACACTGGGGCTGGAACGGACTCCGGCGCCCCTGCCTTCGGTGGCCCTGGGGGCGCTGGACCTGTCGCCGCTCGAGGTGGCGACGCTCTACCAGGCCCTCGCCAACGGCGGCTACGCGACCCGCAGCCGGGCGATCCGCGATGTGCTGGATGCCGGGGACCGGCAACTGTCGCACTACGGCCTGGAACTGCGCGGAGCGGTCCCGGATGGGGCCGTGCGGCTGGTCGTGCGGGCGCTGCACGACGTCACCACCCAGGGCACCGGACGGCAGATCGGCTGGCGCCTGCCGGAACGCGTGGTCGCCGGGAAGACCGGTACCTCGAGCGATCTCCGGGACAGCTGGTTTGCCGGCTTCGACGACCGTTTCCTGCTGGTGGTCTGGCTGGGCCTGGACAACAACCGCCCCCTCGGTCTGACCGGTGGAGGCGGCGCGGTGCCCATCTGGTCGCGGGCGATGGCGGCGTTTCCCGGCGCTTCACTGAATCTCGGGCACCACCCCGAGATCCGGATGCAGCAGGTGGACCGGGCGTCCGGCCTGCGTGCCGATACCGATGCCTGTGCCGAGCGTATCGAGTTACCCTTCTGGCGGGACTCCGCTCCCGAGGTGCGGGCCGATTGCGACCTCGGGGTGGCTCTTCCCGGACCGGGCGGTGACAACTGGCTGGAGAGGTGGCGGCGATGAGCAGGGCAACGATCGGGCTTTCCGCGGTAACGAGCCGGGCCGGCTGCCTGGCCGCGGTGCTGCCGGCCTTCGCGCTGCTCGCGGCCTGCGCGGTGCCTGCGCCGCGACCAGAGGCTCCGGCGCAGACCGGCGCCGTGGTCGTGGTCCCCGAAGTCCCGCCGTCGCCCCGGGAGGAGCGGCCGCCGGCTCCGGCCGCGCTCCCGGACCCGTCGCACACCGCAACGGCGGCACTGGCCCTGGCTGCGCAGTCCGACGAGGCAATGGCGGCTGGTGATCTGCGCCTGGCGGGACTGCAACTCGAGCGGGCGCTGCGCATCGCCCCGCGCGATGCCGGACTCTGGAGCCGCCTGGCCCGGGTGCGGCTTCAGCAGGGCGCATTCCAGCAGGCCGAGCGCATGGCGCAGCGCTCGCTGCAGCTGGGGTCCGCCGACCGCGGACTGGCACTCGCGAACTGGCGCATCATCGCCGAAGCCCGTGAACGGATGGGCGACGCCGAGGGCGCGCGCCGGGCGCTCGAAGAGGTGCAGCGGCTGGAGCGGGCGCTTGGCTGAAACGGCACTGGATACCGCCGGGCGCGCGCGTGCCGCCCTGTGTACCGGGGGGCTGGTCGCGCGCGCGGTGCCGGGCTTCCACCCGCGCGAGCCGCAGCAGGTGATGGCCGGGCTGGTGGCCGAGACCATCGATGCCGAAGCCGGGACGCTGCTGGTCGAGGCCGCGACCGGCGTGGGCAAGACCTTTGCCTATCTGGTGCCGGCGATGCTCTCTTCGCGCCGGGTGCTCATCTCCACCGGCACCAAGACCCTGCAGGACCAGCTCTTCGAGAAGGACCTGCCGATGGTGTGCGAGGCGCTGGGACAGCGACCGAAGATGGCCCTGCTGAAGGGGCGCTCGAACTACCTGTGCCACTACCGGCTGGACTCGGCGGCGGCCGATGCAGCGGGGCGCACGGGGCAGGCGGAAACGATCCGTGAGCTGCGCCGTCTGGCCGCGAGCTCCAGGACCGGCGACCTGACGCAGGCCGGAGTCCTTGCAGAGGATGCGCCGCTCTGGCCGCAGGTGACCTCCACGGTCGACAACTGCCTGGGTGGCGAGTGTCCGCGGCTGAGCGACTGCTTCGTGGTGCGTGCCAGGCGCCGGGCGCAGGAGGCGGAGGTGGTGGTGGTCAACCACCACCTGCTGCTCGCGGATATGGCGCTGAAGGATGAGGGCTTCGGTGAACTCCTGCCGGAGGTCGAGGTGGTGATCGTGGACGAGGCGCACCAGTTGCCGGAGATCGCCGGCGCGTTCTTCGGGCTGGCCTTCGGTACGCGGGCGGTCCGGGATCTCGGCCGGGATGTGCTGCGGGAGATGGAGCGGGACGCCCCGGACATGGTCGACCTGCGCGATCGGGTGTCCGCTCTGCAGTCGGTGGTTGCGGAACTGCTCCGTTGCTCGGACGGCTGGCCCGCGCGCGCTGCCTGGTCCGGGGTGCCCGATCACGACGGCGCGCTGGAGACGCTCGCCGGGGTGGACGTGGCGCTGGGGGCCCTGGAGGAAGGACTGCGTGCCGCGGCCCAGCGCGGCCCGGGTCTGGATCAGGCGCGGTCCCGGTGTACCGCCCTCCGTGCGCGGCTCCAGGGCTGGCTCGAGGATACCGCGGGAACGGTGCCCTGGGTGGAGCGCTTCCGGCAGAGCCTGATGCTGCACCGCACGCCGCTGGACGCCGCGCGGCCGCTGGCCGAGCAACGGACGCGAACGCCGGCCAGCTGGATCTTCACCTCCGCGACCCTCGCCGTGGGCGAAGACTTCCGGCACGCGGCGCGCCGCCTCGGATTGCCGGACGACGTCCGCGCACAGCGCCTCGACAGCCCCTTCGACTTTGCGCGCCAGGCCTGCCTCGCAGTGCCTGCGCCGCCACTGCCCAATCCGAACATGTCCGGCTATACCCGCGCCTGCGTCGAATGGGCATGGCCTCTGCTGATCGGGAATCCCGGTGGCGGGTTCTTCCTTTTCACCAGCCACCGCGCGTTGCGGGAGGCGGCTGCGCTGCTGCGGGACCGGCTGCCGGCGGAGCAGCCGCTGCTGGTGCAGGGGGAGCGCCCGAGGGCGGAATTGCTGGAGCGTTTCCGCGCCTCCGGCAACGCGTGGCTTCTCGGCGCCCACAGCTTCTGGGAGGGGGTGGACATACGCGGCGACGCGCTGTCGGTCGTGATCATCGACCGCCTTCCCTTCGCCGCCCCCAGCGACCCGGTCCTGCAGGCGCGGACCGCCGCGATCGAGGCCGCGGGCGGGAGTCCGTTCATGGACTTCCAGCTGCCGCAGGCGGTGCTGGCCCTGAAGCAGGGAGCGGGCCGCCTGATCCGCGATGCGAGCGACGCCGGCATCCTGGCCCTGTGCGACCCCCGGCTCACCGGAAGGCCCTACGGACGCCAGTTCCTGAAGAGCCTGCCGCGCTTTCACCAGTCGAGCGATCCCGCCGCGGCGCTGGAATTCCTGCAGGCGGCAAGACGGCGCAGAGGGGTGGACGCATGCGCCTGATCGCGCTGGAGACCGCGACCGGGGCCTGTTCGGCGGCGTTGTGGATCGACGGTGAACTGCGCTGGCTGATGGAACCGGAGGCCGCCCGGCGCCACGGCGAACTGGTGCTGGGGCAGGTCCAGCGCCTGCTGGCCGACGCCGGGCTTCGGCCCCCGGATCTGGATGCGGTGGCGGTCGGGCGGGGGCCCGGGGCATTCACGGGCGTCCGCCTGGGGCTGGGGACCGCCCAGGGTCTCGCCTTCGCCACCGGAATCCCGGTGGTGCCGGTGTCAACCCTGGCCGCACTGGCCCAGCAGGGTGCGGACCGCGGGGCGCGCCAGGTCCTCGCGGTGCTCGATGCGCGCATGCGGGAGGTGTACTGGTCGGTACTGCATACCGGTCCTGATGGTCTGGTGGCGCCTGCGGCCGAGTTCGTGGGCGCGCCGGGGGACGTGCGCGTGAACTGGGCAACGGATTCGCGTCTGGCGCTCGGGAACGGCCTGTCCGCGTACCCGGAGCTCCAGCGTCGGCTGGGCCTGTCGGGTCCGCAGACCGACCCCGCGGCGCTTCCCTGCGCTCGCGAGGTCGCAATGCTCGGGGCCGCAGCCCATGCCCGGGGCGAGGCGGTGCCGCCGGAGCAGGCGCGGCCCGTGTACCTGCGGGATCGGGTGGCGGAGCCCGCGCGGGCCCCGGCGGCCCCGATCCGCGGAAGCGGTGAATGATGTCGGCTGGCGCGCCGGAAGGGCTCCTGTATCCCTGGGCGATTCCGCTTCGCGCAAGGCTCCGGGCCGAGCCGGAGGACTTTCGCGTCGACGAGATTGCGGCCACGGAGCCGGAGGGCGAGGGCGAACACGTGTGGCTGCGGATCCGCAAGACCGGCCTCAACAGCGAGACGGTCGCCGAGTGGATTGCCAGGGTGGCGGGCGTGGCGCGTTCCGCCGTCGGCTACGCCGGCCGCAAGGACCGCCACGCGGTGACCACGCAGTGGTTCAGCGTGCAGCTGCCGGGACGCGCGGAGCCGGACTGGTCCGAAGGCCCGCCCGCCGGTGTCGAGGTCCTGACCCGTCGCCGCCACGGGCGCAAGCTGAAGACCGGACACCTGGCGGGAAACCGCTTCCACCTGCGGCTGCGCGATGTCCGCGGCGACCGGGCTGCCGCCGACACCCTGCTGGAGCGCATGCGGCAGCGGGGGCTGCCGCACTACTTCGGGGAACAGCGCTTCGGTCATGCGAACCTGGAACGGGCACGCATGTGGCTTGCGGGCCGTTCACGACCCCGGAACCGCAATCAGCGCAGTCTCTACCTCTCCGCGGCCCGGGCCGCGATCTTCAACGCGGTGCTCCGCAGGCGGGTGGAGGACGGCAGCTGGGACCAGCTCCTTTCCGGCGACGTCGCGAACCTGGACGGCAGCGGCAGCATCTTCCCGGTCGCGACGATCGACGGGACGCTGCGCGCACGATGCGAGCGTCTGGACCTCCATCCCACCGGCCCGCTCTGGGGTCATGGCGATCCGGGCACGGGCGGAACGGTGCGCGCCCTCGAGGCCGCCGCAGCCGATGCCTTCGGGGATCTGGCGCGTGGGCTGGAACGGGAGCAAATGCGGCCCGGGCGCCGGCCGCTTCGGATGCGTCCGGGACGGCTGGCGTGGTCCTGGGAGTCCGACGAGACCCTGGTGCTGGAGATCGAGCTGGGTCCGGGAGGGTATGCGACCGGCGTTGCCGGAGCGGTCGCCCTGACCTCGGCGGTTGACTGAACCGGGCCGGGAGGGAGTGGGCGCAGGGGTTCAGGAACCGTCCGGACCGGTACCTCGCGCCGCGGCCAGGGCGCGCTCCGCGCGCTCGGCCCGTGCCTCGGCCTCGACCCGGGCGGTGATGTCCTTCTGGATGCCGATGTAGTAGGTGAGCTGGTCGTCGTCGTTGTACACCGGCGTGATGGACAGTTCGTTCCAGAACAGCGACCCGTCCTTGCGGTAGTTGCGCAGGACCACGCGGCAGGGATCGCCCTTTTCCAGTGCGGCGCGGATCTGGCGCACACCCTCCTGCTCGGTGTCGTCGCCCTGCAGGAAGCGGCAGTCCCGGTACAGGATCTCGTCCGAGCTGTATCCGGTCAGTTCCTCGAAGGCACGGTTCACGTAGATCAGGATGTTGTCGTGCCCTTCCTGTTCGGCGATCACGATGCCGTCATTGGAGGCATCGACCGCGAGGGCCAGGAGTTCTGCGTCAATCGATCGGGTCATGTTCCGGCTTGTTCGGGCACCATGCTCGGTGTCCTGAGGCGCACCAGTCCAGGACTGTAGCACAGGCTGCGCATTCCGCGCGGAACCGCCGCCGTATCCCGGGCAAAGGAAGAGGGCTGCGCGCGCGCAGCCCTCTGGCGGGAAAACGGTTGAACGTCCAGCCGCTGCCGCTACATCCGCTGGATGATCGTGAAGGCGCCGCGCACGTCTCCCTCGGAATAGCCGGTGGCCTGGTCCTCGGGGTACAGCCGCTCCAGCGCGTGCTGGATGTCCCCGTCCACCTCGCTGCCGTGACAGGTCAGGCAGACGCTGCCAGTGGGAATCGCCCGCATGAAACGGAAGACCTCTTCATCGCCTTCCTGCACGGTTTCATGGTAGGCCAGCTCGGATGCCGGTACGCCCTGCGCGCGGCGTGCCTCGAAGTGCTCGAGCACGGCCCGCTCCCACTCGTCGGGGGCATTGTCCGGGTTGCGAAGCTTCAGGCTGGTGCGTCCGACGCTCCAGCCGGTCTCGGCCGAGATGTCTTCGGCGATCTGGGGAGCGACCTGCTGGCATACGGAGATCGCCTCGGTCGGGCCGCCCTGCTGCATGGCCTCCATCAGATGGCCCTGCAGGGTCCCGGCGAAGTCCTGGATCGCCTCCTGGCTCGCCGCAATGCGTTCATCGACGGATTCGGCGTGTGCCGGACCGACGGCGGCGAGAGCCAGTGCAACGGAAATCATCTTCCATCGGTTCATCTTTGCAGCCCTCAATTTGGGTTGTTCTGCCATTTTGTACAGCAGTTGTACAAATACTGCATCGTATTTCCCTTTCTTGCAAGCGCCGGGAGCGCGGAATACGTACCGGGATCCCGCGAGCGGCGCCAGGGAGTACGCGCCATGAGGGAGACACCGGTGAATCAGGGTTTGCCGGTCTCGCGCGGCTGCAGCTTCGCCCGTCACGCCGCAAGCGCCGGTATCAATCTACACACTACGGATAATGGCGCTTGCCCGCAACGCCGTCCGGGTCTTCCCGGACTCCGGATATGTCCTCTGCGGTGAGGTGGAGGAACCCGGCCTGCCGTGAAGGGAAGGCGTCAGCGGGGGAGGGGGCCTTTATTGTCAGGGGTGGTGGAGGGCCATGGCAGTCAGGACGCGCGGCGCAGCAGCACGTACACCGCTCCGGTGCCGCCATCGGCCGGCGGCGCGGAGCAGAAGGCGAGGACATCATCGCGCTGCCGGAGCCAGTGATCCAGCAGTCCCTTCAGTACCGGTCCCTGCTGTCGCGACCGCAGCCCCTTTCCATGCACCACCCGCACACACAGGTGGCCGGCCGAGCGTGCGTCGTTGAGGAATTCGGCGACGGTCCTGCGTGCCTCGCCGGCGAAGAGACCGTGCAGGTCCAGCTCCTCCTGCACGCGATACTGGCCGCGTTTCAGGTTCCGGAATGCCCGGTGGCTGACCCCGGGCCGCATGAAGCGCAGTTCGTCCCCGGGTTGCAGGTCGGTGGCATTCACCGGATCGCTGAGCAGGTCGTTCAGCACCTCCCGTTCATCCTCGCGTCGCTTGCCGGCGCGCGCGCTGGGAGGCGGAGGGTGTACCTCCGCCCGATCGTGCTCCAGGCGCCTGACCGCGCCGACGGCCCGCAGGAAGTGTCCGATGTCGTTTGGGTCTTCGTCCGATTTCATTCGCCACTTCCGTTGCTTCGGGGGTGGTCAGCGCGGGGAATCCGTCGGGATGATCGGGCCCGTCGATCAGCCCGGATTCGATGCGCTGGCGATCGTTTCCAGTATATTAGGCGGCTACGCACCCCGTTTGTTCGCCCATGCATATCCTGGTCAGTAATGATGACGGCATCCACGCGCCCGGTATCCAGTGCCTGGCCCGGCACCTGCGCGACCTGGCGGAGGTTCGGGTGGTGGCGCCGGATCGCGACCGCAGCGGGGCCAGCAACAGCCTGACGCTGGTGCATCCGCTGCGCGCCCAGGCGCTGGATAACGGGGACATCGGCGTGGATGGCACCCCCACCGACTGCGTGCACCTGGCCATTACCGGGCTTCTCGAGCGCGAACCGGACCTCGTGATCTCCGGCATCAATGCCGGGGCCAACATGGGCGACGACGTGCTGTATTCGGGTACGGTCGCGGCCGCGATGGAGGGCCGTTTCCTGGGCCTTCCGGCGATCGCGGTCTCCCTGGTCGGACCGAGGATGCAGCATTACGATGCCGCCGCACGCGTGGTGCTGAATCTGCTGGACCGGTTGCACCGGGTGCCCCTGCCGGCCGCAACCATCCTGAACGTGAACGTCCCGGATCTCCCGTTCGCGGAGATCCGGGGGGTACAGGCAACGCGGCTCGGTCACCGGCACAAGTCCGAGCCGGTGGTGAAGACCACCGATCCCCGCGGACGCCCAATCTACTGGGTCGGACCGGCGGGACCCGAACAGGATGCCGGTCCTGGTACGGATTTCTTTGCGGTGCGCGAGGGCTTTGTGTCGGTGACGCCCATCCAGGTGGACCTGACGCAGTTCGAGGCGATCGATACCCTGGGGCGCTGGCTGGAGGGCGATGCCGGTGGCGATTGACATGCTTGGAGCGGGCCTGACCTCTCAGCGCGCGCGCGACCGGCTGATCCGGCAGCTGGCGGAGCTGGGCATCCGTGATCCCGCGGTACTGGAGGCGATCCGGCAGGTACCGCGTCACCTGTTCGTGGAAGAGGCGCTTGCACACCGCGCCTACGAGAACATCGCGCTGCCGATCGGCTACAGGCAGACGGTATCGCAGCCGTTCATCGTCGCCCGCATGACCGAGGCACTGCTGGAAGGCGGTGCGGTGAGCACCGTGCTCGAGGTGGGCACCGGGTCCGGCTATCAGGCCGCCGTGCTCGCACACCTGGTCGAGCGCGTCTTTTCGGTGGAACGCATCCGGGCGCTGAGCCGTTCGGCGCGCGAACTGCTCACCCGGCTGCGCATCAACAACGTCAGTCTGCTGCACGGGGATGGAGGGCAGGGCTGGCCCGCCCGGGCGCCCTTTGATGGCATCCTGCTGACCGCGGCTCCGCGCGAGGTGCCCCACGAACTGTTGACGCAGCTGGCGCCCGGAGGCCGCCTGGTCGCGCCGGTGGAGGGTGTGGACGGGCAGCAGCAGCTGGTGCGCTATACCCATACCGCCGAGGCCTTCGTCCGTGATCTGCTCGACACGGTATGCTTTGTGCCGATGCTTTCCGGGGCGGAACAGTGAGGGTCTTCGAGCCGCTCTACGACCGCGTGATGGACTGGTCGCGGCATCGTCACGCCCCCCGCTACCTGGCCGGACTCTCCTTTGCCGAATCGTCCTTCTTTCCAGTGCCGCCCGACGTGATGCTGGCACCGATGGCCGCGGCCCGTCCGCGCGAGGCGCTCCGCCTGGCCGGCCTCACGACCCTGTTCTCGGTTCTGGGCGGCCTGCTCGGCTACGCGATCGGGGTGCTTGCGTTCGAACTGGTGGAGCCCTGGATCGTCGAGATGGGCCAGCGCGAGAAGCTGGAGCTCACGCAGGAGTGGTTTGCGGTCTGGGGCGTGTGGGTGGTGCTGATCGCCGGTTTCTCGCCGATCCCCTACAAGCTGTTCACGGTAACCGCCGGGGCGCTGGCGATGCCGCTGCTGCCATTCGTGGTGGCCTCGGTGGTGGGCCGGGGCGCGCGCTTCTTCGCCGTGGCCGTGCTGATGGCATGGGCGGGTCCCCAGGCCGACCGGCATCTGCGTCCCTACATGGAACGCCTGGGCTGGGCATCGGTGCTGATACTGGTAGCCATCGTCGCCTTCTACACCCTTGCCGCCTGATGCGCTGTATTCGGCTCCTGCTCGGGATGGCTCTGGGGATCATCATGGCCTCGTCCCTGGGTTGTGCCACGTCCCCGCCGTCCGCGCCCGCGGCGAGCGGATCGGGCAGCCCCGCGGCCACGCACGTCGTGCGTCGGGAGGAGACGCTGTATCGTATCGCGACGCGTCACGGGCTCGACTGGCGCGACGTCGCCCGGCGCAATGGCATCGGGCCCCCCTATCTGATCTATCCGGGCCAGCGCATTCGCCTCGCCGGTGCGGCACCGATGGACAGCCCTCGGGCCACGGAGGCCCCCGGCCCGGCGGCCCGTCCGGCGCCGTCGCAACCGGCGCCGCAGCAGGCCGGGGCGCGGGCTCCGGCCGTTGCGGCGCCTTCGGCCGCGGAGCCGGCCCGGGAGCCGGCCGGCGCGACCGGGCCACCGCAGTGGCAATGGCCGGTCGACGGACCGGTGTTGCGGGGCTTCAGCAACGGTGCCACGACCCGACGGGGCATCGCGATCGGCGGCGAGGGCGGCGAGGACGTGCGCGCCGCGGCAGCTGGCGAGGTGGTATATGCCGGAAGTGGACTGGTCGGTTACGGCCGGCTTATCATCCTGAAGCACGATGCCCGGTTCATCAGCGCTTACGGGCACAACGAGGAACTGCTGGTGCGCGAAGGTCAGAACGTGCGCGCCGGCGAGCGGATGGCCCGCCTGGGCGATTCGGGGGCAGAACGTCCCATGCTGCATTTTGAAATCCGGCTCGATGGTGCGGCCGTCGATCCGACGCGTTATCTTCCCCGGCGGTAGATGCTGTCGCCCCGAAGGAGAAGTTCCGCCCCATGGCCTCACAGAACCGATTGCGAAAGCGGGCTCCCGAGGAGCCGACTGAAACCGGGCCGGATGTGGGTCCGGAACCCAGTGGCGAGGACGCCGAGCTCGAGCCCGGGATCGATGCAGGGGAGGACCCGGCATTGAGCGACGAACCACTCGTGGTGACGGCGGTGGATCGCATTGCGCACGACGCGGGCCCGGCGGAACTGGACGCGATCCAGCTGTATCTGCGCGACATCGAGTTCCGGCCACTGCTGACCCCCGAGGAGGAGGTGTATTACGCCCGCCTCGCGCGCGCCGGGGATCCGAAGGGGCGGCAGCGCATGATCGAGTGCAATCTTCGTCTCGTGGTCAAGATCGCGCGCCGGTACATGAACCGGGGCCTGGCCCTGCTCGATCTGATCGAGGAGGGCAACCTGGGCCTGATGCACGCGGTGGAGAAGTTCGATCCGGAACGCGGGTTCCGCTTCTCGACCTATGCGACGTGGTGGATCCGGCAGACCATCGAACGCGCGCTGATGAACCAGTCCCGCACCATCCGGATTCCGGTGCACGTGAGCAAGGAGCTGCGTGCCCAGAACAAGGTGTCCCGGGTGATGATGCAGGAACTGGGAAGGGAGCCGACCGAGGACGAGCTGGCGGCCCGAATGGGCAAGCCCGTCAGCGAGATCCAGAAGCTGCGTGCGATGTCCGAGCCGTCCACCTCGATCGACATCGCCGTGGGACCCGATGGCGATCGCTCCCTGACCGAGATTCTGCCTGATGAAAACGCCTCCGGTCCCTCCGCGCTGCTGGAGGATGCGGACATCCGCAACCTCGTTGCCGCCTGGCTGGAGGAGCTGGACCAGAAGCAGCGCGAGGTGCTGGTGCGGCGTTTCGGACTGCACGGCTTCGAGCGCTGCACGCTGGAGCAGGTGGGCGCCGAGATCGGAGTGACGCGGGAACGGGTCCGTCAGATCCAGATGGAGGCCCTGAAGCGCCTGCGCCGCCTGCTTCGGGCCCGGGGTCTGTCCGAAGACGTGCTGCTGCCGCGCCCCTGAACCGGCCGTCAGCTGCCAACGATCAGGGCGGCGGCGACCGTGCGTCCTTCGGCAACGATGAGGTTGTAGGTCCGGCAGGCCGCCGCGGTGTCCATGATCTCGAGGCCCCACGGCTCCATCCGCAGTTCCCGCCAGATCGCGCGGGGTGGAAAGACCTGCCGGGTGCCGGTTCCGAGCAGCAGGATCTCGGGCGGGTGCTCGCGGATCCAGGACAGGTCTCCGGTCTGCAGGACCGTGGCGTCCGCGACTGGCCAGGACCGGAGAATCGCGTCGGGACGAAGGATCAGGCTGGTCGTGTGGCGCACGCCGTTCACGGCCACGTGATCGCGCCCGTAGCCCGTGATCATGTTCTGGTCTTCGCCGGTGATCTGGGTGATCTGCATGCCCCCCAACCTAAAGGCATCAGCCGGTCGCGGCAAGCGTCCGCGAATTGGGGCGGACCCCGCCCGCGATCGCGTTGACAGTGGAATGGACGGGTTATACTTTCACCCGTTTTCTCCGCACCGGCCGTTCTGCCGTGCCCATTCACGATCCAGGAAGCCATCCGTGACCGACGTCTTTCCGCGCATCGAACGCCTGCCGCCCTACGTCTTCAACATCGTGAACCAGTTGAAGGCCGAGGCCCGAGCCCGTGGCGAGGACATCATCGACTTCGGCATGGGCAATCCGGACCAGCCCACGCCCGCGCACATCGTGGAGAAGCTGGTCGAGGTCGCCCGGCGCGGGGACACGCATCGCTACTCGGTGTCCAGGGGTATTCCGCGCCTGCGCCGGGCGGTCACGCGCTGGTACAAGGCCCGCTTCGACGTCGATCTGGACCCGGAGACCGAGGCGATCGTGACCATCGGTTCCAAGGAGGGGCTCGCCCACCTGGCGCTGGCGATCCTCGGTCCCGGCGATGCGGTCCTGGTGCCCAACCCCGCGTACCCGATTCACCCCTACGGTTGCGTGATTGCCGGGGCGGATGTGCGTCACGTCCCGTTGACCCCCGATGTGGACTTCTTTGCCGAGCTACGCCGCGCGATCCAGGATTCCTGGCCGCGGCCGAAGATGCTGATCCTGAACTTTCCGGCCAACCCGACCACGCAGTGCGTGGACCTGGACTTCTTCGAGCGGGTGGTGGAGATCTGCCGCGAGCAGCACATCTGGCTTGCGCATGACATCGCCTATGCGGAGATCGTGTTCGACGGATACAAGGCGCCGTCGGTACTGCAGGTGCCGGGGGCGAAGGAGATTGCGGTCGAGTTCTACACCCTGTCCAAGAGCTACAACATGCCCGGCTGGCGTATCGGCTTCATGTGCGGCAATCCCACGCTGGTCGCCGCGCTGGCGCGGATGAAGTCCTATCTCGACTACGGTACCTTTACGCCAATCCAGGTGGCGGCGATCGCCGCCCTCGAGGGGCCCCAGGACTGCGTGCAGGATGTCCGGGATCTCTACCGTTCCCGCCGGGACGTGCTCTGCGACGGTCTGAACGCGATGGGCTGGCGGGTCGAGAAGCCGAGGGCGACCATGTTCGTGTGGGCCCCGATCCCGGAGGCCTACCGCGACATGGGTTCCCTCGAGTTCTCCAAGAAGCTCCTGCGCGACGCCAAGGTGGCGGTGTCACCGGGCATCGGTTTCGGCAGCTACGGCGATACCCACGTCCGCTTCAGCCTCATCGAGAACGAGCAGCGTACCCGCCAGGCACTGCGCGGGATCAAGGCGATGTTCCGGGCCGATTCCATCCTCGCCGGCGCCCGGGCCGAGGATACGGACGCCGGGCTGCATTCCGCCTGAAACACGGCCCGTTCGGCGCGGGCGCAACAGAATAAGGAAGCTGACCCATGAAACCCGTGAAGATCGGACTGCTCGGCCTCGGCACGGTCGGCTGCGGCACCGTGATGGTGCTCGGCCGTAACGGCGACGAGATCGCGCGGCGCGCGGGCCGCGGCATTGTCGTGGTGGCCGCGGCCGTGCGCGACCTCGATCGTGAGCGTGACTGCGCACTGAATGGCGTCCGCCTGACCGACGAGCCGGACTCTGTCGTGGACGATCCCGAGGTCGAGGTGGTGGTCGAACTGATGGGCGGCGCCGAACCGGCCCGGACGCTGGTGCTGCGGGCGATCGCGGCCGGCAAGCACGTGGTCACCGCGAACAAGGCCCTGATTGCCCTGCATGGCAACGAGATCTTCGCCCGCGCCCACGAGCGGGGCGTGATGGTGGCCTTCGAGGCGGCGGTGGCCGGGGGCATCCCGATCATCAAGGCACTGCGCGAGGGACTGGCGGGCAACCGCATCGACTGGGTGGCCGGCATCATCAACGGCACGGGCAACTTCATCCTCACGGAGATGCGCGATCACGGCCGGGACTTCGGCGACGTGCTCGCCGAGGCCCAGCGTCTGGGGTATGCGGAGGCCGACCCCACCTTCGACGTGGAGGGGATCGATGCGGCGCACAAGCTGTGTATCCTTGCGGCCATTGCCTTCGGCATCCCGCTCCAGTTCGAGCGGATCCACACCGAAGGCATCACCGGGATCACCCGCGAGGACGTCACCTATGCCGCGGAACTGGGATACAGCATCAAGCACCTCGGCATCGCCCGCCGCGCGGCCGGCGGCTTCGAGCTTCGGGTGCATCCGACCCTGATTCCGGAGCGCCGGCTGATCGCCAACGTCAATGGCGTGATGAACGCGGTGCTGGTGCAGGCGGACGCAGTCGGTCCGACGCTGTACTACGGGGCGGGGGCCGGGGCCGAGGCGACCGCGTCGGCGGTGGTCGCGGACCTGGTCGACGTGGTGCGCGTGCTCACCGCGGATCCCGAGAACCGGGTGCCCCATCTCGCCTTCCAGCCGGGCGCACTCTCGGATCTTCCGGTCCTGCCGATGGCCGAGGTGCGCACCTCCTTCTACCTGCGCCTGCGGGCACGGGACCGCCCCGGCGTGCTGGCGGACATCACGCGGGTGCTCGGCGCCCACTGCATCAGCATCGAGGCGATCCTGCAGCGCGAGCCGGATCCCGATCGCGGCGAGGCGACGATCATCATCCTGACCCACCAGGTCCGGGAGGGCGACGTCGACGAGGCCATCAGCGAACTCGGTGGCCTTCCGCACCTCACCTCGCCGGTGACGCGAATCCGCATGGAGCCGCTGTCCCGCTGACCCACAACGCCTTCTACGAGGAACGCACCCAACATGGCCTTCGGACATCGCTACACCGGCCTGATCGACCGCTACCGGGACCGCCTCCCGGTGCACGACGATACCCGGATCATCTCCCTGGGCGAGGGCAACACGCCCTTGATCCGCCTGAACAACATTCCGCGGGAGCTGGACCGCGACGTTGAGCTCTACGTGAAGTTCGAGGGCCTCAATCCCACCGGTTCCTTCAAGGACCGGGGCATGACGATGGCGGTGACCAAGGCGGTCGAGGAGGGCTCGAAGGCGATCATCTGTGCGTCCACCGGAAACACCTCGGCGTCGGCCGCGGCCTACGCGGCGCGGGCGGGCATCACCGCCTTCGTGGTCATCCCCGACGGGAAGATCGCGATGGGCAAGCTGGCCCAGGCGATGATGCACGGGTCCGTGGTGATCCAGATCGAGGGCAACTTCGACGATGGCATGCGCCTGGTCAAGGAGGTCGCCAACACCGCACCGGTCACCCTGGTGAACTCGGTGAATCCCTTCCGGCTGCAGGGCCAGAAGACCGCCGCCTTCGAGATCGTCGAGGAGCTCGGGCGGGCCCCCGACTTTCACTGCCTGCCGGTGGGCAATGCCGGCAACATCACGGCGCACTGGATCGGCTACTCGGAGCTGGCCGCGCACAGCGGGGAACGCGTGACCGAGGCCTGCACCTTCTGCCGCGGACACTGCCGCTTCGCCGGCGGCGGGGTGGCGGGGCAGCGGCCGCGGATGGTCGGCTACCAGGCCAGCGGCAGCGCGCCGTTCCTGCGGGGTGCAATGGTGGATGCCCCGGAGACGGTTGCGACCGCGATCCGGATCGGCCATCCGCAGTCCTGGGACGTTGCCTGGAAGGTGCGCGAGGAGTCCGGCGGCTGGTTCGACGAGTGCTCGGACGAGGAGATTCTGGCCTCTCAGAAGCTCCTGGCCGAGAAGGAGGGGGTGTTCTGCGAGCCGGCGTCCGCGGCCTCGGTCGCCGGCGCCCTGCGGGACATAGGCAACGGGCTGATCCCGGAAGGTTCCAGCGTGGTGTGCACCCTCACCGGCCATGGCCTGAAGGATCCGGATGCGGCCATTGCCCAGGCCAGCCGCGAGCCGATCAAGGTGCGCGCAGAGCTGGACGCGGTGACTCGCGCCATTCACGACAACATGGTCTGAGGAGCACGCGGACACGCGCCATCCATGACAAGGCGCGCCACGGAAGAACAAGCCCGTATGGCTCAGTCGGGCGCGCGCTCCGGCTCCGGGATCAGGCGCAGCCGGTGCAGCTTCCGCCACAGGGTCGTGCGGTCCATTCCCAGGCTGCGGGCGGCCTGCGAGCGGTTGCCGTTGTGGATTGTAAGGGCGTGCTGCAGCGTCTCGCGTTCACGCCTTTCCGCTGCGGTGAAGGGCGCCGGCGACGGCGCATCAGAGGGATGCCACGCAACTCCGCAGTCCTCGAAGGCCTCGCGGACGGCGTCCGCGTCGACGCGCGCCCCCGGCTCCGCATGCAGGCCGAGGGCCCCGAGCAGGTTGCGCAGTTCCCGGAAGTTGCCCGGCCAGTCGTGTCGGTGGAGGAGGCCCCGGGCCGCGTCCGTCAGCGCCACGTCGGTGTGCCGGGACCAGCACTCGAGGGTCGCGTCGAGGTCCCCGGGACGCTCGCGCAGCGGCGCCAGTGCAATGATCAGGCCCGCGAGCTGGTGGTACAGACCCCGGCCGAAGCGCCCGCTCGCCAGCCCGTGGCGGAGGTCCCGGCTCGAGGTCGAGATGACCTGAAGATCGACCTGCCGCACACGGTTTTCTCCCATGCGCTCGAAGCGCCCGTCTGCGAGCACCCGATGCAGGGCCTGCTGCAGGGGTGCCGACATTCCGTCGACCCCGTCCAGGATCAGGGTGCCTCCGTCCGCACTCTCGAGTCTGCCGATCCTTTCGGCCGACGCGCCCGGGAAGGCACCGCGTGTGTGTCCGAACAGTTCCGAGTCGAGTACCGTCTCCGGCATGGACGCGCAGTGCATCTCCGCGCAGGCTGCGGCAGCGCGGGGGCCGGATCGGTGCAACGCGCGTGCCAGCACGGTCTTGCCGGTACCGGTCTCGCCCACCAGCAGCACCCTGATCCCGGAGGCCACGGCCCGGCGTGCGAGATCGAGACGCATCCGGCAGCGCTCATCCGCCGATTCGAGCGGCGATCCCGGCATGAAGCCGGCCGCATCCGGAGTTGCCGTGTCGAGCGGCGGTTCGGGGCGTACGGTGATCAGGCGCAGGCGGCCGTCACCGGCATGGGGGTCAAGCGGCACGCTGGTGATTCTGACCGGCAGCACCGGATGCATCGTGTCGAGCTCGGTCCGGAAATCCAGGGACCGGGAACTCGCGCGCCCGACCGCATCCTGCTCCCCGGCCGCGATCGCTGCACGGACCAGCAGGCGTTGCAGGTTGATCGGGCCCATGCGGAGGGTCGTCTCGAACCGGGTGCCGGCCGGCTGTTCGAGCAGTTCTACCAGGGCGGTGTTATGTGTGACAATGCGTCCGTGGTTATCGATGACCAGCGCCCCGTCCCGATTCTGCTGAATGAGGGTCTCGATCAGGCCGAGCTGCGAGTCTGGGTTCACGGTACCGGGTGCCCGAATGGGTTTGCAACAGTATGCCCGCAGGATTGCAACGGTTCCAGGCCGGCCATGACCGGCGCGCGATTGCAAGTTGCTCCCGGGCACCGACACGAGGTTGCCCCGGGAACCGGTGTTGCAACAGTCCTCGGGGTCCCGAAGGCCGCTGTGCCGCGCCCCGGTGCCGACCCGGATCCGTGCCGGGAGCGGGCATCGGCGACCGCGACCCGCGCCGCCGTCGGTCACACGGATACAATCGGATGTGGTAAAAAGGCGGGGTTGCTCGGGTTGAACGCCTGCACGAGGTGTCTTCCGGTCTGCGGTCGTTTGCACCAGCGCCTACACTCAGAATCTGCGACATGAAGACGATCATGAACCGAACCATCGTATTCCTGACTGCCGTGCTGGCAGCCGTCATCACCTTCGCGGCCGCCTCTCAGGCGCAGTTCGGTCGGATCATTGAGGTCGAGGGCGCCTCGGTGGGCGGGCAGACGATCAGCGGCACGGTGGTGCCGTTCCGGGAGGTGACCCTGACCGCGCAGATCGGGGGGCGCGTAACGCTGGTCGCCGGCGATGAGGGGGACTACTTCGACCGCGACGAGGTGCTGGTCGCGATCAGCGACGACCGTCTTACCGCCCAGCGCCGTCAGGCGCTGGCCGAGTTGCGCGCGGCCGAGGCGGCAATGCGCAATGCGCAGGTCCAGTACGGCAGGGAGGTTGCCGCACCGCGCAGCCGTGATATCGGACAGATGCCGGGCATGGGCATCCCGTCCATGTTCGACCAGCTGATTACCAGGCCGGCGGGCTCGATCGCCGGTCTGGGCGATCCGGGGCTCGAGCGCCAGGTGGATCTCTATTCCCAGGGGGTGGGGATTGACCAGGCGGCAGCCGCCTGGCAGCAGGCCAGGGCGGCGCTCGAGGAGATCGACTCGGCGATTCGCGACACCCGCTCGATGGCCCCGTTTTCGGGTCTGGTCATGCGCAAGCACGTGGAGGAAGGGGACACGGTGCAGCCCGGCCAGCCGCTGGTGGACTTCGGGCACGTCGAGTTCCTGCGGGTCGAGTCGGACGTTCCTGCCCGTTTCGTCGGGCGCCTGGAGGTCGGCGACATGGTGCGCGTGACGCTTGACATCGGGCCGACGGAGGTCGATGCCCGCGTCGCGCAGATCTTCCCGATTGCCGACCCGCAGCGCCACACCGTCACGGTCAAGTTCGATCTTCCGCGCGGTGTGCCCGGCGGTCCCGGGATGTACGCGGACGTGCACATACCGGGAATGGAGGTCAGTGATGCCGTGGTGCGAATACCGCTGAGCGCGATCGTGCCGGGCGGGGCGCTGCCACGGGTCGCGGTGGTCGAGGGGGATGGGACGGTTCGGATGCGGATGGTCCGACTCGGCGCGGTTCAGAACGACACCATCACGGTGCTGTCGGGTCTGCAGGTCGGCGAACGCATCCTGGACCAACCAGCCGCGGATATCCGTTCAGGTGACCGCGTCGACGGGATGAACGCTCCGCGGGCAACACCACGCTTTCGCTAGGGGGCCATGCGGAAGGTTCGCTAACCATGGGGCACAGTCAGACAGGCCGGAGCAGGGCGGGTGCGGGCGGGAATGGCCATTCCATTCCAGGCTTGTCCATTGCGGCGCCGGCGTGTCGGGCGAAGGGATTCGAGACCGAATTTCCCGCATCGCCCACCAGGGGCCACCGGGGGGCTGGAGGGTTGTCGATGGTCCCTTGCAGCCATCTGCCGATGGTCGTCAGGGATTGGGATAAGAGAGACCGATAAGAGCCATGTCCGAGCAAAAGAACGAGCACGTCGCCGGCGGGGAGGAGACTGAACGGGATCTGGGATTGGCCGGGAGGATGGCCCAGAGCTTCATTCACTCCCCGCTGTCGCCATTGCTCCTCATCGCCACGCTCGCGATCGGCATTCTCGGCGTGATCATCACGCCGCGCCAGGAGGACCCGCAGATCTCGGTCCCGATGGTCGACATCTTTGTCTCCTTCCCCGGCGTGCCCTCGGAACAGGTCGCCAGCCTGGTCGCGCGACCGCTGGAACGCCTGATGAGCGAGATCTCCGGGGTCGACAACGTCTATTCCGTGTCCCATCGAGGCGAATCGATGGTCACCGTGCAGTTCGACGTCGGCGAAGAGATGGAGTCCTCGATCGTCAAGGTGCACGACAAGCTGATGTCCAACCGGGACCTGATGCCACCCGGGGTCTCGGAGCCCATGGTCAAGCCGAAGGGCGTGGATGACGTACCGGTCGTGACCCTGACCCTCTGGTCGCATGAGGTCGATGACGCGATGCTCCGGCAGATCGCCCTCGACTCGCTCCAGTATCTGAACGAGGTCCCGAACACCAGCCAGAGCTTCGTGGTCAGCGGGCGTGAGGAAAAGGTCCGCATCGAGGTGTCGCCCGAGCGTCTGACCGGCAACAATGTAACCATGGACCAGATCGCGGGCGCGGTGCAGGCGGCGAACGCCGAGCGCACGGCAGGCACGATCGAGGTCGGGTCGAACAGCACGCCCATCTACACGGGTGCATTTCTCCGGGACTCCGAAGACATCGGGCGGTTGCTGGTCACGGTGGCGGGTGGCCGTCCGGTTTATGTGCGGGATGTCGCCGACGTGATCTACGGGCCGGGGGAGATCGAGCGCTTCGTCCGCCACTACACCGGTGTCGCCGGCGAAGAGCCCGATGCCGCGCCCGAGGGCGCCTCGGCGGTCACCATTGCGATCGCGAAGAAGGAGGGCAGCAACGGGGTCTCGGTGGCGAACGGCATCCTTGAGCGCCTGGAATTGCTCAAGGGCCAGGTGATTCCCGACAACGTCGAGGTGTCGGTGACCCGCAACTACGGCGATACCGCGAACGCCAAGGTGAACGAGCTGATGTTCAAGCTCTTCATCGCGACCGCCGCGGTCACCGTGCTCGTGTTCATCTTTCTGGGTCTGCGGGCCGCCCTCGTCGTGCTGATCGTGATCCCGGTGGTGCTGCTCTTCACCATCTTCAGCGCCTGGCTGATGGGCTACACGATCGACCGGGTGAGCCTGTTCGCGCTGATCTTCGCGATCGGCATCCTGGTCGATGACGCGATCGTCGTGGTGGAGAACATCTACCGGCGCTGGCTGATGAAGCGCGGGATAGACACCGAGACCACCGTCGACGCCGTCGCGGAGGTCGGCAACCCGACCATCCTCGCGACCTTCACCGTGATCGCGGCCCTGCTGCCAATGGGTTTCGTGAGCGGCATGATGGGGCCGTACATGCAGCCGATCCCGGCGCTCGGTTCCGTCGCGATGCTGTTCTCCCTGGTCGCGGCCTTTCTGTTCACGCCCTGGCTGGCCTGGCGCCTGCGCCCGAGCATGGGCTACCTGCAACGGGCCGAGGAGAAGGAGCACAGGCAGAACGAGATGATGGGGCGGCTCTTCGCGAAGGCCATCCCCGGCCTCGTGCAGAACCGCACCTACGGCTGGTCGTTCCTGATCGGCATTGTGGTCGTCTTCTTTCTGACCGTGCTGCTGTTCTTCACCAAGGATGTGTCGGTGAAGATGCTTCCGCTGGACAACAAGCCGGAATTCAACGTGGTCATCGACTTCCCCGAGGGGACCGCGCTGCCGGAGACGGGGACCCTGATGCATGAACTCGCGCTGGTCCTGCGCGAGATGCCTGAGGTCACCGCGGTACAGGGCTACGTGGGCACTGCCTCCCCGTTCAACTTCAACGGGCTGGTGCGGCACTACTACCTGCGGCAGCAGCCATGGCAGGCCGACATCCAGGTCCAACTGGTCGACAAGGGCGATCGCGAGCGCACCAGTCACCAGATCGCGATCGAGGCACGCGAAGTCCTCACCCCGCTGGCGCACGCGGCGGGCGCCCGCATCCAGGTCGTCGAGATGCCGCCCGGTCCACCGGTACTGCAGTCCGTGGTGGCCGAGATCTACGGTCCCGACGCGAACGTGCGCCGCCAGGTTGCGCTGGACATGGAGGACATGTTCAGAAATGCCCCGCATCTCGACGACGTCGACAGCTTCCTGCAGACCCCGTATGACGTCTGGCACTTCAACGTCGATCGCGACAAGGCACTGCGAAGGGGCGTCACGGTCGATGCGGTCAACCGCACGCTGGAGACGGCCGTCGGGGGGCAGGTGCTGGGTGACGTGAAGACGCGCTCCCTGGTGGAGCCGCACCTGATCGAGATGCACCTCCCGATGCACGTCCGTTCCGACGTCGAGCGCCTGCTGGTCCTCCCCGTTCCCTCCAGTGGGGGAGGATCGGTCTCGCTGTCCGAACTGGGCGCCTTCGTCCGCGTGCCGCAGGACGAGCCGATCTACCACAAGAACCTGCGTCCACTCGAGTACGTGACCGCGGAGACCGTGGGCCGTCTCGCGGCGCCGATCTACGGCATGCTGGAGGTCGAGCAGCAGTTGGAAGACTACCGGCTTCCCATTGGGGGCGAACTCGAGTCGCACTGGGTGGGCCCGCCGCCCAATGACGGGTCGGTCGCCTTCGAGTGGGCCGGCGAATGGACGGTGACCTACGAGACCTTCCGCGACATGGGCATCGCCTTCGCGATCGCACTGGTGCTCATCTACATGCTGGTGGTCTGGGAGTTCGGGAACTTCGTGCTGCCGGCGATCGTGATGGCGCCGATACCCCTGACCCTGATCGGGATCATTCCGGGCCACTGGGTTCTGGGCGCCGAATTCACCGCCACCTCGATGATCGGCTTCATCGCGCTGGCGGGCATCATCGTCCGGAACTCGATTCTGCTGGTGGATTTCGCCCGCCATGCAGTAGCCGAGGGTCAGGACGTGATGCAGGCCATGATCAATGCCTGCCAGGCGCGGACGCGACCGATCCTGATCACCGCGTTCGCGCTGCTTGCCGGTTCCAGCGTGATTCTGTTCGACCCGATCTTCCAGGGGATGGCCATCTCCCTGATGTTCGGAACGGTCGTGGCCACGCTGCTGACCCTGCTGGTGATCCCGCTCGGTGCGATCAGTGCCCGGAAGATCCTGGAGGCGGACGCCGCCGCCGCTCACGGCTCCGGGCCGGACAATGATGGCGGCAATGGCGGTGCTGGCGGCACGATCGCGGCGATGGGACCCGAGGGCTCGGCCGAGGCGGGCCCCGGTCAGGAGACGGGACGGCGCCGCACGATGACGAGCCCGGACGGGGGACCCGTGATGAAGACACTCGGGTTCATCGGGCTCTACCTGAGGTCGCTCGCCGAGGCCTTCATGGAAGGAGTCATGCAGTTCCTGCGGGCCATTGCGCGCCTGATTCTCCGGCTCGCGGGCAGTGGATCGAAGGGTGGCCCCCCCGGGCCCGGCACGGGCGGCGGTGGTGGGGCCGGAACGGGGTCCGGCAGCGGGCCGCGATCTCCGGAGGGGCCGGGCCCTTCGCCGGGTTCAGGTGAGCGCCCGGATCATGCCCGAGCCCCCGGAGCCCGCCGCACTTCCGGCGGACCGGAGGAATCGGCCACAGCACCACCCTCAAGGCCGACGGCGGTGGCTAAGGCACCAGCTGGAGAACCCGCGCCACCCGGGCCCGAAACCCCTGGCACCGACCGCGCGGCGAAGGCGGCTCCGGCGACATCCGAGACGACGGGGGCCGACGAGGCGTCCGCTTCGACGGGTGATGCGGGCGAACCGGCGGTGAAGCCGGAGCCGGCGCGAGCCGGAACCGGTAAGATGGCCGGAACCGGTAAGATGGCCGGAGCCGGCAAGAGCGCCGGAGCCGGCAAGACGGCTGGAGGCAGGAAGGCGACCAGGCGGCCGGCCCG
>JAABTX010000299.1 GCA_011389655.1 Thioalkalivibrio sp.
CCGGACCGAAACGCCGTTCATCTTCGCGCCCTGGTATCCCGCGTGGCGGTACAATCAGGCGACACTCGACCGGAACGACCCGATGGCCTGCCTGTTCGTCGAACAATTGACGGTGCTCGATTTCTCCCGCCTGGACCGTGAGCGCGGCCTGGTCGGCGAAAGCTGGATCGTGGACCTGGAGCTGGAGGGCGCCCTGGACGCCCAGTCCATGGTGCTGGATTTCGGCGCTGCCAAGCGGCTGGCGCGAGACGCTGCCGAGGCGCTTGCGGACCACCAGCTGCTGGTGCCGGAACGCTGTGGATGGCTTGAGATCAGCGAATCAGCCGCCAGCGGAGAAATCCGGATCGAGGCGCCGGCCGCCGGATTGAGGCTGCGTTCGCCCAATGTCGCCGTATGCCGGCTGGACGCTTCCGAAATCACCATGCCACTGCTCGCCGGACGGTTGCAGGCGTGCGTGGCGGCCGTGATGCCGGAGAACGTGGCGGCGGTCCGGGTCGCGCTGCGCGAGGAAAACATCCCGGGGGCCTTTTACCACTACAGCCACGGGCTGAAGCGGCACGCGGGCAATTGCCAGCGCATTGCGCACGGCCATCGCTCGCGCATCCAGATCCAGGCAGGGGGGCGGCGCAACGACCACTGGGAACGTTACTGGGCCCAGCGCTGGCGGGATATCTACCTGGGCTCGCGAGAGGACCTGGTGGCTGAAAGTGAGCTCGGCGGCCGTCCTGCGTGGCGTTTCGCTTACCGCGCGCAACAGGGCGAGTTCGAACTCGAAATCTGGCGGGATCGATGCGAGCTGGTGCCGGCGGACACCACGGTGGAGTGCCTGGCGGAGTTCATGGTGGCGGAGCTCGGGCGCCTGGACCCGGACACCGCGTTTCGGGTGCGGGCTTACGAAGGCGTCCAGAAAGGCGCGATTGCCGAGACCCCGCGCGGCTGAAGGACGGCGGAGGCCGGCCAAGGGGGCTTGTAATCAGGCCCTTTGGCCCCAAGATAGACGCAATTCCCGGTTCCGGGGTGAAGGAGGATCTTGATGAAGCGCATTGTCCTGTTCCTGGTGACCAACATAGCGGTCCTGGTGGTCCTGTCCATCGTGCTCAGCCTGATCGGCTTCGAGGGCATTCTCGACGAACAGGGCGTGGACCTGGATCTTGGCGCCTTGCTGATTTTCGCTGCCTTGTTCGGTTTCGGCGGCTCCTTCATCTCGCTCGCGATCTCCAAGTGGAGCGCCAAGCGCATGACGGGCGCGAAGGTGATCACGCAGCCTTCCAGCCAGGCCGAGACCTGGCTCGTGGAGACGGTCCGCCGCCAGGCGCGCGAAGCCGGTATCGGCATGCCGGAGGTGGCAATCTATGACGCGCCGGAACCGAATGCCTTCGCCACGGGCGCGCGGCGGAACAATGCACTGGTCGCGGTGAGCACCGGCCTGCTGCGCGGCATGCGGCGCGAGGAGGTCGAGGCGGTGCTCGCGCACGAAATCAGCCACGTGGCCAACGGGGACATGGTGACGCTCGCGCTGATCCAGGGCGTGGTCAACACCTTCGTGATCTTCCTGTCCCGCGTGATCGGCCACCTGGTGGACCGCCTGGTGTTCCGCAACGAGAGCGGCCATGGGCCGGGGTTCTGGATCGTGACCATCATCGCGCAGATCTTTCTCGGCATCCTCGCCAGCGTGATCGTCATGTGGTTCTCGCGCCAGCGCGAGTTCCGGGCGGACGCCGGCGGCGCGCGGCTGGCCGGGCGCGAGCGCATGGTTGCGGCGCTGGAGCGGCTCAAGCAGGGGCACAACGCCACGCTTCCGGACCAGCTCGCCACCTTCGGTATCTCGGGCCATCGCGCGTCCGGCTTCAAGCGGTTGTTCATGACGCACCCGCCGCTGGACGAGCGCATCGCGGCGCTGCGGCGGATGGGACACTGATACTGCGTCTGCGGGCCGCATAATGCGCTTGCCGGGGAAGGGCGCTCTCAGGGAACGGGCACGCGAGCAGACCTGACCCGTGAAGGCTCGCCGGTCGCGGTCCAGGCGAACAGCAGCGTGCCGTCGACCAGGGTCATCTGGGGGAAGCCGGAGCTGCGCGCCGGCGAGGTGGTGGCCAGCGTCCTGACCGGGCCGAGCCGGCCCGAGCGGTCCACCCGGCGATAGCGGATCTCGGCCTGCCGGTCGGCGTGGCCCAGCCAGCTGGCCACTGCGGTGTGCGGGCCGTCCATGACGACGGCGACGCGCCCCAGCGTGTCACCCGCCGCAACCTCCAGTGGAGTGCCCCAGTTGCGCCCGCCGTCGACCGAGAAAGCCAGTCGCACCCGCGGCGTGCCGCCGGCCGCGGTGAACCAGGCGGCCGTTACGTGGCTGCCATGCGATGCCACGGCCGGGCCGTTTACCGGGCAGGCGGGCATGTGCCAGTCATCGCGGGCCACGGGGGCGGGCGCAGACCAGCCACCGTCGTCCAGGCGGACCGAATAGATGTCGCGAATCTCTCCCGGGGTCCGGTCGCGGTAGAGGAGCACCACGCCGCCTGGAACCGGTGCGGCAGCCGTCGGGCAGCAGTCGCAGGTCCTGCGGTCGAGCTCGACGTCTTCGAGCGCGGAGCCGTCCGGGGCAACGCCGCCCGCCCGCAGGGTCATCGCGCCCTGGCCGCCGCCGTGGCCGTGCGTCGCGCCCGTCCCGTCGTGGTCGTGCGCGTCGCCGGTTTGG